>DASRSL010000130.1:0-7238 GCA_035656495.1 Roseiarcus sp.
GACAACCGTTGTCGCGACCGCCGCCCGCGCGAATGATATCACGCTGTTCGCCTCGCTCGAACTGAGCAAATCGAAATGGGTCGTGACGATCAACAGTCCGGGCAGCGAGAAGTTTTCCAAGCATGTCATCGAGGGCGGAGATGGCGCCGACCTGATCGAGCTTCTTTCGCGGTCGAGCGCGAAGGCCGCAATGTTAAAATGAATGAGCGCGGCAAAGACCGCAAAGGCCGCCGAGAGCGCGCAAGGGCGCTCCCTCGCGACAGTGTATCCGGCTGCTGGCGTGTCAAGGTCGCTTCGCTCCCTCCTCCGCTGCGCTTCGCCCCGCTTCGCGGGTGACACGCCAGCCGCCGGCGCAAAGAATGAGCTTGACCGGAAACACCCCATGTGAGGGAAAAACAGGGCGCGCCGTCGGCGATCAGGATGCCGCCGCTCATGGCGCTCCGGCCGCCTTCGCTGGGGCCGGCGCGGCTGCGAACCGCCGTGGCAAGCGCACGATGAACTCGGTGAATGCCCCGACCTCGCTCACGACGCGGATCGCGCCGCCATGCTCGTGCGTGACGATGTCGTAGCTGATCGACAGGCCGAGCCCGGTGCCTTCGCCGGTCGGTTTGGTGGTGAAGAAAGGCTGGAACAGCTTGCCCTTGATCTCGGCGGGAATGCCCGCGCCGTTGTCGCGCACCCGGACCTCGACGGCTTCGCCGTCGCCGCGGGTGGTCACCGTCAGCACCGGCTCGAACGCCCCGTCGCCCGTCTCTTGCCGCCGCTTGTTCGCGGCGTAGAAGCCGTTGCCGATGAGGTTGAGGAAGACGCGCGTCATGTCTTGGGGCACGAGTTCGAGCGGCGCGATGTCGCGGCCGTAGGCCCGCTCGAGCGTGATGTTGAAATTCGGGTCCTGCGCCCGCGCGCCGTGATAGGCGAGATTGAGCGATTCCTCGACAAGGGCGTTGAGGTCGACGCTCTCCCGTCTGCCGCCGCCTTCACGCGAATGCGCCAGCATGCTCCTGACGATGTTGTCGGCGCGCTTTCCATGCTCGACGATCCGACTGAGGTTACCGGTCAAGGTGTCGAAAACCTCCTCGACGTCGCCGCGTGTCTCCGCATCGAGCGCTGCGAGCGCCGAGGCGGCCCGCTCTTTCAGCTCGTCGAGCAGCTCGGCCGAAAGGCCGGCGAAATTGTTGACGAAGTTGAGCGGGTTCTTGATTTCGTGCGCGATTCCCGCCGTCAGCTGGCCGAGGGAGGCCATCTTCTCGGCTTGGATCAGACTGGCCTGGGCCGCCTTCAGGTCGTGCAGCGCCGCCTCGGCCGTGTCGCGCGCCGTGTGGATCTCGGCTTCGGCGCGCCGCCGTTCCCGTTCGAGGCGGTCCCGCTCGATCAGGCTGTCGCGCAACATGCCGAGCGTTCTCGTCATCGCCCCGATCTCGTCCCCGCCTGCCTGCGGCAGCTGGAGGTCGAGTTTTCCATGCGTGATCGCAGCCATGGCGCCGTCCAGGCGCTTCAAGGGGCCGGTGATCGAGCGAACGGTGAGCGCAGTGAAGAGGAAGGCCAGCGCAAGCGCGCCGATCCCGCCGACGATCGCGAGCTTGACCGCGAGCTGCGCCTGACTCATGGAGACGTTGCGCAGGGCCACGGACTGCTGCTCGACGCGGTCGACGATCTGGTCGATCTTTTCGTCGATATTGAGAATGTGACTTTTCGCCTGCTCGAGCAGCGCGTTGCCGGCGGAGCTGTCGTCGCTCGAGTAGGCGACGCCCGCCTGACGCGAGAGTTCGGTCATCATGCCGACTTCGCTTTGGATGGCGGCGACGAGACGGGGATCGACGGCCGAAATCGCCTTCAGATCGGAGGCGAGCCGCGCCTCGGCGTCTGCGGCGGCCTGCTGCGAGCCGGCGAGCTGCGAGACCGCCGAGTCGATCACCCAATACTTCAAATCGCCGAAGTGCTTGCTGGCCAAGTTGGCGTCCCGCACAACGGAGACGAGCGTCGCCTCCTCGGCGAGGCTCTGCGAGTCGCGCGCGAGCTCTCGGATCAGAAGCGCGGAGGAGACGGCGAGGATCGCGAGCAGCAGGATCGACAGGAAGATCAGCCGTGCGCGGATCGACACATTCATGCTGGGTGCACCGTTTATCGCCCTTTGCGCTTTCTTGACCCGACGTCCGGCGGCCAGTCGCATAAAAGGCCCCGGGAGCAAAGCAGGCCTTGGCGACGACCCACGGCGTTGGACGCGCCTCTTCCAAACGCCGCAATATCATCCCATACTTGGCGAACCGGTCAAAGGGCGTGTCCGCTTCGCCCGATCAGCCGACCCGGTCGCTCAGCGTGTTTTGCGGTTCATGACGATCGTTGCGATCAGCGCACGAAGGAGGCGAAGATGAATGCCACGAATATTCGACGCGCTATTGTTCTGTCCGCCCTGTTGATGGGAGCCGCTTGGACAACAGCGGCCTCGGCAGCGCCCATTTCCTTCAAGGTTGCGCTGACCGGGGCGCAATGCGTCCCGCCGGTCGACACGAGCGGCTCGGGAACGGCCGATTTGACTTACGATCCGACAACGCGGGTGGTCACCTGGAACATCCCCTACAGCGGACTGTCGAGCCCGACCACGATGGCGCATTTCCATGGCCCGGCGAAACAGGGCCAGAATGCGCCTCCCGTGATCTGGCTGAATAAGCAAGGCGCCCCGCCGCCGAACCCGATCACCGGGAGCGCGACGCTCACCCCCGAGCAGGCGAAGCAGTTCACCGCCGGCGAATGGTACGTGAACGTGCACACACAGTCCCATCCGGCGGGCGAGATCCGCGGCCAGGTGACCCCGCCGAAGGGCTAATTACAGCAGGTTGGCGATCATCGCCGCCGCTCCGGCGGCCAGGGCGAAGAGGAGAGCCGCCCGCGCCGGGCTTGCGAGCCGCGGCGCGGCGATGCTTGTCGGCAGGGCTTTCCTTCCGCTGATCATCGGGCGCAACAGGTTTTGTCTCTTCGCCGCCGCATAGGCGACGATCGCCAGCACATGCAGGACGATCGCCGCCAGGAGCATGTCCCAGATGATCGCGTGCGCCGCGTCGATCGCGTTAGCGACCGGGGCGGGGACAACTTCCGTGAGGTGTCCTTCATCCGCGATATCGTTGGCGGTATAGAGGCCGGTCAACGTTTCGGTGAGCAGCAGCAGGAGCAGCAGGAGCACCATCCAGCCGCCGGCCGGGTTGTGGCCGACCTGTCGGTCAGGCTCGCGCAGAAGCGAAAGCTTCAGGTGTCGCGCGGCCGCCCGCGGCGAAGCGACGAAGCGGGAGAACCGCGCCGTCTCGCTGCCGAAGACGCCCCACAGCAGCCGGAACAGCAGAAGAGCGAGCAGCGCGTCGCCGACCCGCCCGTGCCAGTCCATCCAGTTCAATCGCCACGTCGCATAAGCCGCCGCCACCAGCGCCGCAGCCAGCCAGTGGAAGAGCCTGATCGGGGCGTCCCAAACGACGACGGCGCGCGACGCCTCGCTCATGCGCGCCGCGCACTCTTCCGAGAAGCGTCCGCGGCTGTTTTCGCCGATTGCGGGACCACGGTCATCTCCGTCCGAACAGCCGTTCGATGTCGGCGAGCTTCAATTCGACGTAGGTCGGACGGCCGTGATTGCACTGGCCCGCCCCCGGCGTCGATTCCATCTCGCGCAGGAGCGCGTTCATCTCCTCTGGTTTTAGCGCCCGGCCGGAGCGCACCGAATGATGACAGGCGAAGGTCGCGAGGCGCTGGTCGAGCCGGCGGGCGAGGCTCTCCGCGCCGTCCTCGGCCGTGAGGTCGGCGGCGAGGTCGCGCACGAGGCCGGCGAGATCCCCTTGCGCGAGAACCGCCGGCGCCTCGCGCAGGATGACGGCGCCCGGGCCGAAGCCCTCGACGATCAGGCCGAGCGTAGCGAGCTCCTGGGCATGCGCGTCGATCAGCGCCGCCGCGTCCGGGTCGAGATCGACGACGAGCGGGTGCAGCAGGACCTGCCGCGCGACGCCCCGCTCTTCGCGCTGGCGCTTCAGCGTCTCGTAGACGATCCGCTCGTGCGCCGCGTGCTGGTCGACGATGACCAGCCCATCGACCGTTTGGGCGATAATGTAGGCGTTGTGCACCTGCGCCCGCGCCGCGCCGAGCGGGGCGAGGAGGTCGCGCGCGTCCGGCGTCGCCGCCGGCGCAGGCGCAGCGGGGGCGAAGCCGAAGCCCGCCTGCGCCGCCTCGGCGAAGCCGGCGGGCGGCCCTGGCGGATACGCCGGCGCGGCGGGCGAGGCGCGCCAGTCCCAGCCGGCGCTTGGCGCTCCGGGCCGGAAGGCCTGCGGCGGGCGCATCGCGAGCACGGTCGCAGTCCCGCCTGTCGTCGAGGCGCGGTGGAGCGCGTCGGAGAGCCGCCGCTTGATCGCGCCGACGACGAGGCCGCGAACGAGGCCCGCGTCGCGAAAGCGCACCTCCGCTTTGGCGGGATGGACGTTGACGTCGACCTCGCACGGGTCGCACACGACGAATAGCGCCACCTGAGCGTGCCGGTCGGCGGGCAGGAAATCCAGATAGGCCGCGCGCACCGCGCCGGCGAGAGTCTTGTCGCGCACGCCGCGGCCATTGACGAAGACGAACTGGGCGAGCGCGTTCGGTCGGCTGAAGGTCGGCAGGCCGATCCGCCCCTCGAGCCGCACCCCCTCGCGCTCGGCGTCGAGGCCGAGCGAATTCTCGGCGAAGTCGCGGCCCAGCGCCTGCCTCAGGCGCTCCGCGCGGCCCGCTTCTCCCGCTCCGCAAGCCGACCAGTCGAACGGGGAGCCGATGTCGGTCAAGAAGGCGAAGCGCGTCTCGGGGTGGCTGAGCGCGAGTCGCTTCACCGCGTCGGCTGCCGCCTGCGCCTCGCTTCGATCGGACTTCAGAAACTTGAGCCTGGCCGGCGTTGCGGCGAACAGGTCGCGCGCCTCGACCTGGGTCCCGACTCCTCCCGCGCAGGGCTGGACCGGGCCCTTCACGCCGTCCTCGACGACGAGTTTGAGGCCGGTCGGCGCGCCCGCCGTACGCGTGCGAATCGCGAGCCGCGAAACCGAGGCGATCGAGGGCAGCGCCTCGCCGCGGAAGCCGAAGGTGGCGATCGCGGTCAAGTCGCCGTCGGGGATTTTCGAGGTGGCGTGGCGCTCGACGGAGAGCGCGAGGTCGCCCTCGTCCATGCCGCGCCCGTCGTCGGTCACCCGGATGAGCCGGCGCCCGCCTGCTTCGATCGCCACCTCGATCGACCCCGCGCCGGCGTCGAGCGAATTCTCGACCAACTCCTTCACCGCCGCGGCCGGGCGCTCGATCACCTCGCCCGCGGCGATGCGATCGATGAGCAGAGGATCGAGACGGCGAATTCTCATGGGCGGCCTCGCCGTCTTATGGCACGGCTTCGGGCGCTAAGAAAACGCCTTCGTTTGGCGCCTTTCATCGGCTCTTTCCGCGCTCCGACCGCCAGCGGCGAAGGAAACGAAGGTTCGGCGACGGCGCCGTCCTGGCTTCGGCTTGCGCCGAACCCTGGGAGGCGCGCGCTCTATTTTGGCATGACGGCGACAACAGTGGGGCCGGCGCGCGCGCCGGCCCCTGTTTCCTTGCAGTCGGCTAGCCTTAGCTCAGCTGCCGCCGCCGACGCAGGTGTCGACGTTCTTCGGCGTGCAGACGTCGAGCCCGGTGTAGGTCGGGTCGGTTGGCGGGGCCTTGCCCTCCTTCATGTCCTTGAGGAAGTACATGACCTTGTAGCCCATATCGAACGGCCGCTGGCCGACGTTGCCGGTCGCCAGCCCTGCCCTCAGATCGTCGAGCTGCATCGGCAAGGTGTCGGCGACGGCGATCGCGATCTTTCCGCTGGCGATCCTGTCCTTGTACTTGGCCATCGAGTTCTTGTAAGCGTCGGTCAGGAACTCGCCGAAGCCGCCGGTCGGCACGAAGGCGTCGAGGTCCGGATATTTGTTGAGCATGTCCTGTTCCTGCTGCATCGCGAGCGGGAAGTCGTCGTTGGTGTAGAGCGGGCAGCCGGCGACCTCGGTCCAGCCGTTCTGGCCGGTGAGGCGGTCGCCGGGCGACTCGGCGCTCTTCTTTCCCGCAAGCGTGTCGCGGATGCCCTGCATGCGCTCGTTGTGGTTGGCCGCGGCTGCGCCGCCCGACTGGATGCAGATCGTGCCGCCTTTGGGCTTCACCGCCATGACGACCTTGGCGAGGTTGACGCCGATGTCGTAATTGTGCGTGCCGACGTAGGCGGCGCGCAAACCCTTGTCCTGCGGCAGAAGATCGGAATCCCAGGTCAGCACCGGGATGTGCGCTGCGGCCGCGCCCTTCAGCGCGTTGGCCATCGCCGGCGCGTTCGCGGGCGAGACGCCGATGCCGTCGACCTTCTTGGTGATCAGGTCGGCGACGATCTGCGCCTCCTCGTCGCCGCCGCCGTGTTCGCCCGGACCGATGTAGAGGCACTTGATCGCGCCCTTGAGTTCCTTCTCCGCCTTCTTGCAGCCGGCGAGCGCCTGGTCGTAGAAGGGATTGTTGGTGCTCTTCGGCACCAGGGCGAATGTATAGGGCTCGGCGGCGCGAGCGGCGGTCGCCACGGAAATCAGCGCGCCCGCGGCGACTGCGCCCGTCAGTACAAGCTTCAACATGCGTGTTTCTTTCCTTTCTTAACGCGAGCGTGCGCTTGCCGCTCGGGGCTCTTCCTCGGAGTTTCGGAGATGAACCGCGACCATCCCTTCTCCGCGGGGAGAAGTTGGCGCGAAGCGCCGGATGAGGGGCGCACAGGCTTTTCCGGAAAGGGCAGCGCAGCCCCTCACCCCAACCCTCTCCCCGCTCGCGGGGAGAGGGAGCTGAGCCAGCTCTGCGATCAGCTGCCGCCGCCGACGCAGGTGTCGACGTTCTTCGGCGTGCAGATGTCGAGTCCGGTATACGTCGGGTCGGCCGGCGCAGGCTTGCCCTCCTTCATGTCCTTGAGGAAATACATCGCCTTGTAGCCCATATCGAATGGCCGCTGGCCGACGTTGCCGGTCGCGAGACCTGCCCTCAGATCGTCGAGTTGCATCGGCAAGGTGTCGGCGACGGCGATCGCGATCTTTCCGCTGGCGATCTTGTCCTTGTACTTGCCCATTGAGTTCTTGTACGCGTCGGTCAGGAACTCGCTGAAGCCGCCGGTCGGCACGAAGGCGTCGAGATCGGGATATTTGTTGAGCATGTCCTGCTCCTGCTGCATCGCAACAGGGAAGTCGTCGTTGGTGTAGAGCGGGCAGCCG
>DASRSL010000131.1:0-10333 GCA_035656495.1 Roseiarcus sp.
CGAGGACCGCACCGGGCAAGGAGCCGATGCCGCCGAGCACCGCAGCGGTGAAGGCCTTGACGCCGGGCAAAAACCCGTCCGTCGCGTTCACGACGCCGTAATAGAGCAAATAGAGGACGCCGGCGACCGCAGCGAGCGCGGCGCCGATGACGAAGGTGAGCGAGATCGTCCGGTCGACATCGATGCCGAGCAGGGCCGCCATGCGAGGGTCCTGCTCGCAGGCGCGCTGCGCGCGGCCGAGGGAGGTCTTCTGCACCAGGTACCAGAAGCCGACGAGAAGCAGAAGAGCGACGCCCGCGATCAGGATCTGCTTGTACGACAGCGCGACATTATAGCCGCCGCCATGCGTGAGGTTGATCACCTCCGGGAACATCGGCGGCAGCGCCTTGTTGCGCGGGCCCTGCACAACATAGACGAAATTCGACAGGAAGATCGACATGCCGATCGCCGAGATCAGCGGCGCGAGGCGGAACGAGCCGCGCAACGGTCGATAGGCCAGCCGTTCGATCGTCCAGTTCCAGAGTCCCGTCAGCGCCATGCCCGCAATCAGCACGACGACGAAGGCGATCGGCAGCGAGCCCAGACCCAGAATCTGGGACAGGATCATGAATACGATCAGCGCGATGAACGCCGACAGCATGAACAGGTCGCCGTGGGCGAAGTTGACCATTCCGATGATGCCGTAAACCATCGTGTAGCCGATGGCGATGAGTCCGTAGATCGACCCGAGCGTCAGCCCGTTGATCAGCTGCTGCAGGAAATTATCCATGGGCCGACGGTTCCTCCTCGTTTCCTGTCAGAAAGCAGGAAACGCACAAATATTATAAGCAGGAAACGTACCAAGCCGCACCCGGACGTCCCTGCCGCCTTGAGCAGGCCTTTGACAAGCGCTTAGCCCGGCGCCCTCGGGCGTTCAAGACGGCTCATCGTGTCTTGCCGGGCAAACTAGCCGTCGGCGATTGCGCCGGCAACTCGGGCCGAGATCAGCGGCGGAAGGCGCGTCCGTCCTATCCGCTGATATATATCGATCAGGCGTCGAGCAAATCGCCGGGACCGCTTTGCAACCCGATCTGGACTTTGGCGCCGACGACAGTGTACGAAATCATTCGCACATATCGCGAGGGGCCGGTTGACGCGGTCCACGTGCTCGGCGCGAAAAAGGCGGCCGCTCAACGCTCCGTGACGAGAGGGAACGTTCATGGCGATGACGATGACGGGGGAAGCGACGCTTCCGGCCGCCCGGGGGAAGGTGTGGGCGCTGCTCAACGACCCGGAAGTCCTCAAAGGCTGCATTCCAGGATGCCAGTCGCTCGAAAGGAATGGCGACAACGGCTTCTCCGCGGTGGTCAAGACCAAGATCGGCCCGGTCGCCGCCACGTTCAAAGGCAAGGTCGTGCTCTCCGACATCGTCCCCGAAGTGAGCTACAGGATCGCGGGCGAGGGCGAGGGCGGCGTCGCCGGCTTCGCCAAGGGGGGCGCCAAAGTCTCGCTCGCCGACGTCGAGGGCGGCACGCTCCTCCGATACGACGTCGAGGCCCATGTCGGGGGCAAGATGGCCCAGCTCGGCTCTCGCCTGGTCGACGGCGTCGCCAAGGGCATGGCCGACAAATTCTTCGCCAGTTTCGCAGAGGCCGCCGGAGGGCGGGTTGCGCCCGCCGCGCCTGCGCCCGAGCCCCTCGCCGCGGCCGCCCCGCCGTCGGCCGCGCGAGCGGCCAGACCCTTGGTCGGCGAAGCGAAAGTTATCCCGCAGCAGACATCATGGCTCAGGAGGATATGGGAATGGTTCATGTTACTATGGAGGTAAACAGCCGGCAGGCCACGGCCGAGATCGATCCCAGGACCCTGCTCGTGCAGTTTTTGCGCGAGAACCTGCGCCTGACGGGCACGCATATCGGCTGCGACACCTCGCAGTGCGGCGCCTGCGTCGTCCATGTCGACGGGGAAGCGATCAAGTCCTGCACGGCGCTAGCCGCGAGCTGCGAGGGCGCGAGCGTCACAACGATCGAGGGGCTCGCGAAGGACGGCAAGCTTCACCCGATGCAGCAGGCCTTTCAGGACAATCACGGGCTGCAGTGCGGCTTCTGCACGCCCGGCATGATCATGGCGGCGATCGACCTCGTCAATCGCGAGGGGCCGAACCTCGACGAGGCGACCATCCGCCACGGGCTCGAGGGCAACATCTGCCGCTGCACTGGCTACCATAACATCGTCAAGGCGGTCATGCAGGGCGCGCGCGAAATGGCGGCGACAACGACCGCCAAGGCCGCCGAATAGAAGCCCGTTTCATCCGTTCCGAGGGAGAGAGACATCATGAGCGCGACAGGCATCGGCGCTTCGGTCAAGCGCAAGGAAGACATCCGCTTCATCACCGGCAAGGGCCATTATCTCGACGACATCAACCGTCCGGGCCAGGCCTACGCCTATTTTCTGCGGTCGCCGCACGCCCATGCGACGATCGACCGGATCGATACGGCTGAGGCGCGCAAGTCCCCCGGCGTCGTCGCGATCTTCGCCGGAGACGACATCGCGGCCGACAAAGTCGGCGGCCTGATCTGCGGCTGGATGATTCATTCCAAGGACGGCTCGCCGATGAAGGCGGGCGCCCACCCGGCGCTCGCCCAGGGCAAGGTCCGGTACGTCGGCGACCACGTAGCCGTCGTCATCGCCGACACCTACGCTCGGGCCCGCGACGCGGCGGAGAAGATCGAGGTCAGCTACAGCGAGCTTCCGGCCGTGATCGATCTCGCGCGGGCCGCCGCCCCGGCCCAGGCCCAACTCCATGACGCCGCGCCGAACAACACGATCTTCAACTGGCACATCGGCGACAAGGCGGCGACCGACGCGGCCTTCGCCTCGGCGGCGCACGTGACCAAGCTCGATCTGGTCAACAACCGCCTGATTCCGAACGCCATGGAGCCGAGGTCGGCGATTGGCGACTACGACGCCGGAACCGACACCCTCACCCTTTATACGACGAGCCAGAATCCGCATGTCGCCCGGCTTGTCCTCTCCGCCTTCGTCGGCCTGGCGCCGGAGCACAAATTCAGGGTGATCGCTCCCGACGTCGGGGGTGGCTTCGGCTCAAAGATCTTCATCTACGCCGAGGAGACCGTCTGCGCCTGGGCGTCCAAGAAGATCGACCGTCCCGTCAAGTGGACCGCGGAGCGCACGGAATCGTTTCTGTCCGACGCGCACGGCCGCGACCATGTCACCCATGCCGAGCTCGCGCTTGACGCCCAGGGCAAGATTACGGGTTTGCGGGCGCACACAATCGCCAATTTGGGCGCGTACATGTCGACCTTCTCGTCGTTCGTCCCGACCTACGCCTATGCGCCGCTCCTGTCGGGGCAATACGATATTCCGAACATCTACTGCGAGGTCGACGCGGTCTACACCAATACCGCGCCGGTCGACGCCTATCGTGGCGCCGGCCGGCCGGAAGCGGCCTTCCTCGTCGAGCGCATCGTCGAGATCGCCGCCCGGGAGACCGGCCGTGACCCGGCCGAGCTCCGACGGATCAACTTCGTGAAGGCGTTCCCGCATCAGACTCCGGTCCTGATGGCGTACGACACGGGGGACTTCGGCGGCGCGCTCGACAAGGCGCTCGAGCTTGCCGACTACAAGGGTGCGTCCCGGCGCAAGGCCGAGTCGGCGGCCAAGGGCAAGCTGCGCGGAATCGGCATCTCCGCCTATATCGAGGCCTGCGGCGTCGCCCCTTCCCAGGCGGTCGGCATGCTAGGCGGCGGAGTGGGACTCTGGGAGTCGGCCGAGGTGCGGGTCAATCCGATCGGCACCGTGGAGGTCCTGACCGGCTGCCACAGCCACGGTCAGGGCAATGAAACGACCTATGCCCAGCTCGTATCGTCGCGTCTCGGCATTCCGATCGAGAACGTCTCCGTCGTCCATGGCGACACCGATAAGGTGCAGTTCGGCATGGGCACTTACGGCTCGCGGTCCGGCGCAGTCGGCATGTCGGCGCTCTCCAAAGCGCTCGACAAAGTCGAAGCCAAGGCGAAGAAGGTCGCCGGACACGTGCTCGAAGCCTCCGAAGGCGATATCGAGTTCAAGGAAGGCAAGTTCACCGTCAAGGGCACCGACAAGTCGATCGATTTCGGCTCGGTCGCGCTGAACGCCTACACCGCGCACAAGTTCAACGGGCAGGAGCTCGAGCCTGGCTTGAAGGAAGGCGCCTTCTGGGATCCGACCAACTTCACCTTTCCGGCCGGCGTCCACATCTGCGAGCTCGAGATCGACCCCGAGACGGGCGTCGTGACCATCGACCGGTGGACCGCGGTCGACGATTTCGGCAAGCTAATTAATCCTATGATCGTCGAGGGCCAAGTGCACGGCGGCATCGCGCAAGGGGTGGGCCAGGCCCTGCTCGAGGGCGCGCGCTACAACGAGGACGGACAGCTCGTGACGGCGAGCTACATGGACTATTGCATGCCGCGCGCCGACAACCTGCCCTCGTTCAAGGTCGAGACGATCGAGACGCCCTGCCCCTCGAATCCGCTCGGACTCAAGGGTTGCGGAGAAGCGGGCGCCATCGCCGCTCCGCCGGCCGTCATCAACGCGATCACCGACGCGCTCGGCCACGAGGACGTGGCCATGCCAGCGACGCCCCAGGTCGTGTGGCGGGCCGCCCAAAAGACGGCGACGAAGCGCGCCGCGGAATGATGCAGCTGGGGGCGGCGCGCGCCGCCCCCGCGAACCCCCAATTCGGAGATTTCGCAATGTACGCCTTTGAATACCATCGCCCGAACACCCTCTCGGGCGCGCTCGCCGACCTCGAAAAGGCGGACGCCAAGGCGCTCGCCGGCGGCATGACACTCATCCCGACGATGAAACAGCGCCTCGCCAACCCCTCGATCATCATCGATCTGAAGAGCGTGCCGGAGCTTTCCGGCCTTTCGCGCGAGGGCGACAACCTGGTGATCGGGGCGATGACCCGCCACGCCGAAGTCGCCCGCAGCCCGGTCGTCCAGGCCGCCATCCCCGCGCTGGCGGCGCTCGCCCGCGGCATCGGCGACCCGCACGTGCGCAACCGCGGCACGATCGGCGGCTCGCTCGCCAACGACGATCCGGCCGCCGACTATCCCGCCGCCGTCCTCGCCCTTGGGGCGACGGTCGTCAGCAGCAAGCGCCGCATTCCCGCCGACGACTTCTTCAAGGGCCTGTTCGAGACCGCGCTCGAATCCGGCGAGCTCATCACCCAGGTGAGCTTCCCGATCCCAGCGAAGGCGGCCTACATGAAATTCGCCAATCCCGCCTCGCGCTACGCGCTGGTCGGCGTCTTCGTTGCCAAGACCGCCGGCGGCGTGCGCGTCGCCGTGACCGGCGCGGGAGAGAACGGCGTGTTCCGCGCCAGCGCCTTGGAGGCGGCGCTCAACGCCAATTTCTCGGCTTCGGCGCTCGACGGCGTCTCGATCCCGGCGAACGGCCTGAACTCGGACATCCACGCCGACGCCGACTATCGGGCTCATCTGATCGGTGTGATGGCGAGACGCGCCGTCGCGGCGGCGGCCTGAGGCCTATCGGATGTGGCGGGCGTCCAGGACGGGACGCCCGCCGGCCTCAGAAGTCATCGGCAATCAACGAGACGCCGACTTGGAGCGGGCGAACGGATTCGAACCCCCGATCCCGACCTTGAAAACATAGTGAAACGGGAAACTCAGGCGCCTGCCAACCTGAGCCAAGTGGTGCGGACGGCGGGACTCGAACCCGCACTCCCTTTCGAGAAGCAGATTTTCGTACCACCTCGGCTTTCGCCGCCGCCGCATTGGCGTTCGTGGTCTGGACTATCCCTTCGCCGTAGCCTTCCAGCCGTAGGCGCCGCCCGTCTAGTCTCTACACCTTCCCCGGAGGGGCTTGGCTCGGGATTGGCTTAGGTCGAACCGTTGGCTTTCCCCGACTTTGAGCGGTTCTGCTCCGCGGGTTTCCCCGTGGGCACTCCAATTGAAGTCTGCTGCGTCTACCGATTTCGCCACGTCCGCATTCGCTCCTATTCCTTCTTCGTCCTCCCATATCGCATGCCAGTCCGCCTTGCGCCAACGGCGACTTGCGCCTTGGGAGGCGACGGGCGGCACGGACGTGAAAAGCCGACTGCGTCGAGGGGCTTGGCCTGGCCAATGATGTTAATTTGACGGTCCGCCCTGTTCGTCGCTCGCCGGGGAGCGGACGCTCGGCGGCCGTCAAAATGACGGGTTGCCGTGATACTCGGAAAGCATGCGCTTCTTCGTCCACTCAGGAGAGGCCGTTCAAGAGCTCGTGGAGCGCTACGACAGCGCCGGGTTGGCGCTCGAGGCGGTGTCCATGCTCGCTCAGAAGCTGCCAAACATTCAGGTGTTCAACGAAAAAGGCGAGCAGGTGAGCCCGGCCGAGCTTCAGCAACTGGCGGCGGAAGAAAACCAATCCGACGACACCTAGAGCAGGAGCAGCATGGCCAGACAAAAAGGACGAGGAGAAGCGCTCTCCTCGTCCTTGAGGGTCGTGCGAAACAATAGTCTGTACTTGAATATCCAGGAATCGAGTCTGTGGGGACTTTGGCTTGGTCCATCCTCGCTGTCGTCTAGCGCCCGCCAGCGAGGTCGTCTGGCTGCTCGCTAGTAAGGTCATCTAGCGGCCGCATGGTGGCGAAGTCAACGATGCCTGCCGCGACCTGTCGCGGTTCAGTCATAATTTCCGCTGCTGTTGCAAGCCTGCAACGTTAACACCTGCAACAAGCTCGCCCGCTCGGGTTCGACCTTCGGCTGAGCGGAAAACCGCCACAGGGCTTTACGGCCGGTGATCGGCGGTGTCTGCCATGAACGACGCCGTGTGACGCAGATCACAGCCTTCGGCGGCGCTTTGCATCACATTCGAGGCCGAGGTTGACGGCGTACCCGGGAGGTTCCGCCTTGTCCGTCTCGTCATGGGGAGTGATATCAATATGACGGTGAATGAAGCGCCCTCGCTGGCTCAAATCGGTATTTCTATTGGCGGACAATATGTCCTCGATGTCCTCGCGGAGAACGACGGTCGGCCAAGTCCGGAAGAAGGGAGCCGCCTGATGCTCGCCTTTCTGAACATTCGCCGACCCGCGCATCGCGAGGCGGTAATCAATTTTGTAACGCAGCTGTCGGGTCGTCACAGCGACGGAGGGGATGGCGATCCGGGAGGCGCGCGCCGCAGCGAAAATCCAGACTCGCGTTGAACGGGCGATGGGCGCATCGCCAATCGGCGATGGCCTTTACCGCCGCTTATGGCTGCCGGCGCAGGCGCAGGAGAACTTCAACTGCCTTCCCTGGCATCGGAGAGCGGCGGCCAATGCGCACGGCGCTCCCGTCTGACCAGCGCCCTTAGGCCCCTTCCCTGTTGATGGGCGGCTGGAAGGCGAGGCCCATGTCCCAGGGAAAGTAGATCCAGGTGTCCTGCGATACTTCAGTGATGAAGGTATCGACCAGCGGCCGCCCGAGCGGCTTGGCGTAGACGGTGGCGAAATGGGCCTTGGGCAGCATCTCCCGCACCACCTTGGCGGTGGCGCCGGTATCGACGAGGTCGTCGATGACGAGGATGCGCGCGCCCTGGTCAAGCGTCGAAATGTCCGGAGCGATGGCTTTGAGGACCTTGAGGCCGCCCTGGATCTTGTAGTCGTGGTAGGAGACGACGCTGACCGTCTCGATCACCCGCACGTCGAGCTCTCGCGCCACGATCGCGGCCGGCACGAGTCCTCCACGGGTGATCGCCACCAGCGCGTCGAACGGGCCGGAAGCGGCCAGCCGCCAGGCGAGCGCCCGGGCGTCGCGGTGGAACTGGTCCCACGAGACCGGAAAGGCCTTTTCGCGCGGGACGGTCATGGGTTGCTCCTTGGCTCGCAATACGGCAATGGCCGGGCGATGGTTTAGCAAGCCCCGACGCGCCGTGAAACAGACGCCCGAAGCGCGGTCGACATCTTTCCCCGCCTGGGTTTTCCGCACGGGCCGCCAGACCGCGCGCGGCCCTTGCCGGGCGCCCTCGCGAACGGGAGCGCGGTCGTCGACGTCGGCGACCGCGCTTTACAGGGGCCTGCCATCGCTGCGCATGGCGGCCAGCATCGCCTCGACCGCCTGCCGCGCCTCAGCCACCACGGCCGCGTCCTTGCCGCGCACCACGATCTGATTCATGAACCGACCGTCCTTGAACGACGGATAGGAGCCGATCAAAACTTCGGGATGGGCCTTGGCGATCGCCGCGAGCGGGTCGCCGTAGCGCCCTTCCGGGACCGCTCCGGCCTCAATCGTCTCGACCGCCATCACCGCGCCGGTTCTCATCGATTTCACGGCGTAATCGAGCATCGCCTGCATGATCGAAGGCACGCCGGCCAGCACGTACACGTTGCCGATGCGGAATCCAGGCGCGGTCGAGATCGGATTGTCGATGAGCTCGGCGCCGGCGGGAATGCGCGCCATCCGCCGGCGTGCCGGGGTCAGATCGGCCGGAGAATAGCGTTCCATCATGCGGGAGATGACGCGCGGGTCCTCGCCGATCGGCACGCCGAAGGCGCGCGCCACTGAGTCGGCGGTGATGTCGTCGTGGGTCGGCCCGATGCCGCCAGTGGTCACGACATAGTCGTAGCGGGCTCTCAAGGCGTCGAGCGTCGCAACGATCTCCGCCTCGACGTCCGGCACGACGCGCGCCTCGCGCACCTCGACGCCGATTTTTCCAAGGTATTCGGCGACATAGCCGATGTTGGCGTCCTTGGTCCGGCCGGACAGGATTTCGTCGCCGATGACAAGGACCGCGGCGGTGACAGTCGACAGTCCGCTCATGCCGGAATCTCCTTCAACCCAGAGGCCTGCCCGCTGAAGGGCCGGACTCGTCCGAATGCGCGCTCGAGCGCCTTGTCCTTCGACGCTGCGTAAAGCATATGTAATCGCATGGGGCGGCAAGCAGTAAAGGAACTGAGGTGACGACATCGACGATTTTCGTGCCGGCGGCCGAAAAAGCAGCGCGCCGCAGCGGACAGATCCGCCTGCACGGATCGGCGGATTTCGAGGGAATGCGCAGGGCGGGCGCACTGGTCGCCGAGGCGCTCGACCTGATCGGCCCGCTCGTGAAGCCGGGGGCCACGACGGCGAGCCTTGATAAGTTCGTGTTCGAGTTCGCGCGTGACCACAACGCCTATCCGGCCCCGCTCAACTATCGCGGCTACCGCAAGTCGATCTGCACGTCGATCAACCATGTCGTGTGCCACGGCATTCCCGACGAGAAGCCGCTGCGCGAGGGCGACATCCTCAATATCGACGTGACCCTGATCGTCGACGGCTGGCATGGCGACGCGAGCCGCATGTTCGCCGCCGGCGAGCCGCCCCGCCGCGCCCAGCGCCTGATCGACGTCACCTACGAGGCGATGATGTGCGGCATCGCGGCGATCAAGCCCGGGGGGACGACCGGCGACATCGGCTTCGCCATCCAGACCTACGCCGAAAGCGAGCGCTGCTCGGTGGTGCGCGACTTCTGCGGGCATGGGCTCGGCCGCCTGTTTCACGACGAGCCGAACATCCTGCACATCGGCCGCAAGGGGGAGGGCGCGCCGCTCAAACCCGGCATGTTCTTCACCGTCGAGCCGATGATCAATCTCGGCGGCTACGGGGTGAAGATCCTGTCGGACGGCTGGACGGCGGTGACGCGCGACCGCTCGCTGTCGGCCCAGTTCGAGCATACGGTCGGCGTGACCGAGACCGGCTGCGAGATTTTCACCCTGTCCCCGACCGGCGCCGACCGCGCGCCGGTCCGATGACGCGGCGGCGGCGCGATTAGCGGACTTACCCAATTCCGGTTTTTGATCGGGTTTCGCTCCGGCTTCGCTCCCTCCCTGCCCTTCCCTGCTTTCCCTGGTTTTCCCTGCCTGGAGAAAAACGGCCGCGCTTGGGGGTCTCCCTGGACAGGGAAATCGGCTTGAATCAGTTGCTTACAGGGCGACGTTAACGAAGGCGGGAGCGTAGGCAGGGAATTTGAATTTCCCTAGTCGTCGGGGAGGCAGAGAAATTTGGCGACGACGAAGCGCCGCACTGTCATTTTCTCAATTTCTCACCGTAAGCGACTGGGTTCAAAGATCAAAATGCAGGCATTCCCGTTTTGTTCTTGACAGCTCGCGCGCAGCTGGCTATAATACGTTCTTCGACAGGTAGACAGTGTACGCTATCCGGATCTCCTCGAAGGAAACCCCATGACAATCGGACCTTCCGCCGCGAGCATCGCGGTCAGCTGGCGCCCCGTGGCGGGTCCAAGCCCAATCCGCACAACGCCCGCGTTCATTCCGAGCGGCAGGTCGCCGCCATCGCCGACAGCATTGCGGCGTTCGGGTTCAACGTTC
>DASRSL010000132.1:0-2286 GCA_035656495.1 Roseiarcus sp.
GCATTTCGCCGACCGCGTCACGCGCAGCGAACGGCGCGCGCGAGATCGCCGCCTCGGGCAGGCCGGCCTCCACGAGGCCGGCGACGAGGCAGGCGTGGATCGCGGCGGAGGAATGAAAGCTGTCCGAGCCGCCGCGCAGCATTACCGCGTTGCCGCTCTTCAGGCAGAGCGCGCCGGCGTCGGCGGTGACGTTGGGCCGGCTCTCATAGATCACGCCGACGACGCCGAGCGGCGTCGCGACGCGCTCGATCCGGAGCCCGTTTGGCCGCTCGAACGTCGCGAGAATCCGCCCCACCGGGTCAGGCAGGGCCGCGACCTCCTCGACGCCCCGAGCCATCGCCTCGATGCGCTTGGCGTCGAGCGCGAGCCGGTCGAGAAAGGCGGCCGTCAGCCCCTTTGCGCGCGCCTCCGCGAGATCGCGGGCGTTGGCGGCGAGGATATCGGCGGCGCCTTCGCGTAGCCTCAGCGCCCCGGCGAGTAGCGCCCGCGTCTTGACCTCGGCCGGCGCATTGGCGACCGTCCGCGCCGCGGCGCGAGCTTCGGCGCCAATCGCGCGCATGGCCGCGCGAACGTCGGGTTCGGCGGAGCGAAGGGGCGCGAGAGAGGTCATGCGGGTCCGGCGAAATCGAGAGGATGAGGCGCCTTTCGCTTAGCATGTCGGCGCAGTCGTTGAAACGAGCCTTCCATTCGCTGGAGAGCAGCCGCCTTGCACGGGGCAGGCGGGCGGCCTAACCTTCCCGTGGTCGGGAGGCAACCCATGCGCTCGTGGATCGCGGTCTTGTTCTCGTGGCTTTTCCTCGCGACGTCCGCGCTCGCGGAGAACCGGCTGGCGCTTGTCATCGGCAACGACGGCTACAAGCACGTCGCGGCGTTGCAGAAGGCGAGAGCCGACGCGAAGAGCTATGCCGGCCTGTCCACAAAGGCTTAGCTGGCCGATAACGCATCGGCCTTATCCGAAACGGCGCCGCGGCTGGATGACGTGAATGGCCGGGACAAGCCCAGGGACAAGCCCAGCCATGACGGTGAGGGCCGCAAATCACGCCCCGTTTCATCCCGATCAAGTTGGCGGAACGTCGGCGCGGAACTCGCAAGCGACGGGGTCGTCTCAGCGCGCGATCGACAGATATCGCGTCAGATGCCGGTCGAGCAGGTTCGCCCTCCAGCCGCTCAGCCTCTTCGAGACTAGATTTTTCGAGCTGTAGAACATTATCGGCATGACGGGCTGTTCGCGCAGCACGATCGCCTCGGCCTCGGCGAGGATTTTCGCGCGGGCCTTCAAATCCCGTTCGGTCTCGGCCTTGGCGAGCAGCGCGTCGTAGGCCGGATTGGCCCAGCGGGAATAGTTGAGCCCGACGTTGTCGCTCTTCAGCAGGAACAGGAAGTTCTGCGGGTCGGAATAGTCGCCGATCCAGCCCGCGCGGGCGACGTCGTAATCGCCGCCGCTCCGCAGCAAGGCGTAATGCGTCTTCAGGTCGGTGTTGACGAAGGTCGTGGTGACGCCGATCGCCTTCCACATGTCGGCGATCGCGACCGCGGTCGCCTTGTTGTTCTCACCGGTGTTGAAGCGGATTTCGACGTTCAACGGTTTGCCGCCGGGGCCGTATCCCGCCGCTAGCAACAATTCCTTGGCTTTGTCCTCGGCCTCGATCGGCGAGAGATCATGAAACTCCGGAAAGACCTGTGGGCCGTAATCATCGATGCCCGGCGGCACGAAACTGTCGCCGGGCAGCATCGCGTCGCCCCAGATCTTGTCGGCGAGGAATTCGCGGTCGACGACCATCGACAGCGCGTTGCGCACTCTGGCATCGTCGAACGGCGGCTTCTTGGTGTTGAAGCTGAGGTAGGAAACGCCGAGGCTCGGCTCGACGTGGAATTCGTCCCTCAGATGCTCGCGAATGAACGGGATCTGGTCAGCCGGCGCGTCGCCGTAGCTATCGATTTCGCCCGCCTGAAACCGCCGCAAGGCGGCCGAGCGATCCTCGAGCGGCAGGAACTCCTCCCGGTCGATCCTGACGTTCGCCGCGTCGTGAAAGTTCTCGTTGCGCGTAAGCACGATGCGGTCGTTCGGGGTGAATTCGGCGAGGCGGTAGGCGCCGTCGCTGACGAGGTTGCCCGGGCGAACGAAATCCTTGCCGAATTTTTCGACGTTGGCCGGATTGATCGGAACCGCGGTCTGATGTGCGAGCAGGCCGAGAATGAAGGGCGTCGGCCGCTCCAGATCGATTTCCAGCGTGTGCGGGTCCAGCGCCTTCACGCCGAGCGCATCCGGCTTCATCGCGCCCTTGT
>DASRSL010000133.1:0-12245 GCA_035656495.1 Roseiarcus sp.
TGAACAGGAGGCCGAGCAGGAATTGCGCCGTCGGCTCGCCCTGCTCGGCGGCCAGTTGCAGCCAGCTCGCGGCGGCGACGTAATTCCTCGGCACGCCGAGCCCTTCCTCATACATGTGGCCGAGATAAGTCTGCGCGATCGCGGAACCGCGCTCGGCCGCGACCAGCAGCAACGGCGCCGCGCGCACATAGTCGTGTCGCGCATAGGCGCGTTCGCCCTCCGTCAGCGCGCCGGCGCTCGCCGCGGAAGCCAGCAGAATGAGACGGGCGGTCGCGACGGCCGCGAGCCTCGTGCGCGCCTTCGACGGCCCGCTAGCCGGTTTCTGGGCTTCCTTCAGCGACGCCAATGAACCCGCTCCTTGCCGGCGACATCGCTTGGCGCATCGGAGGGTCCCGTCGACTGCCCGGGCGCCGCCCAGACGACGGCGGCGCTGGCGGGGTCTCGCAACCTGCGGCCTGCGATTCACTCATAATCCTCCCACGGAACGGACTCGAAGCCAAGCCCGTCCGCCTGCGCGAGCTCCAATCAAGGCAACCCGGAAGGCGATTCGTCGCGCTCCGCACTGGAGGGACGGCGGAAGACGCTGCATCGCGCCCAACGTTCCGGGACGCGTGTGCAGGCTCGACCTCGACAGCCTCCTCCGCGCGGCTCTTCCAGCATTCTGGCTTGCGTAGAATTGGGATGTGGGCGCAGGCGAATCGATGCCGTATATGAGCGCGTCGAACCGACGAATGCGCTTTTGACCGGACGGGTCTTGGGGTGGGCCGGCTCCTCGGCGCGGTTTCGCCGCTCGAGGAGGCGCTTCCGATGTCGCGGCTCGAGAAGGTCGATGGCGCGTTGTGGCTCGCCGAGGGCGGGGTCGTCAGCTTCTACGGGTTTCCCTACCCGACCCGCACCGCGATCGCGCGCCTCGCGGACGCTCGCCTTTGGGTCTGGTCCCCCATCGGGCTTGACTCAGAGCTTCGCCTCGAGGTCGACCGGTTGGGTCGGGTGGCGCATCTCGTCAGCCCCAACAAGTTGCATCATCTCTACCTGGCCGAGTGGAGGTCGGCCTATCCATGGGCGCAGTTGTGGGGACCTGAATCGACGGTCAGACGCCGTCGCGACCTGGCGTTCGCCGAGCCCTTGAAGGATTCGTCACCGGCGGAATGGGGGCCGGACTTCGATCAGGCGTGGTTTCGCGGATCGTCGGCGATGGACGAGCTTGTTTTCTTTCACCGACCGTCGCGCACGGCGCTGATCGCCGATCTCGTCCAGGCCTTCGACGACCGGTTCCTGCAGGAGAACTGGTCCTGGTGGCGGCGGCCGCTGGCCCGTCTCGACGGAATCGCCGCCGCCAATCCCGGCGCGCCGCGCGAATGGCGGCTCTCCTTCACCAACCGGGCGGCTGCGCGCGCCGCGAGAGACAAGGTCCTGAGCTGGAACTGCGAGCGGGCGATCATCGCGCATGGCGAGTGGCGCCGGTCAGGCGGACAGGAATTCCTGAGGCGCGCCCTCACCTGGCTCGGGCCCTAGTTCCGCTGCGCCGGCGTTCGGCCAGCCCGGACGCCCGGGAAGGCCCTCAACTCGCGCGCGGCCCGCGCATCTCCTTGAGCGCGGCTTCGACATGGCGCCAGGTCTGCGCCCCCTCCTCATCCTTCCGCCGTTCGCATTCGACGGCCCGCTGCGCCGCTTCGGCGACGGCGCGATCGCCGTGCGCCTCCATGAGCTGCCGCGCGTATTCGGTAATGACGGTCTCTTCCATGAGCGACCTCCTCGTCGACGATAGGTTCGGGCGCAGACCTCGCGAAGACTTGCGTCGGGATCGGCGGCGCCTGCAAAGATAAACGCAGGATGCGGCATCAGTGGGCCACCCGGCCTGACGTCTGGAAGCAAGGCGCCTATATGGGCGCCGCCAAATGGACTCGGAGGATGAGATATGGCTGCAAGCCCCACCGATATCATTCTCGGCGCGCCCGCGCCGGATTTTTCGCGGCCGGCGACGGACGGCGGATTTCATGCGCTCAAGGACGTGGCCGGCGGGAAGGGGACGGTCATCGTCTTCATCTGCAACCACTGTCCCTATGTGAGGGCGGTGATCGACCGGCTGGCCGCCGACGCGCGAATCCTCATGCGCGAGGGTGTCGGCTTCGCCGCCATCTGCTCGAACGACGCGCAAAGCCACCCAGAGGACAGTTTCCCCAAGATGCGCGAATTCGCGCACGCCCACGATTTCCCCTTCCTTTACCTGCACGACGAGAGCCAGGCGGTCGCCCGAGCCTACGGCGCGGTCTGCACCCCCGACTTCTTCGGCTACGACCGGAAGCTCAAGCTCAAATACCGCGGCCGGCTCGACGAGGGTCGCACGACCCCGCCCCCGCCCGGCGCCCGAAGAGAGCTTCTCGAGGCGATGCGCGCCATCGCCGCCGGCCGCCCCGCGCCTTCCGGCCAGGTTCCCTCGATCGGCTGCTCGATCAAGTGGAAGGCTTGAGCGACGCGAGGCGCTCAGCGCCGGATTCCGAGCTATCAGACAGGGAAAAACGCAAGGAAATCGCACACAGGCCAGCCGTACAGCTTGCAGGCGCCTTCATCCACGCGATCTTTCTTCGCACTTCGGCGGGTCTCCGGCGGCGTTCTCACCTGACCAGGGTCAGCCGCTTCGCGGCCCGCGTCAGCCCCGTATAGAGCCAGCGCGCGCGGTGCTCCCGGAAGGCGAAACTTTCGTCGAACAGCATGACGTCGTCCCACTGCGAGCCCTGCGCCTTGTGCACGGTCAGCGCGTAACCATAGTCGAACTCGTCGGACTGCCGCCTCACGAGGGGAGCGAGCTCGCCCTCGGTCCCCTTGAAGAAGTGCTTGAGCACGGCCACCTTGACCGCTTTCGCCGAGCCCTCGTCCTCCGGGCGCACGGTCATCTTCACGAAATCCTTTTGCACGCCGCCGAGCGCCTCGACCCGCCAGAGGCCGCCGTTGATCAGGCCCTTGGTCCGGTCGTTGCGCAGGCAGACGAGCCGGTCGCTGGGGACGGGCAGCGGCTCGGAAAAACCGTTCAGCGCGCGCATGCGCTGGTTATAGGCGCGGCGGGTTCGGTTGACGCCGACCAGCACCTGGTCGGACGCGAGCACCTGGGCCGCGTCGATCGCGCCGCGGCGGACGATGCGGGTGTCGCCGTAAGCGCCCTCCTTCAGTTCGCCTCCGGAGCGGACGATCTGCGACAGCCGGATGATCGGATCGTCCGCGGCCTGCCGATGGATCGCGGTCAGCATCACGTCGGGCGCGCTTTCGGTGAAAAAACCGCCGCCCTTGACGGGGGGCAGCTGGAACGGGTCGCCGAGCACCAGGATCGGCTTGCCGAACGAAAGCAGGTCGCGCGCTAGCTCCGCGTCGACCATCGAGCATTCGTCGATCACGATAAGGCCCGCCCGGGAGGCAGGGCCGTCCGCGTTCAGAGTGAATGTCGGCGCGCCTTCGTCGCCCTCCCTCGCTCGGTAGATCAGCGCATGGATAGTCGTCGCGCCGGCGCAGCCGTTGGCGCGCATCACCATCGCCGCTTTGCCGGTGAAGGCGGCGAAGGCGGTCTCCCCGTGGGCGCCCTCGGCGACATGGCGGGCGAGCGTCGTCTTGCCGACGCCGGCATAGCCGAACAGGCGGAACACCTGCGGTTCGCCGGCCTTGAGCCAGCGGCCGACCTTGTCGATCGCCTCGACCTGTTCGCGCGACCATTCGCGCCCGACCGGCGTCGCCACTGCCGCCTTCGCGACCGGCGCCGGGACGGGCGCCTGTTCGCGCGCCGCCGGCCTGTTCGCCGCTTTCGCCTGCCCAGGCTCCGCCTTGGCGCCGCAGCGCGAGCAGGTCGGCGGCCTGCGGCCGAGGTCATAGTACTTGGCGCCGCAGGCGGGGCACCGGCGCTTGGTACCGAGTCGGCTCGCCGCGGGCGTTCTCCTGGCCAATCTTTGTTCCCTTAAGGCGGCGAAGATCTTCGAATCAACCGTTGATTCATGATTTGAGCGCAGGATTTTACCAGAATTGGCGAAAGAAGCCTTTAACCTGTGCAAGGTTGGCCATCGGCGAGACATGGCGGGCCGCCGAGGCTATTCAGTCCGGCCTTGAAGGTGCGGCGGGCCAACTTATATGGAACTGCGGAAGGCGGTTGGGAGTTTTCTCGGCAGCCGAAGGAAATCTGCAACGCCGCCCGGACGGTTCCCTGGTGAACGTCCCGGGCGGGTGAAGCGCCTGAAGGGGCTTCCGATGGTGCGTGTGACGGCGCTGAGCTCACCGTTCCTGCTCGGCTTCGACGACATCGAGCGTGCGCTCGACAAGGTGTCGAAGACGGCGGCGGACGGCTATCCCCCCTACAACATCGAGCGAATCGCCGCGTCGAGCGTCGAACCGGAGAAGTTGCGCATCACGCTTGCGGTGGCGGGCTTCTCGCACGACCAGATAGAGGTGACGGTCGAGGAGAATCAGCTGACCATCCGCGGCCGGCAACAGGATGACAAGACGCGCGAATATCTGCACCGCGGCATAGCGTCGCGACAGTTCCAGCGCAGCTTCCTTCTCGCCGAGGGCATGCAGATAAAGGGAGCGGAGCTGACGCAGGGTTTGTTGTCGATCGATCTCGTCCGGCCGCAGCCGGAGCGGATCGTGAAGAAGATCGAGATTACAGCGCGCGACTGACGTCGGCGGCGGCGGATCCAGCGGTCCGCCGGAAAGGAGGGAAGGATGAGAACTGCAACGGAGAAAGCCATGGCGCTGACGCCGCAGGAGTTCGCCCATCTGGGCGATGGCGCGCTCGCCTATGTCAAGGCGATCGATTCGGAAGACGTTGCGCGTATCTTTCCGCAGGCGCCTCCGCTCCGGCCCGGCATCAAGCTGTTCGCCCTCCTGGGCGCCGACGGCACGCCGATCCTGCTCACCGACTCGAAGGACGCCGCGCTCGCCAACGCAATGGAGAACGAACTGCAGACCGTCAGCCTGCACTGACGGTGGAGAACTTCGCGCCGGCGTCGTCCGGCGCGGGGGAATCGGATAGAGAGGGCGGTCCGCGGCTCGAAGGATCGCTCCGATGCGCCCCTACCTCGATCTCATGCGCGACGCGCTGGAAAACGGCGCGGTCAAGGGCGACCGCACCGGCACGGGCGTCTGCTCCCTGTTCGGTCGCCAGATCCGCTTCGACCTCTCTCGAGGCTTTCCCCTCGTCACCACCAAGCGCCTGCATCTCAAATCGATCGTGCGGGAGCTCGTCTGGTTTCTGAGGGGTGACACCAACATCGCCTATCTCAAGGCGCATGGCGTCTCGATCTGGGACGAATGGGCTGACGCCAGCGGCGACCTCGGCCCTGTCTACGGCAAGCAGTGGCGCGCCTGGCAAGGCCCCGACGGGAAGACCTACGATCAGATCGCCTGGCTCGTCAAGGAAATCCGTCGCAATCCGGATTCGCGCCGCCTCATCGTGTCGGCCTGGAATGTGGCGGACATCGAGCAGATGAAGCTCCCGCCCTGTCACTGCCTGTTCCAGTTCAACGTGACGAACGGAAAACTGTCGTGCCAGCTCTACCAGCGCTCGGCCGACATTTTTCTCGGCGTGCCCTTCAACATCGCGAGCTACGCTCTGCTCACTCACCTGATCGCGCGTGAGTGCGGCCTCGGAGTGGGCGAATTCATCCAGACCTTCGGGGACGCCCACCTCTACCTGAACCACGAGGACCAGGCGCGCGAGCAACTCGAGCGCGAGCCGCGTCCCTTGCCGAAGCTCGTGCTCGGCGACGTCGGCTCGCTCGACGATCTCAACGCCGACGCGATTTCTTTCGAGGGCTACCACCCCTGGCCGGCGATCAAGGCGCCGGTTGCGGTGTGAGCGGCGCAATGCGGACAAGTCCTTTGCGAGACCTCCGGCCAATCTGGAGGAGGGACTTGCACTGGGCCACAAAATTGAACGTGGCCTATCGATAATTGTGTTTGGCCGCCCCGCGGCCCAAGGCGATAATGCCGGCCAATCAAGGGGCTTGCGCCGCAGGCCCTTTCCTTTAACCCCCGGACGCTAACTCGTGAACGGCGCCCGATGGCGCCGGTCAGACGGCTGGCGGGAAGGCGCGCATGGCGGACGACGAGCTCGACCTGAAGACCCTCTCCGACGACGAGCTCGTCGAGCAGATGCACGACGACCTCTACGACGGCCTCAAGGCGGAGATCGAGGAGGGCGTCAACATCCTGCTCGAGCGCGGCTGGGCGCCCTACGACGTGCTGACCCAGGCCCTGGTCGAGGGGATGCGCATCGTCGGGATCGATTTCCGCGACGGCATCCTGTTCGTGCCGGAAGTCCTGATGTCGGCCAATGCGATGAAGGCGGGAATGGCCATCCTGAGGCCTCTGCTCGCGGCCACCGGCGCGCCGCGGATGGGCAAGATGGTGATCGGCACCGTCAAGGGCGACATCCACGACATCGGCAAGAACCTGGTGTCGATGATGATGGAAGGCGCCGGCTTCGAGGTGATCGACCTCGGCGTCAACAACAGCGTCGACAAATATCTCGCGGCGATCGAGCAGCATCAGCCGGAGATTCTCGGGATGTCGGCGCTGTTGACGACCACCATGCCTTATATGAAGGTCGTCATCGACACGCTGAAGGACAAAGGCATCCGGAGCGACCATATCGTGCTCGTCGGCGGCGCGCCGCTCAACGAGGCGTTCGCGGAGGCGATCGGCGCCGACGCCTATTGCCGCGACGCGGCGGTGACGGTCGAGACCGCAAAAGGCCTGCTCGCCCGCCGGCAGGGAACGGCGCAGGCGCGCGAGCAGGTTTGAACCGAAGTCCATGACCCTTACGGCCAGAACCCGGAGATTGTCACCCCCGCGCAGGCGGAGATCCAGAGGGTCGGCGCGGACGTTTGACGTCGATGCGGCTTCGTCGCGACAAGCGAGCGGGGCTCGCGGTCTGGATCCCCGCGTTCGCGGGGATGACGACCGCGTTGAGCATGCGGCCGCCGACGTCGACGCCGAGGCGAGCTACCCTCGCCGCCGGAGCGGCGAGCGAAAAGTGCTCGTCATCGCTTGCGGCGCGCTCGCCCGCGAGATCCTGGCCCTCAAGCTCGACTGGGTCGATCTGACCTGCCTGCCAGCAAGCCTGCACAATCGTCCCGAGCGGATTCCCGAGGCGATGCGGGCGAAGATCCGCGCAAATCGCGCCGCCTACGACGAGATCCTGTGCCTCTACGGCGATTGCGGCACGGGCGGCGCGCTCGACCGCGTCCTCGCCGAGGAGCGCGTGGGAAGGATCGCCGGCGCGCATTGCTACGAATTCTATGCCGGCAGCGAGGCTTTCGCGGCGCTGGCCGAGGAGGAGCCGGGAACCTTCTACCTCACCGACTTCCTCGCCCGCCATTTCGACACGCTCGTCGTCAAGGGTCTCGGCCTCGACCGCTTCCCTCAGCTGCGCGACGACTACTTCCGCGCCTACCGGCGCGTGGTCCATCTCGCGCAAGTCGACGATCCGGAAACGACGGCCAAGGCCGAAGCCGCCGCCGAACGCCTCGGCCTCGCCTATGAGCGCCGCTTCACCGGTCTTGGCGGCCTGGCGCGCTTCCTGAACGAGGAGACGCGGGACGACGCGATGGAGAAGGCGGCGCCGTGGCCATCCTGATCACCGTCTACTGGCGCGACATTCCAAGCCAGGTCATCGTGAAGTCGGGACGCCAGGCCGCCAAGCGGGAATTGTCGCAGCGCTTCATCCGCGCGATCGATCTCGCGGCGATGCACGCCAAGGCGAAAAGCTCGGACGATTATCTCGCCGATTGGCGCCGCAGCGAACCCGTCGCCTGCGGCGACGATCTCGAGCACGAAGCCGACACGGCGGCGGCCCGACTCGAGGCCGAGTACGACATGCATCGCCTCGCGGTCCTCGCCAGGCATGACGGGCGCGAAGCGCCGTCGTGACGCGGCTCGCCTCCTCCGCCCTCGGGCGGCGCGGCAAGAGGCCGAATTCGCTGAGAACAGCGAATTAAACAGCTAATTTGTGCCGACGAGGATGTTCAACCCGTATTTTTCCGCGGAAACGCGGCCCGAATTTGAGTTTGGGGCCAAAATGTGTCAGCGAATTTATCAGCGGAATTTTTTGTCGTCTGAGCGAATTTTTTCGCCGGAACAGCGAATTTGAGCGCCTATCGACTCGTCTTCACCCCCTCGGGCAAACGCGGCGACTTCGCCGAGGGGACGAGTCTGCTCGCGGCGGCGCGGGCGCTTGGCGTCGATCTCGATTCGGTCTGCGGCGGGCGGGGCATCTGCGGACGCTGCCAGATCGAAATCGCCGCGGGAGAGTTCGCCAAGCATGCGATCGAATCGCGCGCCGATCATGCAACCCGCTGGAACGAGGTGGAACAACGCTACGTCGACAAGCGCGGGGCGCTCGCGCCTGAGCGCCGGCTCGGCTGTCAGGCGAAAGTCTGCGGCGACCTCGTCGTCGACGTGCCGGCGGAGAGCCAGGTCCACCGGCAGGTGGTGCGCAAGCGCGCCGAGGAGCATCCGATCGAGATCGATCCCATCGTGCGACTCAACTATGTCGAGGTCCGCGAGCCGAGCCTGCGCGAGCCGGCGAGCGACTTCCGCCGCCTCAAGGAGGCGCTCGCCGAGCAATGGGACCTCGCCGACGCGGCAGCGGACCTCGCCACGCTGGCGAGCCTGCAGAAGACGCTGCGCGCCGGCGGCTGGAAGGCGACCGCCGCCGTGCGCAAGGGACGCGACGTCGTGGCGATCTTCCCCGGCTTCGCCGAGCGCGCCTTCGGCGTCGCCGTCGACGTCGGCTCGACCACCATCGCCGTCTATCTCTGCGATCTCATGACCGGCGCGGTCGTCGCCTCGGTCGGCGCGATGAACCCGCAGATCCGCTTCGGCGAGGACCTGATGAGCCGCGTCTCCTACGTGATGATGAACCCCGGCGGCGACAAGGAGCTCACGCAGAGCGTCCGCGAGGCGATCGACGCGCTGATCGGCGAGGCGGCGGCTCAGAGCGGCGCCGCGCGGAGCGAGATCGTCGAAGCGACCCTGGTCGGCAACCCGATCATGCATCATCTCGTCCTCGGCCTCGATCCGACCGAGATCGGCGGCGCGCCATTCGCGCTGACGATCGACGGCGCCTACGAGGCGCGGGCGCGCGATCTCGGGCTCGACATCGCGCCCGGCGCCTTCGTCTACGCCCTGCCCTGCATAGCGGGCCACGTCGGGGCCGACACGGCGGGCGTCGTGCTGGCGGAGGCGCCCTATCTCAGCGACGAAATGAGGCTCATCGTCGACGTGGGCACCAACGCAGAGATCGTGTTCGGCAACCGCGAGCGCCTGCTCGCCGCCTCGTCGCCGACCGGCCCGGCTTTCGAGGGGGCCCAGATTTCCTGTGGCCAGCGCGCGGCGCCGGGCGCAATCGAGCGCATCCGCATCGATCGGGCGAGCCTCGAGCCGCGCTTCAAGGTGATCGGCTGCAACCTCTGGTCGGACGAGCCCGGCTTCGCCGAGGAAACCGCGAACGCCGGCGTCACCGGCGTCTGCGGCTCGGGGATCATCGAGGCGATCGCCGAAATGGTTCTCGCCGGGATCATCACCCAGGACGGCGTCATCGACGGGTCGCTCGCCGCGCGCTCGCCGCGCATCCAGGCGGTCGGGCGCACCTTCGCCTATGTGCTGAACGAGGGGCCGCCGCGGCTCCTCGTCTACCAGACCGACGTCCGCGCGATCCAACTCGCCAAGGCCGCGCTCTACGCCGGAGCCAAGCTTCTGATCGAGAGGCGGGGCGCCGCGCCGGAACGCGTGACCCTCGCCGGCGCCTTCGGCGCCCAGATCGATCCCCTCTATGCAATGACGCTCGGCCTCATCCCCGACTGCGACCTCGACAAAGTCGCGAGCGCCGGCAACGCCGCCGGGACCGGCGCGCGGGTCGCGCTCCTGAACCTCGCCGCCCGCGCCGAGATCGAGCGCGTCGTGCGGGGAATCGAGAAGATCGAAACCGCGATCGAGCCGAACTTCCAGAATCTCTTCGTCGCCGCAATGGCGATCCCCAACAAGACCGACCCCTTCCCGAATCTCGCCCGGCGGATCGACTTGCCGCCGCCGCGCGAGGCGAGCGCCGCGGCGGGCCGGCGCCGCCGGCGTGGCGCTTCCGGCAGGACTGCCTAGCGTCAGGAATTGACGCCGCGCGAGGCAGTACGAACGGCCGGTATTACGGTGACATGCACTCCTTTTTCCAAATTGCAGTCCGTCGCACGCGGGCCGCAAGGCGCAGCCGGCAGAACCAAATGGTAAAGACGGGCCTGTCACCGTAATTGCTCGCTGAAGCGGAAGGCGCAGGAGCTCGCCGATCACTTCCGCGCGGAAAAGCCGATCACGCCGGGCAATAGCAATTGGGACGAGGTTACCCGCATCTGGACCGCCATCGAGAAGGGCGACTCCGGGTTGGCGGTGCCTCCCTACAACGGCGGCCTCTTCACCACCGATCGCGCGGTGTCGGTGGCCGGCGCCGAGCTGGCGCGCATTCGCCTGCCCAACGAGCTGTTCCAGCTCGCCCTGCGCGACCTGTTGCTCACCGACCTCGAACCAGTGGATTTCCGCTCCCTCGGCGTGCGCGAGTTCGGCACGATCTATGAGGGTCTGCTCGAATCCGAATTATCGGTGGGTATTACGGTGACATGCCCTCCTTTTCCCAAATTGCAGTCCTTCGCACGCGGGCCGCAAGGCGCAGCCGGCAGAACCAAAATGGTAAAGACGGGCCTGTCACCGTAATTCCCGTAATTCCTGTCACCGTAATTCCCGCGCCCGGACCCGAGAACTTCAAAACGCTAATATTTCGAGGGCGAGAAAACTGGCCCGGCAGGGTCCGTTTTACTTGACCGGAAAGCGCCCATTTTTGTTGTGGAAACCAGCTTGTCGAGCATTGCAATTGTACGTATATTCGTACGGTGATATACTATGGTTGATGAGATTGTTTCAGCATTATTCGATTGGGACAGGGGCAACCGGGCGCACTGCCAGAAGCATGGCGTTTCCATTGCCGAGATCGAGGCGCTTTTGCGTGGCACCCCGCAAATCGCGCCAGACCTGAAACACGCCCATCTTGAGGACCGGCTGATAGCCATAGGCCGCACAGCGCAGGGACGCCCGCTGTTTGTGGCCTTCACCATCCGGCAGAGGTTCGGGCAGCCGACCATCCGCCCGGTGAGCGCCCGTTACATGCACGAGAGAGAGGCCAGAAACTATGAAGCGCAAAGTTCCCACAATGACGACTGACAAGGAGGCCGACGCCTTCCTTGAACAGGATTTATCCGACCTCGATTTTTCGCAGTTCAAGCCCGCCAAGTTCGAGTTTCAGGCGAAGGCGGCGCGGCTAAACATGCGTCTGCCCGTGCCGCTCCTCGATGCAGTGAAGGCAAGCGCCAAGGCGCGGGGCGTTCCCTACACCCGGTTTATCCGCGAGGTTCTGGAAAAGGCGACAGCCGCGAAACCGCGCAGCCCCCGCCGATGAATTTTTGCCCTGCCCTTTTGCGCGGTTCCGGTCCCTTGCCCGTCAAGGGCTTACGAGGCCCGTGCCAGAGCGAGCGAAAGGCTTCCCTTTTGAGCGGTCGATTCCGCCACTTCCCTTTTTTCGACTTTTCGCCGAAAAAGCCCCAAAGCGATCCCGATTAGAGGCTGCACAATGTTTTAGCCCGAAAGCATGCCCTATGCGCCTCGGGATTTTATGGCGTGGTCCCTTGCTCCGCGCTTTGAAAATCCGCCACCGCCGAGCGCACGCGAGGACGCAAAACGTTCACAAAGGTGTTCACCCTTTCGGCAAGCCAAGCGAAAGCCTTTGCGCGCACTTCCGGTTGGTCGAGATCGCCGAACACGCGAGAATCAAGGATGACAAGCCGCCCGCTCTCTTTAGTCACCTTGGCGGTTCCTCCTAGTTGGTCCTTCACTTCATCCCAGTCGTCAACGATAGCTTGCCTCGCGTAGTCGCCGGCCGTGTCGCCGTGGGACGAAAGATAGACCCCAACTTCGCCGCGCTTCATGTTCCGATAAACCGTGAGCCAACTACTGCCGCTGGGAGCCGGAAGCATGAACACAACGTAGCCTGCGCGGGCCGGACGGTATTTGCTGCTCTTGATCGTCGAGTTTGAGGTCATCCAGAAACTCCGCCCAGAAGCGCTGCAACTCCATACCCAGCGCGTGACGGTCAGCTTCGATTTCCGCAGGCCTCGTGGGGCCTTCAGCTTCGTCGAGCTCATACATGATACACCGCTTCAGACGAT
>DASRSL010000134.1:0-2299 GCA_035656495.1 Roseiarcus sp.
ACGCTCAATCCCAACCAAGCCTGCACATTTTCGGATCTGCGGACGTCGCTCTGCGAGCGAAGTACGAAATCGTTCACGCGCGGCAAGAGCGCGACCAGGTCGCTGGCGATCGCATCGAGCGGAAGAGCCGCGATGGGTTCGCCCGGCAAGGCCACAATCATCGCGGTCAGTCGCGCCTTCGCCTTTTTTTTCGAAATACGCGCGAGCGCGCCAGCTTCTTCCCAGGGATCGACGTCCGACCGCGCGAGCGCCGAAAGTACGCTCAGCGGCTGTCCGTGCCGGTCGTCCCCGATCGAGGCGAAGAGAAATGAATCGAACTCGCGCCCGATCAGAGGCGCCGGCGCTGCGTGCGTCATATCGTCAACCTTTCCCTAGCGGGCCGAAGCCGAATCGCGAATTGTTGATCGAACTAAAAACCGGGGCTGCGCTTCTGCATCGGCACTCTCGCTTGCGAGACCGAACGCTCGTGGGCCCTTTCCGTTCCGATCGCATCGGCTATTCGACGGCGGTCGCTCGGCACGACGAGGTACTTTCCGACGCTCGTTGGTCGGCGCCAGGTCGGCTAAGCCTTTAACGGCGGCGGTGTGCGAAAAGCCCAGCCGCCGCAAAATCGACAAAAGTCGTACGTCCACTAGAGTTTTGAGGAGCGAGTGCCGGTCATGTCAGAACGGTCGCCGTCCCGGGGCCGCTGGTTGATCGCGGCGATCTTGGCCGTGGTTGCGGTTTGCGGCTATCTGGGCTGGCGCGCCTATGAGGGCGCCGCCGCGAATACGGCCAAGGCCCAGAACGCGCCGCCGGCGCCGATTCCGGCGACTGTCGCAGCCGTTCGAAAGGCCGACTTCCCCGTCTATCTCAACGGACTGGGCGTCGTCGAGCCGTACGACACGGTGACTGTCAGCAGCCGCGTCGACGGCGAGATCACGAAGATCGATTTCAGACAGGGCCAGATAGTGAAGCAGGGCGATATTCTCGCCCAGATCGATCCTCGGCCCTACCAGGCGGCCCTCGACCAGGCGCTCGCGAAAAAGGCCGCAGACGAGGCGATGCTGAAAAACGCGCAGCTCAATCTGCAACGTTACACAACGCTCAATGAGAAGGATTTCTCGTCGCGCCAGCAGGTCGACACGCAACAGGCGACGGTCGATCAGCTCATTGCGCAGGTCAAAGGCGATCAGGGCGCGATCGACAACGCACAGACGCAGTTGAGCTATACGACGATACGCTCTCCGCTCACCGGCAAGACCAGCTTCCGATTGATCGATCCCGGAAACATCGTCCATGCGAGCACGAGCACCGGAATCGTAACGATCGTCAAGCTGCAGCCGATTTCGGTGGTATTCACGGCGCCCGAGGAGGACGTACCCGCCATCAACAAGGCGCTCGCCGCGGGCGTCGTGCCGGTCGACGCGCTGAGTTCGGACGGGCTGACCATGCTCTCCCATGGCCATCTCGCTCTCATCAACAACTCGGTCGATCAGGCGAGCGGCGACATCCGCATGAAGGCGACCTTCGCGAATGTCGACAACGTCCTATGGCCGGGGCTTTCCGTCTCGACGCGGCTACTGCTCGATACGCTCCATGACGTCATCGTCGTGCCGGTGGACGCGGTGCAGCGTGGGCCAAACGGGCTCTACGCCTACGTCGTTGGAAAGGACGACAAGGTGGAGATGCGGGACATCAAGGTCTCCCAAGAGGGTGAGCAACTGTCGGTCGTCACTCGAGGTCTCTCGCCCGGCGAAAACGTGGTGACGGAAGGGCAAGATCGATTGCGGGAAGGCGCGCTCGTGCAGCCGACGCCCGCGCCGACGCCGACGCCGACGGCGACTGGACCGCCGCCCGACACGATATCGCCTGCCGAGGCGCCTGAAGCAGCGCCCGCAGCGCCGCCGATGCCCGCGCGAGCCCCGACTCCAGCCGCGGCGGCGCCCCCCGCGACGCCGGCCGGGGCCGCGCCCGCTTCCGCCAAGGCGCCCTGATCATGGCGCTCAACATCTCCGAGCCGTTCATTCGGCATCCTATCGCGACGTCGCTGCTGATGGTCGGCCTCCTGTTCATCGGCATCGTCGCTTATCCAAATTTGCCGGTCGCGCCGCTCCCGCAAGTCGATTTTCCGACGCTGCAAGTGTCCGCGCAACTCCCCGGCGCCAGTCCGGAAACGATGGCCTCCGCGGTGGCGCAACCGCTCGAGACGCAATTCGCCCAGATTTCCGGGGTCTCGCAGATGACCTCGGTCTCTACGCTCGGTTCGACCGCGATCACGCTGCAGTTCGACCTCAGCCGCAATATCGACGGCGCGGCG
>DASRSL010000135.1:0-70624 GCA_035656495.1 Roseiarcus sp.
TGCAGATCGCGCAGGTCCTGTCCGGCTACTCGCTCGGCGAAGCCGACATGCTGCGCCGCGCGATGGGCAAGAAGATCAAGCAGGAAATGGACGCGCAGCGCGCCCGCTTCGTCAACGGGGCGGTCGAGCGCGGCCTCGCCAGGGCCAAGGCGGACGAGATCTTCGACCTGCTCGCCAAATTCGCCGACTACGGTTTCAACAAGAGCCACGCCGCCGCTTACGCCCTGATCTGCTACTGGACAGCATGGTTCAAGGCGAACCATCCGGCGGAATTCCTGGCCGCCTCCATGACCCTCGACAAGGGCAACACCGACAAGCTCGCCGAATTCCGCGCCGATGCGCAGAGGCTCGGCATCAGGGTCGCTGCTCCTTCGGCCAACGCCTCCGAGGTCGATTTCGACGTGCGCGCGGGCGCCGACGGAAGCGCGACGATCGTCTATGCGCTCTCCGCCATCAAGGGCGTCGGCGAGGCGCAGGCGGAGGCGCTCGTCAAAGCGCGCGGCGGCAGGCCGTTCGCTTCGCTCGGCGACATGGCGAGCCGGCTCGATCCCCGCCTCGTCAACAAGAAGGCGCTCGAAAGCCTAGCGTCCGCCGGCGCGTTCGACGGGCTCGAGACCGACCGGGCGGTCGCCTTCGCCGCCATCGAGCCGATGCTCGCGAGCGCCAACGCGAGCGCCGCGGAAAAGGCGTCCGGCCAGAACGCCCTGTTCGGAGACGCGGAGGCGGCGCCGCTGAAGGTCGCCGCGAGCGCCTGGACCGACGCCGAAAAGCTGAAGCGGGAGTTCGATGCGGTCGGCTTCTTCCTTTCCGGCCATCCGCTCGAAGCCTACGAATCGGCGCTGAAGCGCCTTCGCGCCGCCCGCTGGGCCGATTTCGCCCGCTCGGTCCGCGCCGGCGCCTCGAGCGCGCGCCTGGGCGCAAGCGTCCTCGACCGGACCGAGCGCCGCACCAAGAGCGGGGCGAAAATGGGCATCGTGCAACTCTCCGACCCGACCGGCCAGTACGAGGCGATCATCTTCCAGGAGGGGCTGAACCAGTTCCGCGACCTCCTCGAAAAGGGCTCGGACGTGCTGGTGACGCTTCAGGCCAGCGTCGAGGGCGAGGACGTGCGCGCCCGCATCGTCAACGTCGAGCGCCTCAACGAGGCGGCGGCCAAGGTCCACAAGGGCCTGCGCATCTTCGTCCGCGACGAGACCCCGCTCGGGACGATCGAGAGCCGCCTGCGTTCTCCCGGCGAAGGGGAAGTGTCGCTCGTCGTCGTTCTCGGGCCGAAGGAGGAGGTCGAGATCCGCCTGCCCGGCCGCTACGCCGTCAGCCCGGCGATCGCCGGGGCGCTGAAAGCGGCGCCGGGCGTGATGGCGGTCGAGCAGGTGTAGGGGCCGCGCGGCGGTTACGGCGGTTTTAGCGCCAGTTTAGCGGCGGGCCTCAAGGATTTCAGCAGGTTGCGACCCCGTTTAGCGTCGACCTGAAATCCGGCCGAAACCGCGTCGGCGGTCCCTCGATTTATAACGTTTCAGATGTGTTTAATAGCATTTGAACTCCCGCGCATGCACTGCCGCTGCGTCGGCGAATTCATCCTCTCGAAGCCGGGTCTCGCGGCCTTCCGCTTCGGGAGGCGGCTTGCGACAGGCTTGCGCGCGCGCCTCGGCTTCGCTATTGACGCCGCCTGCGCTTTTTCTGGTCGCCGCCGTTGGGGGATAGTTCAACGGTAGAACTGCGGACTCTGACTCCGTCAATCTTGGTTCGAATCCAGGTCCCCCAGCCACTTGTTTTCGTTAGGTTTCCGGCCTTTCACGAACTACACCAAAGAGGCGGTTCGGAGCATAGTTCGGAGATTTGTTTCCGCAACGTTCGGATTGAAGGCAAAAAGAACCGCCTTATCTGCCTCTCCGCCGCCTCGGAAACGCCAGCACCTTTGCCTTGCTCCCGACGATCCGCGCTGGATAGGACTCTTCGGCCTCATTGCCTTTGTCGCCTTATCACTGCATAGATTTGCCGCCATTACGCAACACCGGCGGCCATGAATAGCGAAATTGACATACCGCCCAGAAAGAGCGAGCGCGCCGGTATGTTCGGTACCAGGGAAGGCCAGAAGATCGTTTTCGACGTCGTCGCGGACAAGCGCACGAAACGCCCGGTGACGAAAAGTGGCTCACCCCCCGGAATCGCAGCTTGATCGATCACGGACCAGGCAGTTTCGCTCTTTCCCACTGGTGAACTGATAGAAGACGATCTCGGTGAAGGAAACACGCTCTGCCGTTGACCGGCAGGCCGAACAACTCGCCCTTGGGTGCGTCGAAACAACGGCGTCCGGCCACCGAAGAGCTTCGGCCATTCTCTTTCTCGCTTCCGCGCTGCCAGCGCGATGATAGGCTCAGTCGCGGTCGCGTGCTGACAGGTGACGGATCATCATGTCTCTGGAAACTTCCTCATTGGCGTCGCCCGTCAAAGACTGCTCTGTCTCGGCCTGACGGCCAGTGTCAGTTCCGACCCTCACGTAGCTGCCGCCGTAGCGGCAAACGCGCCTCGGAGCGCTCTGTTTCTCGGCATTAGCTGGTCCGGACGGACGCGGGATCTCGTCGAGACCTTCGAGGCGGCGCGCGCTCAAGGCTCGAAGCGAATTTCGATCACGAGCGACCCGAACAGCCCAGTTACCAAGGTGTCCGACATTGTTTTGATCTCGGCGGTCCGTCGGTCGCCAATCGCGCACGAAACGATAGGCACTCGAACGTCTCAGCTAGCGATCGTTGAAATGTTGTGCGTCGCCATTGCTGTTCAGCACCCCGATCGCGAGCGTTTGAATCGGGGCGTTGCGTTGCTCGACGGGGAAATCGCGAAGAAACGGGTTCCCGGCGCCTAGCGCAAGCGGCGGACCCCGCAACCTGAGGAAGACCACGCGAAGGCTTTGCTGGAGCGTTTCCCGCAAAGGCGGGGCAATGTGTGCGAGCCGGTGGTCGGCGCCCGGGCGCAGGCGCAGGCGCCGCCCCGGCCAAAGAAATCGCGAGAAGCAGCTCGGCAGCAAGAACGACCATCGAGGCCGGTTGGGGCGCTGGCGATCGGGCAGGAATTCGTTCCGACTGGCGGTGGCGAACGCGATCGTCGGTTTAACTCCGACGCCGCCAGAACTAGGCTATGACTCCACGCGGGACACAGTGTGCCGGTGCCGGCGCCCTTCACTTGGCGGGAAACGAACCAACATGAAAGGCGCGTATAAGCCCTCTCGACTTGGAATTTTCTTCCCTTTGCGGCATGCGACCTTTCGGCGCATTTGGACGGCGAGCCTCCTATCCAACCTCGGGCTCCTGATCATGGGCGTCGGAGCCGCCTGGTCGATGACGCAAATGACGTCATCAGCGAGCACGGTCGCATTGGTTCAGACCGCCTTAATGATGCCAGTTGCTCTGATCTCGACACCGGCCGGCGCGATCGCTGACATGTTTGACAGGAGGATCGTCGGACTCGTCGCGTTGGCTATCGCTACGCTCGGGGCTGTTTCCCTGACTACGCTCGCCTGGCTTGGCGCAATGACGCCTAACATCCTCCTCGGCCTGTGCTTTACAATTGGGAGCGGGATGGCGCTTTTCGGACCTGCGTGGCAGGCGTCGGTCAGTGAACAGGTGCCCGCGGAGGCTCTGCCATCCGCGGTGGCGTTGAACAGCATCAGCTACAATATCGCGCGCAGCTTCGGTCCGGCGATCGGCGGCGTCATCGTCGCTGCAGCGGGCGCGATCGCCGCGTTCGCGACCAACGCTTTTGCCTATCTTCCTCTCATCGTAGTGCTCTTTCTCTGGCGGCGCGTGAATGAGCCCTCGCGGCTCCCGCCAGAACGTCTGGCGCGCGCTGTCGTTTCCGGCGTCCGCTACATACTGAACTCACCCTCGATCCGCGTCCTGCTCGTTCGGACTCTGGTGACCGGAATTGCTGGCGGTTCGGTGGCTGCGCTGATGCCGATCGCCACCCGCGACCTCCTGGGCGGCGGCGCCCAGACCTATGGCGTCCTGCTAGGCGCCTTCGGGCTGGGTGCGGTGACTGGAGCGCTCAACGTCTCTACTCTGCGTTCGCGATTCGGCGCGGAGACGGCGATCCGCCTCTGTGTCGTCGTCATGGGCATCGGGGTCGCAATCGTCGCGGTGAGTCGCTCATCGATCCTTACCGGCGTCGTTCTATTATTTGCAGGCGCTGGATGGACAGCGTCGGTCACTCTATTCAACGTCGGCATTCAACTCGCCGCCCCGCGTTGGGTCGCCGGCCGAGCGCTGGCGGCCTACCAGGCGGCGATCTCCGGTGGAATTGCGGTCGGCAGTTGGATCTGGGGAAGCGCTGCAGGCCTGATCGGTGTCAAGGGAGCATTGCTCGCCTCGGGCGCCGCGTTGATCGCCTCCTCATTGCTGGGGTTTTGGATGCGAATGCCCACGGTCCGGGGACCAAACGAGCAGTCGCGGGATCTTCTGGAGGATCCGGAAGTGCGTCTGTCTCTGACTTCCCGCAGCGGACCGATCGTGGTTGAAATCGAATATCGTGTCAGCCTGAAGCGGGCGCGCCTGTTCTATGCGGTCATGCAGCATGTCCAACTGAGCCGAAAACGCAACGGGGCCTACGGATGGTCGATTGCGCGCGACCTTGCAGATCCCGAACTCTGGACCGAGCGGTACCACTGCCCGACTTGGCACGATTATCTCAGGCAGCGTAATCGTTCGACGGACTCCGAACGGGCTCTCCACGACCGAGCCAATGAGTTTCATATCGGTCCCGAGCCCATTCGGATCCGCCGGATGCTGGAGCGGCCGGTGGGCAGTGTGCGGTGGAAGGACGAGACGCCCGACCGGTCAACGACTGACCACGCACCTGTCGCTGGACCTGGCGGCGGCCTTTAGCGTTGCGAGCGTACCGGGACTCGCCAAGTATCGCCGCGCACGGAAGAGCGGCGCAGGCCGACATGCTCGATTAGTTAGGGCAAAGTCCAGCCAGATCCGCGGGTCGGTCAGGCCGCGAACAGCATGGCCCTGAAGGTCTCCCGCGCTGGCGACGCCAGCCATGACCGCATCGCGGCTTCCCGCGAGAATCGCCCTTCCGGCGGCAAACGCCGCGCCTCGCCTTCGACCGTGAGCGCGTCGCCCGTGAAAGGCCACGGGGCGAGGACGAATTCGAACTGCCGCCCCGGCCGCTCGATAAGCTCGATCCGGATCGGATCGCCGTTTTGTGCGAAAGCCTCGAGTGTCATCGGAGCCTTGAGGTCGCCGCAAAGCGCAAGCGACAAAGCGTCGGCGAACGCGACAAGCGAACTCTCCTTCTTCACCTCTGCGGTGTTCAGCCGCAGGGCTTGCATCCACGTAGCCTCGCGTGAAGCCTGCGTGGCGAGATAATTCTCGGCCGCTCGCGCGTCGGCTTCCGACATCCGGTGGCGGTCAGTGAAGCGGCGATAGATGAGTCCACCGTGCATCGAGATCAGGAGGGCGACGTGCGCGCCCCACGCACCGAGCGCCTGCTCCACCCCGCGCGCCCACATGGGCGCGTGCGTTGCAGCGCCGACGTGGCGAAAGAGGTGGGGACGCCCGGTCTCGGGGTCAAAGGTCGGCGCGGCCTCCCAATCGAGCCAGCCGATGTCGTGCTGCTCGGCCGCCAGAAGCAGCGGCTCTCCGAGCGGTTCGGCCCAAGCGCGCAGCAATTGTCCCGAGATCCACGCGTGCGCGGGCTGACTGATGGCGAGGACGCCGGAATTGTGGTTGCAGAACAGCATCGATGAAACCTCGCGCGGACCTCATTGCATCTCGTCCGACAGCAACGCGCCCGCCGTTTTGGCGGGCGCTCTGATCCTCCTGGATCTTCACTTCTTGAAATTTCCCCAATTTGCGGGGTCGTCGACGTTGGCCTTGGTGATCAGCTTGGGCTTGGTAATGCCGCTCTTTTCGATCGGCTTGGCGTCGAAATAGTTGACGATCTGATCAAAGATGAACGAGCCCATCGCGATCGGCGACTGCTCGACCGTGGCGTCCTGCGTTCCCTCGCGGATCCGCTGCAAAGCGAGAGGCGTGCCATCGAGGCCGACAACGACTATGTGTCTGGATTCGCCGACAGGAACCAGCTTATTGGCCTGACGCAGAGCGGAAACGATACCCCGGACCATCTCGTCATTGTGGCTGAAGACGCCCTTCACGTTCGGATTCTCGGTCAGCGCGTCAAGCACCATCTTGTAAGCATTGTTCGCGACCCATTCCGTGTTGAGCGACTTCACTTCGACGCCCGGATATTTCGCCTTCATCTCGTCAATGAAGCCCTGGTGGCGCCGCTGCGCCTCATCCGATCCGGTCGACCCGCGCGTCTCCAAGACCATGCCCTTCCCGCCGACAGCCTGCCCCAGATAGTCGGCGCCCATCGCGCCCCCGGCAACGTTATCGAAGTCGACGAACGAGAGGTACTTGCCCTCCGGCGGCGGGTTTTCCATGATAAATACAGGAATGTTCGCCTCGTTGGCGCGTTTGACGCCGGCGACGATGAGCTTGGCGTCGACAGGATTGACGAGCAGCGCGTCCGGCTTCTTCGTCACCGCATCGAGAACCTGTGTAACCTGTAGGTTGGGATCGCCCTTGCCGTCGATGACGTGCAGCACGACGCCCGCGTCCGCAGCGCGCTTCTTGATGCCATTGACCAGCGCCACCTGGTACTCGAACTGCAGGCCAAAGGCTATGTACTCGACGGTTTTGCCCTTGGCCGCGCTTTCAGCCAGCGCACCGCCGCTTGCGCCGAAGGCGGCGGCTGCGAGACCAATTGCTGCGCCAAGCACTGCGTCGCGACGGGTGATATTTTCTACGACCATGTTTTCCTCCTTTGACCTTTTGCCCTGTGTGAGCTGCGCCCCTATTGGGGGTGGCCGCCGGTATTTGATCGCCGACCCGCGACGGCCGGCGCGGACCAGGATTATTTGCGCGGTTCGGATTTCACGATGTTCGCTCGCCGGCGAAGCCCGGCTTCAAGGTAGCTGCGACGGTACACGTCCAGCGCCGCGGCAACCGCAATGACGAGCCCGCTGACGACGTAGTCGTAGTTCGGCGGCACGTTGAGCAAATTGATTGCGTTCTGGACGAGACCGAGCAATAGCACGCCGAGGAGGACGCCGCCGATCTTGCCTTCGCCGCCGAACAGGCTCACCCCGCCGATGACCACGGCGGAAATGACCGTCAGCTCAACCCCCTCGCCCGCGGTCGCTGCGCCCGCCTCGAGGCGGGCAGTGATCATCAAACCGCCGAGCGCCGCCAGCGCGCCGGAGATCGTATAAGCGAGGAAAATCACTCGGCTGGTTCGGATGCCCGCGAGTCGCGCCGCCACCGGATTCCCGCCCGTCGCGTAAATCGAGCGGCCGAAACGCGTTCTGGCGAGGACGAAATGCGCAACCACACCGAGCGCCAAAGTGAACAAAATTATCACCGGCACGCCGAACAGTCGCGCGGCCTGAATCTGCACGTAGAAATCTGGCACGGGCGCAAGGTTTTGGCCGCCGGAGTAAATGAACGCGAGACCGCGAGTCACGGACATCATCGCGAGCGTCGCGATCAATGCCGGTATCTTGGTCAAAGTCACGTTGAGACCATTGATGAGTCCGATGAGCGCGCCAACGCCGAGCGCGACAAGCGCCGCCACAGGCGCTGGAACGCCGTAGTCATTGACCAGCCCGACTGATAGCACCGACGACAACGCCAGCACTGCCCCCACCGACAAGTCGATCCCTGCGACAAGGATGACAAATGACTCGCCGATACCCATCACCGCGATGATCGTCGAGGAGAAAAAGAGATTTTCGATATTGAGACGGGTAAAGAAGACGGGACTGAGTACGCCAAGCACGATCGCGCCGATCGCGATGACGATGAACAGCCCGAGGTCCTGGACCGCCTCGATGACCGACGTTCCCCCGTTGGACGCGCGCTTCGGACGGATCCGCTCGGCGACACCTTCGATCTTTGGGTCGAATTTCATTGCGAAACCTCTATCCAGTGGTCGCCAAGGTCATCACGCGTTCCGCATTGAGGGATGCACGGTCGAGTTCTCCGGCGATGCGGCCGCTTCGCATTACGAGCACGCGATCGCTGAGCGCGAGCACCTCAGGGAGTTCGGAGCTGACGAGCAAGATCGCGTGCCCCTCGCTTGCCAGACCAACGACGATTTCACTGATCTCCGCCTTCGCGCCAACGTCGACCCCCTTCGTTGGCTCATCGAGGATCAGGAGCTTCGGCGCCCGGGCGAGCCAGCGGCCGATGACGATCTTTTGCTGGTTACCCCCCGAGAGCGTCGATACGGGCCAGTTTGGCGAGGCCATTCGGACCCCGAGATTTGAAACGGTGTTCTTGAGAATGCGGTCTTCCGCTTTGCGGTTGATCAGTCCATGTGGTGAGACGGCCTCCAGGACGGCCAAAGTCGCATTGGAGCGCACGCTGAGTCTCGCCACGAGCGCCTGGCGGTGGCGATCCTCGGGAATATAACCAATGCTGGCCTCCATGGCCGCCACAGGATCGCCGCGTGGGAGCGCGACGCCTTCAACCGTGACGGCGCCCGAGTCGTAGAGGTCCGCACCAAATATGGCGTTGACGACCTCGCTCCGGCCTGCGCCGACGAGTCCCGCGAGCGTGACAATTTCGCCGGCCCGCACCTCGAACGATACATGATCGAAGACGCCGGCGCGGGTCAGGTTTTCGACCTTGAGGACAACCGGTCCAGGCGTAACGGATTGGGTTGTCACCTGCTCGACATTGCGGCCGACCATCATACGAATCACAGCGTCACGATCGAGCTCGGCGGCTGGTCGGCTGCCGACAAGACGTCCATCCCGAAGGACAGTGATCCGATCGGCAATGGCGAAGACTTCCTCCAGCCAGTGCGATACAAAAACAATAGCCATTCCACGCGAGCGCAGGAGCGCGACCGTCTCGAAGAGCGCGTCGACCTCTCGGGTCGACAGCGAGGTCGTGGGCTCGTCCATAACGAGCACGCGGGACTCTTCGGCGATCGCACGAGCGATTTCGACCAGCTGCCTCTCGGCGGGGGAAAGTTGTCGCGCGAGCTTTCGCAACGAGACATTGGGCGCGACGTGACTCAGCGCGGATTCCGCCTGCCTCATCATCTCGGCCCTCGAGATCATGCCGAACCTCGCCGGCCATCGGCCGAGCAGCAGATTCTCAGCGACGGTCATGCTGGGAATGAGATGATGGTCTTGATGGATCGTCGCAATGCCGGCTTCATGCGCCGAGGCTGGATCTGGGCGGAGCGGCGCCCCATCGACTTGGATCTCGCCACGGTCGGGGGCGTAGAAGCCGGCCATCAGCTTGATGAGCGTTGATTTGCCGGCGCCATTCTCGCCAACCAGAGCGTTGACTTCGCCCAGGCGCGCCTCAAAAGAAACGTCATTGAGCGCAAGCACGCCTGGAAATGCCTTCGAAACTCGATCGGCGACGAGCACCGCGCCAACTTCGCCCTGGCCAATCCGCCCGATGTTCGTTCCTGTCACTGCGCTCATGGCGACGTCTCTTTTGACCGCGCGCTACGTTAGAGGGCGGCCGCCAATGTGAAAGCCTCGAGGATTATGCTCTGAAGCAGACGAGGTGCGACGCAATCTCCAACGCGCTCAATGCGAGCGCCGGACAGTTCGGGCGCGGACTTGAATTTTAGGAAGAGATCCTCGCGTGAACGGCGGCCGACCGCCGCCACGACCGAATCCACGTCGTCTATCCAGTGATCATCGCCGGGAATAAGGACATACTTGCCCCACCCGACGTCATCGCCGCTGCTAAACACCGCGCTGACTCGAACGCGGCGCTGCGCGATCTCTCTCACGACAATATTGGGGGTCAACCGGATCCCCTTGATTGCCGCCCGCCGCTGGAAGAGAGCGCGCGCGCCGCCTTCGAGTTCGGCGCCAATTGCTCCATGGGATGCGACGACCTCGACCGCGCAACCAGCGTCAGCAAGAAATTCGGCGGTTCCCGCCGCTTCCCAGTGTCCGTTCTCGTCAATTACGACGACCTTGCCAGATGGCTTGACCGCGCGCGATAGAACCTCATCGACTGAAGCGACGAACGGCAAGTCCAGGCCTTCGATTTCGGGAAGGATTTGCCGGCCAAGGCGGCGCGCTTCGACTCCGCCGTCGTCGGCCCGCTTAGGCAGGTTCGGCTCAGAGCCGTTGGCGAGAACGATGGTGTCCGGCGCGAAGGCCGCAACGACCTTGGGCGTTGCTGTGACACCCTTGCGAACGTCGACCCCCGCCTCGACAATTTGTGTTTCGAGGGAAGATATGACCTCGCCGATGACCGCGTGCTCCGGCTGCGCGGCTGCCAACAGGACTTGGCCGCCGAGCTGGCGCGCGCTCTCAAGCAGGGTAACTCTGTGTCCCCGCTTGGCGGCAATTTCCGCGACCTTGAGACCCGCTGGCCCTCCGCCGACCACAACCACTCGGCGCGGCTCTTCGGTCCTGGCGATAAGACGTTCGTTGATTTTCAGCTCGCGCCCAGCGGAAGGATTGTGGATGCAGCGAACCGCCTTTTCCTGCCCTACTTGATGTATGCAACCATCGTTACAGGCGATGCATAGCCGGATGAGATCCGGCCGACCGCGCGCGAGCTTGTTGGGTGTCTCTGGGTCGGCAATCAATTGCCTCGCCCATCCGACGAGGTCCGCCTCTCCCGCTTTCAGGATCGCTTCGGCCCGTTGCGTCGGGCCGACCCGCCCGAAGGCCACGACCGGAAGGTCGGTGGCCTTCTTCAGGGCGCGGTTCACCCGATCAAATACCTCGGGGGGCACCGCCGCGGGCGGTATTTCCATCCAATAGCTCGAAAACGAGCCCGCATCCGAATTGAAATAGTCGATTGCACCGGTTGATTCCAGGGCACGGACCATCTCCCGACCATAGTCAAGATCGTAGCCAAAAGCCGTGAACTCATCGAGGCAAATCCGAACTCCGAGCGGGGCGCCGCCGATGACCTTCTTGATCGCTTCAATAACTTCGAAGGAGAGGCGCATGCGGTTCTCAAACGAGCCGCCATAACGATCGGTCCGACGATTGAAGTAAGGCGACGCGAAGGAGCGCAGCAGGCCGTCATGGGCGATCTTGATTTCGATTCCGTCGAATCCAGCGTCCAGAATGTTGCGCGCGCTCATCGCAAAGCCAGATACGACAGCGCGTATATCGTCTTCATCGAGCGCCTTCGTGTTGAAGTGGCTCGATGGCTCAGGCATTTGAGTTGGCGCCCACATCAAATGCGGGGGATGTTCCAGCGAGGTGTGTCCGCCATGAGTCAGTTGGGCGAAGATTTTTGCGCCGTGCGAGTGAACGCCGGCGGCGACCTTTGCCATGCCGGGCACAATCGCGGGATCCCAAGCGTTGATAAAACGGCGCGACATCTTTCCGGTTGGATGGATTGCGTGGCTCTCGGTAACGATCAGGCCGACTCCACCGCGCGCCCGCTCCTCATGGTACGCGGCGAGGTCGTCAGTCGGCATCCCGTCGAGACTTCCAAGCGCCGTGAAATGCGGCTGAAACACCATACGATTGCGTAGCGAGACCGGGCCGACCGAGATCGGGGAAAAGAGATGGGGGAAGGCCACAGCCCCCGGAGCGCTGCCCGCGGTCGTGCTCACTGTATCATCCTTCTTTCTTGCACTTACCGAGGCTACCCTTTGCCTGGGCCGCCGTACTGTCTTGGTCGGGCGTTGTGACGTCTCGCGACCCTGCTAAAGTCTGACTTCGCGGCCCTCGCGCGCCGACGTAGCGAAGGCGTCGAGAACGCGCATGTTGGCGAGGGAATCGGACGGCGGCAGCGGAACTGAAGACTTGTTCAACACCGCGTCGGCGAAGGCTTCAACAATGAGCTGATAATGGTCGAGAGAGGCTATCGTTTCCTCACTCCGTCTTCCGTCGGCGTCCATCGTAATGATCAGAGCCTCGCCGAGGCGCGTGCCAAGGCCTTGGATTATGGCGCGCGGAGCCTCGATGACGCCCTTGCGGCCTATGGCGCTGTAAAACCCGTTCCCAAACCCTTCGAACGAACAGCTGACAAGCGCCATGCGCGCTCCGGGAAACTCGAGAACGCCGCCGGCGGCTACGTCGACCGCGAACCTGTCGTCGATCTTCCACCAGCCGCGAACTGCGACCGGTTCGACGCCGTAGACCATGCGTGCGACGCTGATCGTGTAGCAGCCCATGTCGAGCAGCGCTCCGCCGCCCAGCTCCGGCTTCAGCCGGACGTTGCTAGGATCGGGAGGGTTCATGATATCGACCGAAAGATGCGCTCGCACTTCGACGATTTCACCGATTGCTCCTGAGGCGACGAGCGCCAAAACCCGGCGGTGCTGCGGATGGAAGCGGTACATGAGGCCTTCCATCAGCGGGACGCCGCGGCGCTCGAAAGCCGCGACGATCCGCGCCGCTTCATGATAGGTCGGCGCCAACGGCTTCTCGCAAAGGACCGGCTTGCCTGCCTCGGCAGCACGAACCGCCCACTCCAAGTGCATTGAATTAGGAAGCGGGATGTAAACGGCGTCGACCTCAGGGTCATCGAGCAACGCTTCATAGCTGACCACCCGAACGCCCTCGGGTGCATTGACGGGCGCAGTAAGCTTGCGGCTCGCCAAAGCGACCAGGCGCCCGTTGCGGCTTCTGCGTATGCTTGGCGCGATGGCCTCCCCCGCGATCCAGGAGTTCGCGCCTAGAATGCCCCACCGCAAACGTTCATTCATGGCGTCTTCCCGAGTGGCCAACTTGGCAAGCGCAATCCGGCTATTTAATCGTTTGCGGAAATCGATTACGTTAGGGTGGATCGCTGTGTCAAGGTCGATTCTGGTCAATGATTTTGCCGATCGGAAAAGCTGGCGTTCCGTCGGATTCGCCCGCAATGAGCGATAACGACCGGCAGGAAAGATCGATGGTTGGAAGATGACGACAATACGGGATGTGGCCGAGGCGGCGTGCGTATCAACCGCCACCGTATCGCATGTGCTCAATGGGTCGCGCTTTGTCTTGCCTGAAACCAGAGAGCGCGTAGAGGAGGCGATCAGAACGTTGAATTATCGCCCTCATGGGGTGGCGCGGAGCCTGCGCCGCAGCCGCACCGCCACGATTGGCGTGATGATCTCCGATATAGCCAATCCATTTTTCGCTGATCTTGTGCTTGGGGTCGAGGACGTCGTCCATCGCGACGCCGGGAACTACAATTTTATTCTGTGTAATACTGAGGAGAATTCACAGAAGGAAAGAATGTACCTCGAGGTGCTGTCGCAGAAACGCATCGACGGCCTGATCCTTGCGTCAGCCGGCGGCAACATGAAGGCGATCCAGGACCTCTTGGCTGAAGGCCTGCCGATAGTTTGCGTTGACCGCGATGTTGAAGGGATTGAAGCCGACACGATTGTCATCGACAATCAGGCTGCAGCGCTTTCGCTCGTTCGCCACCTCATTGCTGTCGGGCACCGCCGGATCGCAGTTTTGCGCGCGCGCCTAACCGCGAACTCGATCGACGATCGCGTTGCCGGCTATCGCCTCGCCCTTGCCGAGGCTGGGCTTGCCGCTAATTCTCACGACGAGGCGGAGAGCGCATCAAACGTCGACGACGCTTGCCGCGCCGCCCACAGTCTCCTTACCTCGCCAAGTCGGCCAGGCGCTATCTTCTGCACCAACAATTTCATGACGCTCGGCGCGGTACGGGCCGTCACCGAACTGGGGTTGCATTGCCCCGAGGACGTCGCGGTGGCCGGAATTGACGATCTGCCATGGACCTCGGGGTTTCGGCCACGGCTCACGGTTATTGCTCAGCCGGCGCGCGCCATCGGCCGAGAGGCTGCGACGCTGCTCCTCGATCGCATCGCCAAGCGACGCGTCAGCAGGCCGGGGCGCCTCGTTCTTCCTTTCGAATTGCATGTGCGAGAATCCTGTGGCGCAGCGCTCGCCCGCGTCTCCGAAAAGGGTCGTCACACGCTGGTTAAAATTGCAGGCCGCCAGCATGAGGCTGGCTCGAGTTCTCAAACCTCAGCGTAGCGCCGCCTCTACGCCCTTCAGGTACGTCAGCGCACTCCGCGCATTGCGATCCGGCTCGATGTTACGGGCGGCGAAGCCGATCTCCATTGTCACATAACCTTTGAAATCGATGTCCTTCAGCGCCTGCATCACGCCGACAAAGTCGATCACGCCTTCACCGGGCGGCTTGCGGTCGATGTCCGCGAAATGCACATGGGCGAGATGCGGCGCCATCTCGTAGACATAGTCGGAACTGACTTCGTTGCGGTAGAGCGCGTGAAAGGTGTCGAACATCACCTTGACGTTGTCGAGCCCCGAATCTTGGCGCAATCTGAGGGCGTGGCCGGCGGTGTCGATCAGGTTGGAGTCGGCTGATGTCGGCTCGATGCACATGGTGACGCCCCTGGTGGCCGCATGCTTGCCGATCTCGACGATTGCTTCCAGCGTCCAACGTAGCGCATCGGCCAGCTCGACGCCGTAGGAGCGCCACCCGGCAACGTAAAGGACTCGCTCGGCGCCGAGGTCATGGGCAAGATCAACCACCTCCTTGTAATGGGCGATCGCCGCGGCGCGCTCCTCCGGCAGGACCGAGCTTGGATTGTTACCGGGGCCGCCGCCCGGCGCCGGCAGAAGGGAGGACACCACCAGCCCTTCGCCGCTTATCATCTTCTTGAGCTCGCGCCGCCGAGCAGGGGACAGGTGGGCCGGAAAGGCATGCGGGGCGGCGCAACCGATTTCGATCGCGTCATAGCCTGCTCGAGCGATGCGCTTTGCCGCCTCCTCCAGCGGATAGGACGGCACCCAGACCGGAAAACTCGAGTAGCACCAGGTATTAAATGAGTATTTAAAGGCCATGAAGGTTTCCTCCTCTCCTCGAAGAGCGCTGCTCCTGTGCTTTTCTTTGCGAACGAGCTGCACGCATCGTCCGACTTGATCGGGCCAGCGGACTGGCCAAGGGTGAAATGTTAAGGCATGGAAAGGGCTCGGACCAGTGCAGGGCACTTGATTCCGTATCTGCTCAATCCTCCCCTCCTGGTAAGAGCAACGCCGCGGTCGCTGCCCGTTCACGGGATCGACCCTCCCCGCCCCCGGCCGGCGCGAGACTCTTCCGGCGCCCCGCAGCGGCCCTTCCCGCCAACGGCTGAAGTGCAGGAGGCCGCCGCCGACGTGATGCCGCTCCCCCTCCGATCGCTGAAGCAGGCTAAGTCAAAACTCTCCCACGTGATGGGCCAACCCAAAAACTGGCGGAAAACTGCCCAGCCCTACCAACCGGTCAACATCCTCCGAAAGGGTGAAAAGGGTCTGAGCCCTGAGTCCTTTTGCGTAGTCGACTTCGCGCTCGCCGCATTCGGGAGTCGACACGCTGTAAAGCCCGGCAATCTCTCGCGCCGGACCATCAGTTCGACGCCGATCCTTTCCTCCCCGCAGAGCGCCGTAATGCTGTCGACGATGCAAATTGTGCAGGGCAATCGGGCGAAGTGGGCCCTGTGACCGTTGGACGCGCTCCCGCCCCCCTTGTGGGGGCGGGCAGGGGTGGGGGGTCGCGCTGCCGTCTCCGATAGGCGAGCCGACGCACAGCTTTCGAGGTCTGGCGCGACACCCCACCTTAATCCTCCCCCACAAGGGAGGAGGAAATCGACTTCGCCCGATTGCCCTATGCAAATTGTGGTTTGCCCTGTCATCCGGTGGTATGATAACTTTACTCGGGAGGTAGACCTCTGAAGACGGATGAACTCCATGCAGACGCGACGATTTGGACGAACTGGATGGTCGATCTCGGAGATCGGATTCGGTACTTGGCCCATCGGGTCCGCGTGGGGCCCGGTCAGCGAATCGGAATCGATCGCGGCGCTCCATGAAGCGCTCAACCGTGGCGTCGACTTCATCGACACCGCAGATGTCTATGGCGACCACACTTCGGAGATCCTCATCGCGCGGATGCTTAAGGAGAGGAAATCCGCGGGCAAGAGCGCGCCGATCGTCGCCACCAAGATTGGTCGACGCCTCCCTGCGCAGCAGGCCGCCTTGTTTACCTACTCGAATCTGGCGCCGTGCGTGGAGGACTGTCTGAAAAGTCTTTCCGTCGAAGCGCTCGACCTCGTGCAGCTGCACTGCCCTCCAATCGAAACCTACTACAGGCCCGAGGCGTTCGAGGCGATGGACCGCCTCCAGCGCGAGGGGAAGATTCGCTTCTACGGTGTCAGCGTCGAGAAAGTCGAGGAAGGGCTCAAGGCGCTGGAGTATCCCGGGGTGGTCAGCGTACAAATCGTCTTCAACATGTTCCGCCAGCGTCCAGCCGATCTCTTTCTGGAGCACGCCCGCGCGCGGCAGGTGGCGGTGATCTGCCGGGTGCCACTCGCGAGCGGGATGCTGACGGGCAAGTTCAATCCCGACACGAAGTTCGATCCGAGCGACCATCGCCAGTTCAACCGCCACGGCGAGGCATTCGATGTGGGCGAGACTTTCGCGGGCGTTCCTTACGAGGAAGGACTCGCGGCAGTGGAGGAAATCAGGCCGCTCGTGCCGGCGGGAGCGACCATGACTCAGATGGCTTTACGCTGGGTGCTTATGCATGACGCCGTGTCGGTCGTCATTCCTGGCGCGAAGAATCCGGGGCAGGCCCGCATGAACATTGAGGCGGCGGCTCGCGAACCTCTGTCGCCTGAGACGATGGCGCGGATCCGATCGATCTACGAGAGGCGCATCAAGTCTGCGGTGCATCAGCGTTGGTGACCGAGAGCGCCTCGCTAGGGTGGGGCGTATGCGGCGGTCCCGTCGCGGATGTGGTGGGGATTGGGCTGGCGTAGTCTCCGGGTTTGCCTAGCCCAAGTGATTCCGTCGCTGACGCATCGGAACGGAGACCACGCCATGAAGAAGGATGCCATGAGGGAGGCGGGATTGGCGGAGACGAATGCCTGCTGCAAGCGAACAGAGTCTAAGCTGCCATCCGATGTCGATACCGATAGGCTACGGCACAAGCGGCCTCGGCAATCTCAACGAAGTGATCCCAGACGCCGTCGCCGACGCCACCTTGAACGAGGCGTGGCAGGCCGGCTTTCGCTATTTCGACACCTCGCCCTTCTACGGCTTTGGTTTGAGCGAGTTGCGCGTTGGCCGCTTCCTGCGCTCCGTGCCGCGGGAGAGTTTTATTCTGTCAACCAAGGTCGGACGCTATATGGCCGCCCCGCGCGGCGAGCCGGTCGACAAGCTGCATTGGGCCGGACCGCTCGAGCTGCGTCCGGTGTTCGACTACGGCTACGACGGGATCATGCGCTCGATCGAGCAATCGATCATCCGGCTCGGCTTCGAGCGCATCGATGTTCTTCTGATACACGACGTGGACCGCTGGACGCACGGCAAAAGAATTCCCACGCATGTTTGCCGCAGCGATGGAAGGCGCCTACCGGGCCTTGGAGGAACTGCGCCAGCATGGCCACGTCAAGGCGATCGGCGTGGGCATCAACGAATCCGACGTAACCGCAGATTTCCTCCGCGCCGGCGACTTCGATTGCATCATGCTGGCCGGCCGCTACACGCTGCTCGATCAGAGCGCGCTCGATGTTTTCCTGCCCTTGGCGCAATCGCGCTGAGTTGACGTGTATATGGCAGGCATTTTCAATTCAGGCGTGCTTGCGAAGCCAGATTTGAAGAACGTCACCTACGACTATGCTGTGGCGCCCCGACGAGATTATCGGCCGCGCGAAGCGCATTGCAGCGATTTGCGGCGAGTTTGGCGTGCCCCTGCAAGCGGCGGCAATCCAGTTCCCTCGCGGCCACCCGGCGGTGAAGACCGTCGTGATTGGAATGAGCAAGCCGGAGCGCCTCCGTCAGAACCTGGGCTGGTTCTCGATGAAAATTCCGTCGGCGCTGTGGAGTCGGCTCAAGGAGGAAAGGCTGATCCGAGAGGATGCGCCGCTGCCGGCATAGGTGGACAGACAGCCGGGTCATTTGGCGATTGACTGCGCAGTAGTAGGGTCATAGGATGACCTGGAGAATTTGAGCTTGTGCAACGAGCCGAGGCAGGAGGACGAACCATGAGGTGCGCATCAAGACGAACCATGAGGTGCGCATCAATATGCCTGGCCGCGCTGACGGCGCTAATGGCCACCGGCGCCTACGCTGAAGACACCGTTAAGATCGGCGTGAACGCCGCCTTGACCGGGTCGTTTGTCTCAGCGGGAAACACGATTCACAACGCCGTCAAGCTGGCCGTGAAGCAAATCAATGACGCCGGCGGCTTTGTCGTGAACGGCAAAAAGTACAAGCTCGAGCCCTATTACCGCGACGACCGCACGGACGTGAACACGGCGATCGCGAACGCGAGGGAGCTTGTGGAGGATATCGGCGTCAAGGCGATCTGGGGCACGGAGACCCACGACTTTTCGGTCGCCATGACGAAAATCACCAACCCCGCCAAAGTGATCCAGTTCACCGGAAACAGCTCGCTCGGCTGTTGCTTGTCCGAGGACTCGACCAGGCCAGGGGGGTCGCTGCACTACACTTTCCAGACCGAGCCGCAGGAGTTCCAGCGCAGCGGCAGCACTTCGAAGGGCGTTTTGACGCTTCTCGAGCCGATGCTCGGACATAAGCCGAAGACGTCGGCCGTGTTTGTACAAGACGACGCGGGAGGCCAGTATCTCTCCTCCCACTATGTGCTGGCGCTCAAAGCGAATGGCCAGCAGACCGACTTGATCAAGTTTCCTCCGGACACGAAGGACTTCACGCCCCTTCTCACGCGCGTCAAAGCCGACAACCCCGACATCGTGCACATCTGGTATAACGGCGACATCGTCATGATCGCCTACCCGCAGGCGGTCCAGCTCAATGTCGCGCCGTCTTATTTCTTGTTTGGCGTCGATCCAGGCGTTTGGAAGGAGCGTGGCCTCAAGTCGCCCGTGCCGATCACGCTGAGTTGCGTTCCGGTCTGCTGGGGAGCGCCTCCGTTCCAGGCCGCCAAGGACTACTTCGACCAGTATTTCGCCCTCGGCGCGCCGAAGGGGGTGCAATCCTCGGTGTCGCTCCTCTACTACGACTATGTCGGCATGTTCGTGAAGGCGATGCAGGAGGCGGGCACCGTCGACGACACCGACAAGATCGTCGCTGCATTGGAGAAGATGAAGTACCAGGGCGTGGTGTCCCAAGTTCCACTGCAGTTCAACGACCGGCATCAGGTGACGTTCGCCACTGAAGTCTGCGCGGTGACGCCGAACACATCGGATCAGTTCAAATGCGCAGTCGAACAGCCGCCCGCCAATCCTCCGCCAGGCGATCCGGGCGGCTGAAGGGCTCGACCGATAGGCGACTCGGAAGTTGGGCGGATGCCAAGCTCACTCTAGGCCAGCGATGTCGCTATGGTTTGTTGGCCTCAAGATGAGTTGGATCCGCTCAATCGATTCCAACCCGCCTGCGCTCGCTGGCACCAGAAAGCAAGCGGAGGAAGGAAGTTCGAAACAGGTCGTTCCTCGACGCCGAGCGTAAAGCAATGGTGACCTTCATCCAGGAGCTGGTCAACAGTCTCTCCGTAGCCAGCGTCATTATCCTGATGGGCATTGGCGTCACGCTGATCTTCGGATTGACCGGCATCATCAATTTCGCCCACGGCGAATTTCTCATGCTTGGCGGCATCGGCGTCTGGGTGCTGGTCAGTAACGGGCTTGGCTACATTCCCGCGCTGCTCATATCCGTCGCTCTCGTTGGTCTCTTGGGGTTTCTTCTGGAGCGGGGATTGTTCCAGTTCACCTTGCTCCGCCCCAACAACGGTTTCATGGCGTCGCTCGGGTTATCAATCGTCCTCCAGCATGTGGTGATCCGCATTTGGAACTCGTTTTCCAAGAGCATTCCGGAACCGCTTCCCGGGGTCTGGGAGATTGGGCAGATACGGTTCATAAAGATGCGTGTGGTTGTGGTCGTCGTGACCGCCATCGTCGTCGCCGTCACCTTCTTCACAATATCCCGCAGCCGCTACGGCCTCGCGCTTCGAGCGAGCCTCGCTGACCGTCAAACCGCCGCGCTGATGGGAATCCCGATCCGAAGATACATTACGGTGATCTTCGCCTATGGCAGCGCGATCGCCGGGTTGGGTGGCGCTTTGACGATCGCTTTGTTTCCGATCACGCCGTTCGTTGGCTCCGAGATGATCATGCTGGGCTTCGCGGTCTCGCTGATCGCCGGGCTGGGCAACGTGGCCGGCGTCGTGGGCGCGGGTTTGATCCTCGGATTGGTGAACGGAATGAGCGGCGCGTACGGAACGCCGGAGTGGACCAATGCTTACAGTTTCGGATTGATGATCGTGATCCTCATCTTCCGCCCCCAGGGCCTGTTTGGAGGCACAATGGGGCCAGCCATTGAATAAGGACTCACATTCGGCCGTTGCTGTTGCGCTGGACGCCGCGGAGCGTCATGGCGCCGATGGGGAAAGCACGCGCGGATTCAAGCCTTCGTGGGAGTTGGCGGCGGTAGCCGCCCTGATTGTGATAGGGGTGCTTGCACTTCCGTGGCTCAAACCAGGCTACCGTACGCTGTCTTTCGCCCTGACCACGGGCGTCACCGCCATCGTTCTGTACGGAATGGCGATCCCATTCGGCCAAGCCGGGATCATGTCCTTGGGCTATGCGGGACTCATGGGTTTCGGCGCCTATACCGCCGCCATCCTGTCGCGCGACTTCGGCATGAACATGTGGCAGGCCATGCCGTTCTCGGCGATCGTCGCCGCAGTTTTTGCCGGCTTGTTCGGGCTTCCCTCGCTGCGCATCAGCGGACATCACTTCGCCATTACGACTTACGTCATGTGCGAGCTGTTGCGCATCGTGCTTACCAACGGCGGCAAGTTTACGGGCGCCGCAACCGGGCTCGACTTGCCGCCGATCGGCACTGTGCTCGGCATCAACATGGACAAGCTCGCGAACGCCTACCTGCTCGTGGCCGTCTTCATGTTGGCGAGCATCCTCGTCGCCTATTTGATCGGCCGTTCGAGTTACGGGCGCACCTTGCGCTCGATTCGCGAAAACGAACAGCTGGCCCGGTCGGTCGGCATCAACACCAATTTGCATAAAGTTGTGGCCTTCATGGTCAGCGGTCTTTTCGCCGGCGTCGGCGGCAACCTGCAGGCCTACAACTACCGCCATATCTCGCCGGACCTCTACGGCGGGTCGATCAGTCTCAATTTCGCCCTCATGGTGATGCTCGGCGGAGCGCGAACAATCTTCGGCCCATTGACCGGAGCCGTCATCGTAACCTTCCTGCCGGAGGTGATGAGAATCGACCCTGTTGATTCGCGCATCGCATACGGCTTGGCGCTGATCGCCGTGATCATGCTGCTGCCGGGCGGAGTCATTGCTGTGACCGAGCGCGTGTATCGACGGCTAACCGAGACCGTGATCGCGACCCGGCGGGTCGGTCCGTCGCATGCGGGCTCGTCAAGCGCCAGAGGCGACTGAGTGACCGTGCTTGAGGTCAGCGGCATTCGCAAGCAATTCGGCGGGGTCGTCGCCCTGGCGGGTATCGATGTCACGATCAAGTCCGACGAGATCCTTGGCGTTATTGGGCCGAATGGGTCGGGCAAGACGACCCTGTTCAATACCGTGTGCGGTATCTATCGGCCCGATGCGGGAAGGGTTCGTTGGAACGGCGAGGACATTACTGCCAAGGCCGCCTTCCAGATCGGGCGACTGGGCATCGGACGCACTTTCCAACAGGCGATGTCGTTTCCGGCGCTGTCGGTTCGGGAGAACGTCCAGATCGCGATGGAACACGGCTCGAGGCGCGGCGAAGGGGCGATCCGCCCCTGGAGTTCGCCTGAGGAGCTTCTGGCGTTCGTCGGCTTGGAGGGTTTTGCCGACGAAAGCGCCAATGCGATGCCTTTCGGCAACCTGCGCCGCCTCGGCATCGCTGTCGCACTTGGGGGACGGCCTTCACAACTGTTGCTCGACGAACCGGCGGCCGGGCTCAACGAAGCGGAAAGCGCCGAGCTGGTTCAACTCTTTCGCCGCGTCCACCAGCTCGGCGTCGGCGTCTGCTTGATCGATCATCACGTGGGGATGATGGCCGAACTGTGCGGTAATCTCATCGTGCTCAACTTCGGCAACAAGATCGCCGACGGCCCGACCGACACGATCCTGCGCGATGCGAAGGTCATCGAAGTCTATCTGGGAGCGCAATCATGACGCTTCTCAAGGTTGAAGACTTGTGGACTGCCTACGGTCCGATTGTGGTCAATCGCGGAATATCCTTGGAGGTCGGCGGAGGCGAAATCGTAACGCTAATCGGTCCCAACGGCGCTGGAAAGTCCACCTTGTTGAAGACGATCGCCGGGCTGAAGCGTCCGAAGAGCGGGGTGATCCGCTTGGGCGACAAGGACGTAACCGCGGTCTACGCGGACAAGATGGCGCGAAGCGGCGTTGTTCTCGTCCCTGAAGGCCGACGCATATTCCCCGCAATCACGGTGCGCGACAACCTACGCCTTGGCGGATACGCCCGCTACGATCCAGCGGGGGTGGAAAAGGACATCGCGGTGATGGAATCGTTTTTCCCGATCTTGGCGGAAAAGCGAGAAGCGAAAGGCTCTGATCTAAGTGGAGGTCAACAGCAGATGTTGGCGATCGCACGCGGTCTGATGGCCAAGCCTCGTATACTCCTTCTCGATGAACCATCCCTCGGCTTGGCGCCGATCGTCATCAATGAAGTCCGTTCCATCATCAAGTCAGTCCGCGACAAGTTCGGCGCCGCAGTGCTGTTGGTGGAGCAGAACGCCAGCCTCGCACTGGCCGTCGCTGATCGAGGCTACATCATCCAGACGGGGCGGATCATCGCACAGGGTCCTATTGAGGATTTGCGGAACTTCGATTTGATGCGCGAAACCTATCTGGGCAACCGCCAGGATAGGAGGAACGCCGACGGCGGAGCGCGTCCGGCGTCATGATAGCGAAAACGCCTTCGACCCGCCGCCCCCGGCCACCCTCAAAAGGCGCGATCAAGGCCGTGGGTCGGCCGCCCAACCTCCCATCGCAGGTCGCGCGGATGATATCCGACGATATTCTCGCCGGCCGATTCAAGAATGGCGATCGTCTCCCTACTGAACGGGAATTTGCCGAAACGTTCGGGGTAAGTCGCAACGTGGTTCGCGAAGCCATCGCCAAACTAAGGTTCGACGGAGCAGTCGAGACGCGCCAGGGCGCGGGCGTGTTCGTCGTTGGAAAGTCGGCGCCATCCGCGCTGCGCATCGACGCCGAGATTCTGCGCGACAGATCGCTTTTCGCGAACCTGTTCGAGCTCCGCGCAATCCTCGAGGTCGAGGCCGCGTGTCTCGCGGCTGGCCGACGCAGCCGAAAAGATCTCGCGGCGATCAAAGGCGCTTTGGAGAGGCTTTATGAGAGCCAGAATTCGGGGAACTCGGTTGAAGCCGATCTGGAGTTTCATAGAGCGATAGGGATTGCCAGCGGAAACATCTTTGTTGCGACTTTCACCAATTTCATTTCGGAACACGTCCGGGCGAGCATCGGCAAGGCCAACGCGCGCATCGACGCCGCGACTCGTACGCGCATCAACAAGGAGGAGCACGCGGCCATCTTTAATGCGATAAAGGACCAGGACGTCGGACGAGCCCGTGAGTCCATGAGGCGTCATATTGACCTAGCGATGGATCGCCTCGGTCTGTCCGCGCGCTCGAGGCAACCTATAACTGCGACGATAACAGCGAATGATGCCGGGCCAAGCAGGTAGCGAGGGAGTGCGGGGAGGTGCACTTTGAGTCGATGTATCGCAAGGGATCTTCTTGAGCGCGTCCCGGCCGACCGCGGTTAGCCCCTCACAGCGTCAAGAGCGGCACTCCCGGCAGACCGGAGAAGTCGTCCGCGTTGATCGTCAGCAAGGCGTAGGCGTGCTCGATGGCCTGGGCTGCGATCCACAGATCGTTATAGCGTGGTCGAGGCGATCGACCAGCCTGCTTGACGGCGGCTGCAAGCACGCCAAAGGCAGCAGCGGTATCCTTTGTAACGGCCAAGACTGGCCGAGTCTCCACCTGCCGCAAAAAAGCGGCGCGTACGGCCCGTTCGGCCGGATCAACACAGACTTCAACGCCGAATAGCGCCGATCGCCTCGAACCGGGCGGAATGTCAAGGCAGGAGTTGTCCCTGCATTTGGCCGAACAGGGAACTTTGCTTCCTGATGGGCTAAAAATCTCCCTGTTAACCCGCGTAGGGAAATTTGCCAGAACCGGCTAGAATCATTGGGCTTTTCTCGACGATTTTTCCCCCGAATCGGCCAAAAAGCGAGAGATTGCCTGATATTTTCCCTGCGGCAGGGAACTCGGCGCCCCGCGGGGCCCCGAGTTCCGCGGGGCGAGGGCTTCTGTTCTGTCGCGAGTTGCGGAAATCATTGCGTTCGGCCATAGCTTCGCCACGTTGGGAAGCGTCGCCACATAGGCTAGGCGGCGCTCGGGAGGAGGTCATGTCGACGGTCAGGACCCCTATTGCACGGATCACGCTTTGCGGGCTCGCCTTGGGGCTCGGACTGCCGGGGGGCTGGGACGTCCTTCCCGCGCGGGCCGGCGACACGTGCAAGTTTTTCAGCCAGCTTCCCGACGATTGCGCGGGCGCCGAACAGCGGAGGTATGGCGACCTGCGCGGCGCGCGCTACGAAGAGATCGATCTCTACGCCAAGGACGCGCTCAAGAAAGTCCCTTACGTCAGCGTCTACAATACGACCGGCCTCAACGGCGCCGACGAGTCCCGCGACTCGGCGCCGAAGACGCTGGTCGAGAGGCTGGACCCGAGGAAGATCGCCAAGCAGTACCAGGCGCTCGTCGCGGCGACGAGTCCTCCCCGCTACTGGACGGTCGACTGGCTCGTCGACCGCGTCGGTGCGGTGCGCGACTTCGACGGGCTCGACGCGGCCTGGATGGGAAACAGCCAGGCGCCCGCCAGCAAGCTCGTCGCAAAGCCGGTCTCCGTCAAGCGGGCCTCCGCCAAGCCGGCCTTTGAGCCCTATCGGCCCGCGTTCGTGGGGAGAACGTCGATCGAAGGATTCAAGAAGGGGTCGCAGGTCTATCTGCTCGACGATCCCAAGGGCAGAACCTGGGTCATGGTGTCCTACACGGACCAGAATGCTCTCGGGCTGACCCTCGACAAGCTCGATTCCCTCGGCGACATCCTCAAGCTGCCGCCGGGGTGGAAGTTCCGCACCTCGGAGCTCAAAAAGGAGCTGGTCCTGGAGCCGAAAAAGGGCTCGGCCGGCGTCATCCAAGACGACAAGGACAACGTCTACCATCTGACTGGGCCGGGGCAGAGCAACTTCGTGCCTGACGCCTTGCCCCTGCCCACCGAGGGCCGGCCGAGAATCTCGGGAGGATGATCAGCGTCGCGATCCGGGATTTCGCTTCCGCCTCTCTCGTCCACGGCGCTCTGTCCGCAGCCCTTCCGCCTCGCGCCGCGACGTCTGCTCGCCCGGTCCTGACGGAGCAGTTCATGGCCGGCTCGAGCCGACATAATTGCGTCGGGCCTGCGTTGCATTGTCTGCTTGGCGCGCAGACTTGCGGCTGCGGAGGCGTTCCCGTGGAGCGAAAAAAGGCGTCCGACTTCCCCCAGGATCTGCTCGACCTCTTCGACGCCTATGTGCATGGAGGAATCGACCGGCGCGCGTTCCTTCGACGGGCCGAAAGATTTGTCCGCGGGGGCGTGAGCGCGGCGGCGCTGTTCGAGATGCTAAGGCCCGACTACGGCCTCGCAATACAGGTTTCCCGGAATGATGCGCGAATTCGAGCAACGATTGAAACCGTCTCGTCCCCGCAGGGAAACGGCGCCATCAAGGGCTATCTTGTCCGGCCCGCCAATGCCGGCAAGTTGCACGGCGTGCTCGTGATTCATGAGAACCGCGGCCTCAATCCCTACATCGAAGACGTGGCGCGGCGCCTCGCCATCGCCGACTTCATCGCCTTTGCCCCCGACGGCCTGACCTCCGTCGGCGGCTATCCCGGCGACGACGAGAAGGGGCTTGCGCTCTTTCGGGAAGTGGACCCCGGGAAGATGCAGGAGGACTTCCTGGCCGCGGCGGTATGGCTGAAATCTCGCGCGGATTCGACCGGGAAGCTGGGCGCGGTCGGCTTCTGCTTCGGCGGCGGCGCCGTCAATCAGCTCGCGGTCCGCATGGGCGCCGACCTCGCTGCGGCCGTTCCATTCTATGGCGTTCAGCCGTCCGCGGCTGACGCTGCGAAGATCAAGGCGCCGGTCAACGCCCAATACGGTGAACTCGATCGGAGGATCACCTCCGGCTGGCCAGCCTTCGACGCCGCGCTCACAGCGGCGGGCGTCCCGCATGAGGGCCACATCTACAAAGGCGCTAACCACGGCTTCCACAACGACACGACCCCTCGCTACGATGAGGCGGCCGCTCAGGAAGCGTGGCGACGCACGCTCGACTGGCTCAACAAATACCTGCGTGTTTGATCAAGCCTCTTACATTGGTCCCGACTGCGACGACGCTCTCAGCGCGGTCGTCAGGGCCTAACGCCGGGTCCCGGCCTTCTCCCGATGATAGCCCTTCTCGCCGATGGCCTTGGCGAGAGGGCCGCGGATGTCGCCAGCTTCGCGCAAGCGCTCGACGATCGCCGCGAAATCCCACTTGGGCCGCCAGCCGAGCTCGGCCCGGGCGAGCCGATTGTCGTAGACACGGTCGATGCTGGCCGCCATCCGCCATCCGCGGCGCGCATATTCTTCCTCCCAGCCTGCCACCCGCTCGCGCGCGACCGCCGCCGCGTCGGCGCGCAGGCGAGCGGCGTCCTCCGGCCGGAACGGCGTCGTGGCGCTGATGACATACTTGCCGAACCCGATCGAAAGCGCGCGTTCGACGGCGAGGAGATGCGCCTCGACCACATCCTCGATGGCGACCCGGCGGTGCAGGAACTCGTTCGTCTTCAGATTGGCGTCGACGAAGGCCACGCGCGCATCCGGGTCGTCGTCCTCCTCGGGGAAGAAGCGCGAGGTCCTCAAAATGACGCAGGCGAGGCGGTCGTTGCGCCAGAAAAGCCGGCAGAGATCCTCGGCCGCGGTCTTGGTCGCGCCATAGATGTTCTTCGGAACGGGCGCGACGCTCTCGTCGATCCAGGCGGCGGGCTCTCCTGCGGGGCGCTTGAGCGCGTCGCCGAAGGCGCTGGTCGTGCTGGTCATGACAAGGCTTTCGACGCCGGCGCGGCAGGCCTCCTCCAGCACGACGAGCGTGCCGAGCACGTTCGTCTCGACGAATTCCTCGCGCCCGTGGGTCGCGACATGCGGCTTGTGCAGAGTCGCCGCATGGAGAACCGCGCGAACGCCGGCCATGCAGCGGGCGACGCAGGCCCGGTCGACGATCGAGCCGGCGACGTCGGTGAACGGCCCCGGAACGACATCGAACCCGAGAGCCTCGCGTCCGCCGTCGCGGAGCATGCGCATCAGCGCTTCGCCAAGGTGCCCCGAACTTCCGGTGACGAGTATGGTCAAGGATCCCGCTCCCGGCGACGAAGCCGGCGCATGACCTCGCTCTCCCGAGTGGCCCGACCGGCGGATCGGGCTTATCATGAGGCGGAGGGCGATAGGAACAGGACGCAAATTGGCGCATTCGCTTGTGGCGCGAGGATTCCCACCCCTTTCCGTTCTCCTCGTGGCGCTCTGCCTCGCCGGCTGTTCGCCGGCCCTCGAGACGGATCAGGCCCGGCTCTGTCGCATGGCGCTGCCGGCGCTTCTGCCGGAGGGCGCGCGGATTGCGATCGATTCCCAGCTTCCCGACCGGGACGGACGGGGGCTCACGGTCGCCTTTTCCGCCGAGGCGCCCGGACAGGAGACCGAGCCGCATGTGGCTGCCTGCCGGTTCCGTGAGCCCGGCCGTCCGCGCCAATCGCGCGACCTCGTCTCGCTCGCTCTCGACGGCGCGCCGGTCACCGAGACGCAGCTCTTCTTTCTCGTCCGCTACTGGCTGGCGACGCCGGAAGGCCGCGCCGCGGACCCTGCCCCGCTCGGCGGCCTCGCAGCAGCGCTCCATTTGCCGCGAAGCCTCGCCTACGGGCTTCAGATGGCCCTCGACGGCCTGCCCTTGTCGGCGATCTACGCTCTGCTGGCGGCGGCTTATTCGCTCGTCTACGGACTGATTGGCCGGATCAATTTCGCCTTCGGCGAGCTCGCCGCCGCCGGCGGCTACGCGGCGGCGATGGCGGCGCTGGCGCTCGCCGGCCTTCCCCCTGCTCCCTTGCTGGCGGCGGCCTTCGCCCTTGCGGCGGCGGTCGCCTGCGGCTGGGGCTTCGGCTCAGCGCGCGCCGTCTTCATTCCGCTCCGCCGCGCCATGGGCCAGCAGGCGCTGGTGGCGACGGTCGGCCTCGCCCTTTTCCTGCAGGAGCTGCTGCGCATCGCCCAGGGCGACCGCGCGAGCTGGATGAGCCCGCAGCTAAACCAGCCCTTCGCGCTCGCGCGGTCGGGCGACTTCATCGCCGTCGCCACACCGATGACGTTCGTCGCCACGATGACCGCGCTCGCCGTCGGCCTCGGGCTCGTCCTCATCTTCCGCTGGACGCGGACGGGGCGGGAGTGGCGCGCCTATGCCGACGATCCGCTGGCCGCCGAATTGCTCGGCGTCAGCCCTGTCGCGCTGACGGCGCGCGCCTTCGCCCTGTCCGGGGCGCTCGCCGGCCTCGCTGGCGCGATCATGACTTCGGCCTATGGGGCGGTCGGCTACGGATTGTCGGCGACGCTGACGCTCAAGGCGCTCGCCGCGGCGATCATCGGCGGCATCGGGTCGCTGCCCGGCGCCTTTCTCGGCGGCCTGATCGTCGGGGCGGCCGAAGCCGGCTGGTCGGCCCTGTTCCCGATCGACGATCGCGACCTCGCCGTCTACGCGCTGCTCATCCTGTTCATCGCCCTGCGTCCTTCCGGGTTGCTCGGGACGCGCGATAACCTGACGCACAACCTGTTTCCCCGCCGGCCTTGACTTGGCGGGGAAGGCTCCCACATCCTGCGGACGCGGCTTATGGGGGCGGCTGCGCGCGGAGGTCTCCCATGTCCAATTATTCTGCGGCGTCGCCTGCTTCCCGTTTGCGCGCGGACGCCTTGGCGGGCGTTCGCACGCGCCGCATTGTCGCGGTCTGTTTCGACCTCGTGCTCGTCAGCGTCCTGGTCGCGCTCCTCTGGATCGCTTCGATCGTGCTGACCCTCGGTCTCGCGCTTTTCTTCCTGCCTCCCCTCTGGCCAATCGTCGCCTTCTTCTACAACGGACTTTCAGTGTCCGGCCCGAAGATGGCGACGCCGGGCATGCGGGCGATGGACCTCGAGATGCGCATGCATGAGGACGGCGCCCGCGTCCCCTTCGTCAACGCCGCGGTGCAGGCGGTGCTGTTCTATGTGAGCTGGTTCTTTCCGCCGATCTTTCTCGTCTCCCTGGTGGATCCGGAGAAACGCTGCCTGCACGACATCATCGCGGGCGTCGTGATCGTGCGTCGCCTGTGAAACCCGGGGCCGCTTCCGCGCATTCCTAGGGGCGCGGGCGGATCGGAGCGGGCGGGCCGCCTTCGAGGAGAAGGGAGGACAGAGTGACGAGGGAAGTGCGCGACGCGCCCCAGTTCTATCTGACCGCGCCCTCGCCCTGCCCCTACCTGCCTGGCCAGCAGGAACGCAAGATCTTCACCCATCTGGTCGGCAAGCGCGCCGCCTCGCTTAACGACCTCTTGACGCAGACGGGGTTCCGCCGCTCGCAGACGATTGCCTACCGGCCAGCCTGCGAGAGCTGCCGCGCCTGCGTGTCGGTTCGCGTGCTGGTCGACGACTTCCGCCCCAACAAGAGCCAGCGCCGCGCCTGGCGCGCCAACGCCGACCTCGTCGGGACGCCCATCCCGCCCAAGCCGACCAACGAGCATTTCGCCCTGTTCCGCGCCTATCTCGACGCGCGCCATCCCGAAGGCGGAATGGCGGACATGTCGTCGCTCGACTTCGCCATGATGGTCGAGGACACCCACATCGACACCCAGCTCATCGAGTACCGCGCGGGCTCTCCGAACGGACAGGGGGTGGGGCCGCTTTACGCCGTCTGCCTGACCGACAGGCTCGCCGACGGCCTGTCGCTCGTTTATTCCTTCTACGCCCCCCACCACCCGCGCCGCTCGCTCGGCGGCTTCGTCATTCTCGACCACATCGCCAAGGCCCGCGCCCTCGGCCTTCCGCATGTCTATCTCGGCTACTGGGTCGAGGGGTCGAGGAAGATGGGCTACAAGGCCGCCTACCTACCCCAGGAGCGCCTCGGCCTGCACGGCTGGATCCGGGTCGAGCGGTAGACGCCCCGACCGCCGCAGAATCTGCTCGCGAGCGAGCGCTTCCAAAGGCTTGGGCGCCAAAACCTGCAACTTGGCGCTCTTTTTCCGCTCGCCGCCTCGTCGCCAGGTGGCTAACCCGTGAAGAGAGACGGGGGCCCTCCAGACTGAGCGGCCGCCGCTGGCCGCGTTCACGAAGACGCTTCCGTACCAGATCTTGGGGGTCCGAGACTTGCAAGGCCATACCATTTTCGGGCGTGAAATGAATGTTTTCAAGCATTTGCGGCGCCATTCCGAGCCGCCCTGCTTTATCGTCAGTCCCTCCCAAGCTCCATCCTCGCGGCCGAAACGCCGCAGCCGATCCGCTGCCCTGCTGGCGCCTCGCCCGAGCCCATTCGGATGCGGGCTTCGCAAAGCGAAACGGTTTCAATGGAGCCGAAGGCAAGGCATTCATTCCCATGGACGCTTGTGAACAAATATAGAACACGATCGCAATTTTGGCAAGGGATTTTTGTATTCTCTCTGGGCTCTCTCCGGCAGACTTGGCCGTTCCGGCGCGGTCAGAGGCGGAAGCCGGGTCCTTCATTGCAACGTCGAGGCCGAGCTTTTATTTCTGCCTGCCGGCGGTCTGGATGGGGCCGAAAAGACCGAGCGAGCAGCCCATGTTATTGCAAGTCGCGATTGACAAGCCGGAGCATTTGGGTGTGCTTCCGCTGGTCTGCGGAGTGGCGGATATCGTCGAGATCGGCACTCCGCTCTTGAAATGCTTCGGTATCGGCGCGATTGCGACAGCCCGTGCGCTCTGCCCGGACACTCCGGTGCTCGCCGACACGAAGACGGTGGATGCCGGCGACGTGGAAGCCGAGATGGTTTTTGGGGCGGGCGCGCGGCTGATGACGGTCCTCTCCTCGACCTCGCCCGCCACCCACGCAGCGGTCGACCGCGTCGCGGCGCGCTTCGGAGCCCTTGTCGTTGTGGACACGATAACGGAATCGGAGCCCGAGCTGCTGCCGACAGACGCGGTCTTTCCACACAGCTTCGCCTATGTCGGCGTCCATTCCCCGACCGATGCACGGCTCGCCGGCGAGAGTTCGGCCGCCCACATCAAAGCGGTCGGCCAAATGCATCGCCGCGGCTATCGTGTCGCGCTCGCTGGCGGGTTGGGGCCACTGACACTCGACGCCGTTCTCGAGGCCGAGCCTGAGATTGTCATCGTCGGAAGCGCGATCACGAGCGCCGATGATCCCAAAGGGGTCGCCAGATGGATAAGGGACCGATTGCGCAATCCGGGCCGTGGATGGCCATCGGACGCGAGATAACCGAAGTTCTTGAACGGGTGGACGCTCACGCCTTTCAGCGCGTCGTCGATACGTTCAGGGACCCGTCGCGGCGCTGGTTTTTCTCGGGCCAGGGGCGATCCGGGCTCGTGGCGCAGATGGCGGCCATGCGGTTCATGCATTTGGGTCGCGCCGCGCATTTCGTCGGGGAAGCGACGGCCCCGGCGGTGCGGGCGGGAGACGGCCTCGCGCTGATATCGGGGTCGGGAGAGACCGCGGTCGCCGTCCACTTCGCCCGCATTGCCAAGGCCGAGGGGGCGGAACTCGTCCTGATCACGCGCGAGCCGAAAAGCGTCCTTCGGAGCTTGGCGGATTTGGTGCTCCCGGCGCCCATCAAATCGACTCGGCAGTTCGGAGGCAGCCTGTTCGAGCAGACGAGCCTGATTCTCCTCGACGCGATCGTTCTCGAACTCTCGCAGGCCATCCCCGACGCACACAGGCGCATGCTCGGTCGCCATACAAACCTGCAATGACTCCCCCACGAGGAGAGGCGCTCACGACGGCGCCGCAAAAGGATCTTCTGCTCGCCATCGACGTGGGGACGGGGAGTGTGCGCGCGGGCCTGTTCACTCTCGCGGGGCAGGCGGTCGGCATCCACGCCCGCGAGCACCATCAGATCGTGCCTGCCTTCGGGCGCGCCGAGCAACGGCCCGCTGACTGGTGGGAAGGGGCGGTCGCCAGCATTCGAGGCGTCCTCGACGCCGTTGAGGGAGGGGCCCGGCGAATCCTTGCAATCGCCGCCTGCGGACAAATGCACGGGACTGTCCTGATCGACGCTGCCGGGAAGCTCGTGCTCGATTCGGTTCAGCTCTGGAACGACAAACGCGCGACCGAAGAGGTCGCAGCTTTCACCGACGCCAATGACGTAGAGGCGCTCTGGCCGCTAACCGCCAACCCGCCGTCCGTCGCGTGGCCCGGCTTCAAGCTGCAATGGATCGCCCGTCATCAGCCTGAGGCGCTCGACCGCACCGCCTTTCTCATGATGCCGAAGGACTACGTCAACTTCCGCCTGACCGACGCGATCGGCATGGACGAATCCGACGCGTCCTGCACGTATCTCTTCGACGGGCGAACCAGCGCCTGGAGCCCCGAACTCGCCGAGCGTCTCGGCGTCGAGCTTGAACTGCTGCCGCCAGTCCGCGCGGCTCATGCCCTCGTCGGCGTCGTGACCCCGAAGGCCGCCGCCGAAACAGGGCTCCTCGCTGGAACTCCGGTCGCAGCCGGCACAAGCGACTTCGCAGCGACGCTGCTCGGCTCTGGGGTCTCGGCCAAACACCGCGGGTCCGACATCACCGGAACCTCGACGCTGATCACGGCCCACGTGTCCGAGCCGCTGCAAGATCCCGTGGTCACGAACTTGCGCACGGCCGACGGCGCCTGGGGCGCCTTCACCATCCTCGACGCCGGTGGCGACGCAATGCGTTGGGCGCGACGGGCTTTTCACCGCAACGAGATAGGCTATGACGCCATCGTCAAGATGGCGCAGGAGGTCGCCCCGGGCTCGGACCGGCTCCTCTTCCTCCCCTATCTTAATGGCGAGCGGCTCGGCGGGGCGACCAATGCGCGCGGCGAGTTCTTCGGCCTCGCCAGCGGTCACGACGCGGGCCATCTGCACCGAGCCGTGATGGAGGGCGTCGCGTTCGCAGCAAAGCGCAACCTCGCGGTCCTCGAGCGCAAGAGCGGCCGTATCGACGCCATCGTCGCGGCGGCGGGCGGGGCGCGCGGCCTCTGGCTTGAGATCAAGGCGAGCGTCTACGACCGCCCGCTCCTGGTTCCCGCCCAGACGGAGGCGGGTCTGGCGGGCTGCGCCATGATTGCGGCCCGCGCAGGCGAGGCGATCTCCGACTGGGACGAAGCGCGCGCCCGCTTCGTCTCGTTCGCCCACGAGATCGGTCCGAACCCTGCCTGGCGGGATCGCTATCTCCGCTACTCTGAGCTCTTCGACCAGCTCTATGACTCGAGTCGCGAGCTTTGGACACGGCTCGACGCGCTCGCCTAGAGGCATGAAGAGACGGCGCCGGACGCGAGGCCGCCGGAAATGCGGGGCGCGTCGCGCCTGCCGAACGCCCGCCGCGCTTCTCGTTGACGCGCCGAGCGGCCTCGCTATAGTTTTTGAGCGATCGCCCAAGTTGATTGACGGCAGGTTCGAAGGCGGTTCCGCTTCCTGCCGACCAGCGCGAGGCGCCGACGCCGCGTCCAGCATGGCGCGTAAGATGAACGAGCGCGGGAGGAAACTGAACATGATGAAGACTTTAGGTGCGATGACGGCAGCCGCCGGCGCGATGTTCGCGTTCGCGTCGCTGACCGCCGCCAACGCCGGCGAGTTCGATGGGGTCACCGTCAATCTCATGACGCAGACAGGCGCGATCCAGGAGCCGCTGCAGCGGCGCGCGCCCGATTTCGAGAAGATGACCGGCGCCAAGATCAACATCATCGCCGTCCCCTTCTCGGATCTCTACCAGAAGTTGCTCACCGATTGGGCCAGCGGCACGAACTCCGTCGACGCGGCCGTCTTCGCGCCGCAGTGGATGGTGGACTACGTGGCTGGCGGCTATCTCGAAGAGCTCGGTCCACGCATCGCGAAAGACAAGAAAATTGAGTGGGACCAGATAGCGCCGTTCTTCCGCAACTTCTCGGCGACCTACAACGGCAAGATCTACCTGGTCCCGCTCGACGGCGATTTCCACATGCTGTACTACCGGACCGACGTCCTCGAGAAAGCGGGCCTCAAGCCGCCGCGCACCTGGGATGAATATCTCGAGGTCGCCAAAGCGCTGAACGGCAAGGACTTCAACGGCGACGGAAGCAAGGACTACGGCTCCTGCATCGCCAAGAAGCGAAACGCGCAGAGCTACTGGTTCATCACCGACATCAGCGGCTCGATGATCCAGTCGAAAGGCACCGGCCAGGGCACGTTCTTCGACACGAAGGACATGAAGCCCCTCATTGACAACCAGGCCTTCCGCAAGGCGCTCGAGTTCCTCAAAGAATCGGGCGAGTACGGCCCGCCGAACGAGCTCAATCTCGACGTCAGCGACACCCGTCCGCTGTTCGTCTCCGGCAAGTGCGCCCTGAACCTCGACTGGGGCGATGTCGGCGTGCTGGCGATCGATCCAAAGACTTCGAAGGTCATCGACAAGACGGGGTCTGTCATCACGCCCGGCTCGACCTCAGTGCTTGACTGGTCGACCGGCAAGCTCGAGGCCTGCAACAAGGAAAATTGCCCATACGCCATCGACGGGGTGAACCACTCGCCCTACGCCGCCTTCGGCGGATGGAGCGGCGGCATCAACGTCAAGGCGAAGGACAGGGTGAAGGACGCGGCTTACGCCTTCCTCTCTTTCATGTCGCAGCCCAAGCAGTCCAACGAGGACGTCACGATCGGCAGGACCGGCTTCAACCCCTACCGCCTGTCGCAGTTCACCTATAACGACGTCTGGAAGAACGCGGGCATGAGCAAGGTCGCGGGCGACAGCTACCTCGGCGCCATCAGAGACAGCCTCAACAGTCCGAACATGATCCTCGACCTGCGCATTCCGCAGAACCAGAAGTACCAGCAGGTCGTGCTCGACGAGGCGATCGCCCGGTACTTGGCCGGCGAGATCGACGAGGACCAGACGGTCAAGGCCGTGGTCGACGGCTGGAACGATCTCAACGAGCAGAACGGCGTCGAGAGTCAGCTGAAGTACTACAAGGGGTCGCTTGGGATCAAGCGATGAGCCTCTAAACTCCGGAAGGTGTCCCGGCGCGCCCGCCGCGCCGGGACCGTCTTGTGCGAAGAACGCGTCGGCCTCGGAGGCTGCGCGGCGCGGACGGAAGGCCCCTAGCGAAATGACCCTCGTCCAATCCGCCTCTGCCGAAGCCCCCGCGCGCGAAGCGTGGGACGAATGGACTGACCGCAACGCCGGCCGCCTCATGGTGCTGCCGGCCGTGATCATTCTCCTCTGCTTCGCGATCTTTCCCCTGATCGTCTCTGTTTATCTGTCGGTGTGCCGTTTTGCGCTCGCGGCCGGCGGCTTCAAGCTCACCTTCATCGGCCTCTACAATTACAAGCGGCTGCTCGTCGGCACGCAGCAGTATCATTTCCTTGGGACGATGAAGCCGCTGGAGACGTCCGAGTGGATCGCGCTCGGCGTCTACGCCGCCGTCGTCCTTTACCTGCTGGGCCGCTACGTGATGACGCGCTTCACCGTGCTCGGCATGATCGGGCGGCTGATCTCCACCGCGCTCGCTACGGGCATCGTGCTCGTGGCGCTCGCGACCATGCCCAAGGGGGCATACGAAGGCACGCTGCTCACGACTGTCTTTTACGTGCTCGTCGGCGTCGCCGCGCAATTCGCCATCGGCCTCGGGCTTGCGCTTCTCTGCGCGCAGCCGATCGTAGGCCGCGACTTTTTCCGCGTCATCTTCTTCATCCCGCTGATGGTGACGCCGGTCGGTGTCGCCTACATGTTCCGCATGCTCGCCGACATGCAGAAGGGACCGTTCGCACCGCTGGGCGCCGCGCTCGGCCTCGGCGTCTGGTCGTGGGCGACACAAGCCTGGTCGGCGCGCCTCATGGTGCTGGTCGGCGACACTTGGCAGTGGACTCCGTTCATGTTCATCGTGCTGCTCGCCGCGGTCGAGAACCAGCCGCGCGACCAGCTCGAGGCGGCCCGGCTCGACGGCGCGAGCGGTTTCCAGATCTTCCGCGATATCACCTGGCCGGCAATCGCGCCGATCGCCGCGACGGTCGTCTTGATCCGACTCATTGAAGCTTTCAAGATCGTGGACATTCCGAACGTGCTGACCGCCGGGGGGCCGGGCCTTGCCACGGAATCGTTGACGCTGCACTCCTTCATCGCATGGCGCACCCAGGACCTGGGAGGCTCCGCCGCCATCGGCTATCTGCTCCTGTTCGTCTCGACCATCACCTGCGTGTCCTTCTTCAACTACGTCGTCCGTTGGACGAGGAGACACCAGTGAGCGCCAAGACCGAATCGAGAGGGCTCGTCCGTCGGTTGTTCGAGGCCCCGAGTCTCGAGGAGATGGCGCCCGCGCCCAAGATCGCCACCTATGTCGTGCTCGGCCTCTGGACGCTGGTCGTCCTCTTCCCGCTCTATTGGGTGCTCGTGACCTCGTTCAAGTTCGAGGTCGAGGTCGACAGCGGGCCCTATTATATCCCGTTCGTCGATTTCAAACCGACGCTGGATGCGTGGAACTTCATGCTTCTCCAGAACAACACGATCGGGCCTTATCTCAATTCGGTCGTGGTGGCGCTGTCGAGTACTGTGCTCGCGCTTCTGATCGGCTCGCTTGCGGCTTATGCGCTCGTGCGCATCCGCTTTCAGGTCAAGATCGCCGCCATCCTTACCTTCCTCGCGCTGCTGGTCGCCGTGATCGTCGCGGTTGCGGCGTTCGCGGTTCCCTGGCCGGTCGCGGCGGCGGTCGCCATCGCGCTCTTCCTCATCGCGCTGTCGACGTACGTGCGGCGGTTCAAGGCCGCCGCGGGCAACAACGACATAGAGTTCTGGATGATCTCGAACCGAATCATGCCGCCGATCGTCGCCGTGTTGCCGATCTACGTGATGTTCCAGCACCTGAGGCTGCTCGACACGCAAATCGCGCTCATTTCGACCTACACCGGAGTCAATCTGCCGATCGTCGTGTGGCTCACCCGCGACTTCTTCGCCGGGATCCCGCTTGATCTCGAGGAGAGCGCCGAGATCGACGGCGCCTCGAAGTTCCGGGTTTTCTTCACGATCGCGCTGCCGCTCGTGCGCTCAGGCATCGCAGCGACCTTCATGCTCGTGCTCATCCTCTCCTGGAACGAGTTCCTGCTCGCGCTGTTCCTCACCGAGGCCAAGGCGCAAACCATGCCGGTGCTGGTGGCCGCGCAGAACACCACGCGCGGGCCGCAATGGTGGTATATGTCGGTCCTGATCGTGATCATGATCGCGCCTGTCATCGTCATTGCCGCCTTTCTGCAGAAGCATATCGCGCGCGGCCTCCTGGTCGGCGCAGTGAAAGGCTAGGCGGCTCAAATGCGGGTGAGGCTCGAGAACATCCACAAGTCGTTCGGGCCGGTGGAGGTGGTCAAGGGACTCGATCTCGAAGTCGGGGACGGCGAGTTCCTCGTGCTGCTCGGCGCTTCGGGTTCGGGCAAGACGACGGCGCTGCGCATGATCGCCGGTCTCGAGAAGGTGACCTCCGGCCGCATCAGGATCGGCGATCGCGACGTGACCGACGTCTTGCCCAAGTATCGCGACGTCGCGATGGTGTTCCAATCCTACGCGCTCTACCCGCACATGACCGTCTTCGCCAACATCGCCTACCCGCTGACGGTCCGCGGCCGGACAAAAGCCGAGGTCGAGGCGGCGGTCAAGGATGTCGTTCGACAAGTGCAGCTGGAGATGCTTCTCGACCGCTATCCCCGACAGCTTTCGGGCGGCCAGCGGCAGCGCGTGGCGCTTGCCCGCGCGATGATCCGCCGCCCCGCCGCCTTTCTCATGGACGAGCCGCTTTCCAACCTTGACGCCAAATTGCGCGGCTACATGCGCGCTGAGCTCAAGCATATGCAGCATAAGCTCGGCATCACGACGATTTACGTCACGCACGACCAGATCGAAGCGATGACGCTCGCCCACCGCGTGGCGCTGATCGAGAAGGGCGTGCTGCAGCAACTCGACGAGCCGGCCAACATCTACAACGCCCCCGCCAACCTGTTCGTTGCCGGATTCATCGGCTCCCCGCCGATGAACTTCTTCGAAGGCGACCTCGCCGAGGGCCGCTTTTCGGCTCCGGCCGGTAGTTTCGACACAAAGAAGCGCGTCACCCGACGCGAAGCGGTTGCAGGCGTTCGTCCCGAGGATTGCAAACTCACTGAGCCTGGGTCGGGCAAGATCGTCGGCGAGGTCTATGCGACCGAGCTCATCGGCGACCACGCGCTCGTCACCTGCCGGGTCGACGGCGGCACGGTCACGGTCAAGGCCGACAAGGCTTTCGACCGGCAGGACGGCGCGGCCATCGGGGTCAATTTCGCAGACGCAGCCATCCATCTGTTCGACAAGGCCTCAGGCGAGCGAATTGCCTGACGCGTCAAACCGCCTCCCGCGCGATTCGGCTGAGGCGCTCGAACTCGCGACCCGTCGCGGGAATGTCGATGGCGAAGACCTCGGCGATGACGCGCATCCAGCCGTGGATGAAATACACCGACCCATCCTCGACGCGCAGACGGTGGCTCCCTCGAGCCGATCGCGCCTGACGTAGAAAGGCGAGGTCGCCGCGATAGTTGAAATCCCAGGCGATTCCGTCGCGCGGAAATTTCACCGCGTCGGTGAGCGGCGAGCCGGGCCGGTCCTTGCCGACGCCCGTCGCGTTCACAACCATCGAACCGTCCGGCAACCTCGCGACCAGCCGGTCAGCGGCGGCAGGCTCCGGAGTCACCGCGTAGTCGGTCGGTATCGAAATGCCTAAGCGCCGATGAACCTTGCGAATGTCCTCGAAGCCCCGCTCGTCGAGCGCCGTCACGATCAGCTTGCGGGGAACGTCGCCGCCCGCGTTCGCCCGATTGTGGAGATGGAGCGTCAGCGCCATCGAAGAGCCGCCGGCGCCGAGGATGAGCATCTCGCCCCTCGACCGACGCCAATATTCATCGTCGATGATCTCCCTTAGTGCGCAGCCGACGGTGATCGGGTCTTTCGCGTGGCCGCAGAGCTCGGCCCCGCGCTTCGAGATGCAGCTGACCTCGTCGAGAGCGACCGCCAACGGGTCGAGCCTTTCGAACAGGTCGCGAGTGGCCTTCAGGAGATTGACCTTGTGGGTGGTTACGAGCGCGCCGAGGGACAGCGGGTCGCTTTTTATGAACTCGACCGCTTCCCGGTACCGGGCCGACGCGTCGTCAGGCGAAAAGTCCATGCCTTTGAGAACGGCATCGAGCTGCAACGCTTCGGCCCAGCGCGGAAAGACCTTCGTGATCGACGACCCGCCGGTTGAAACGCCGATAAAGTACATCGTCCGCTCAGTCGCGGGCGGATGTTGCGCCGTCGGGAGGTCCCTCACGACACGAGCCCCGCCGCCTTCAGCGCCTCGGCCTGCCGTTTCGCCACGGCGTCGGCGGCGAAGCCGGCGATCGCGTCCTCGTAGAGGCGGTGGAAGTTGAGCCGCGCGCCGAGGCGCAGGAAGGCGGCGCCGAGGCCGATGGTGGCGCGCTCGAGAAACACGAATTCGCGCGGGATCATCAGCCCGCCTCCTTCGGCCCGGAGCGCCCGCATGACCTGGCCGATCTCGCGGCGGCCGTATTCGCCGGGCTTGACGCCGTCGGCCGCGGTGCGAACGCGGTCGTCGAGGACGGGCCCGCAGATGAAGCGCGCCCAGATGTTCATCGCCTCGAAGGCGCCGCGGCTGAGATCGGAAAAGCCCCACATCGCGTAAGCCTCGGCGAGCTGCGCCTCGTCGCCGGCGTTCAACGCGCGGTAGAGCTCGACCACGCCGTTGACGAAGCGCGCCGGGAAGATCCGCACGCAGCCGTAGTCGAAGAGATTGATCGCCTCGACCCGGCGCGCTTCGCCCTGCCCCGAGGCCGCGACTGTATAATTGCCGAGATGCGGATCGCCGTGGATGATTCCGTAGCGCAGGAACGGACGCCACCAGGCGTGGAACAGGCCGACCGCGATCGCGTCGCGCGCCTCCTGGCTCGCCTTCTCGAACGCCGTCAGCGGCTCGCCGTCGAGCCATTGCAGGGTGAGCAGACGCCGGGTCGAAAGGCTGTCCTCGACGGGCGGCACCCGCACGAACGGCTTGTCGGCGAGCATCAGCGCGTAGAGCCGCGCCACTTTGGCCTCGCGCTCATAGTCGAGCTCCTCGCGCACCCTTTCCCTGATCTCGCGCGCTATCTCGCGCGTGTCGATCGCCGCGCCGATGCGCCGGTGCAGCGAGAAGATCAGATCGAGCTGCGAGAGGTCGGTCTCGACCGCCGAGGCCATCTCCGGATATTGCAACTTGCAGGCGACCTCTTCACCGTTAAGCGTGCGCGCCTTGTGCACCTGGCCGAGCGAGGCGGCGGCGGCAGGCTTCAGGTCGAACTCGGAGAAGCGCTCGCGCCAATGGGGGCCGAGCTCCGCCTGCATGCGCCGGCGCACGAAGCCAGCGCCCATCGGCGGCGCCTGCGACTGCAGGCGGATGAGCTCGTTGGCGTAATCCGCCGGCAACGCCTCGGGAATGGTGGTGAGAAGCTGGGCGACCTTCATCATCGGGCCCTTCATCGAGCCCAATGCGGAGGCGAGCGCCTTGGCGTCGGTCTCGCGCCCGCCGCCGGTGAGCCGGTTGACGCCGAGGCGCGCGGCCAGCGCGCCGGCCCTGACGCCGAGACGCGCATAGCGCTGCGCGCGCGCGCTCAGGCGATTGGCTTCGTCGTCCCGGCTCAAGTCGCTCTTCTCCGATCAGCCGGATGGTCTTGTCCCCCCTCCAGGACGCGACACTCTCTACGAAACATTTGCGGAATCAGCCCGCCATTCCAGTTCAGAGCCGCCGCGTCCTGTTCCGCCGAAGCGCGCCGCACGTTCGGCGTTCACGCCGCCTCGGGCTCGGGAAAGCGCTTCACTTTGATCGATCCCGCCCGCCGCCGCGCGCGCCAGAGGTCGTACGACAACTGGTTGCGCAGCCAGAACTCGGCCGATCCCCACCCCGCCATCTCGAGACGGATCGCCATCTCGGGCGAAACGCCGTTGTGGCCGTACAAGAGCTCCGACAAAGACCCTCGCGACACGCCAAGCCCCTTCGCCGCCGCCGTCACCGTGAGCCGCAGAGGCTTGAGACAATTCTCGCGCAAGGATTTCGACGGGGATCGAGCATGTCATGGCTTTTCACCTAGTGATAGTCCTCGAGATCGACATTCATGCTCGAGAACGCCGGGCCGCTCGCGTCGAGGCCGAAGCGTGAATGGACTCTACGAAAGCCATTCCACCGGCACATTCAGAGCCTTCGCAAGTTTGTCGATCGTCTCTGGGGTCCCGGCGCGGCGCCCGCTTTCGAGATCGGAGAGATAGCCCTGACTGATGCCTGTTTTGAAATTCAAATGGAGCTGCGTCTCGCCGCGCCAGTTGCGAACGGCTTTCAACCGGCTGTCGCCTCGCAGAATCGCAGCGCTAACCTCCGGGGGCAGCACAGCCTCGCCGGCGCCCAACTCGGCCTTCCGAGCATCGTAGACGGCGACGTCCTCAGCATCCTCGGCCTCGTGATCGGCGCGTTCGAGGAGCGCCTCATATTCGGCCCGGGGCAGCACCACCAGCTCTTCGCCGCTGGGCGTTCGAATGATCTGCGGTCCACTCATAGCCTTAACTCCGCTTGTATGTCGTCGTGGCCCGGCGGCCGATGTAGATCGCCAGGATCGTGGTTGGATCCTCATCGAAGATCACGCGTTAGTCGCCAATGCGGAGTCGGTAACCATCGCGGCCCCGAAGGGCTTTCACGTCGCCCTGCCCCGTCATGGCGTAGCGATAGAGCCCCGCTTCCACCTGCTCGCGGCGTGTCGGGGAAGAGCATCGAGATCTCTCGCGGCGCTCAGCGTGAGGACGATTGTTTTCAAGAGCGATATTATAGCGATAATATAGCACATGCGGACCCAGGTCAAGCGATAATATCGCTAACTGGCCAGCCGCCTACCCCATCGCCTCGAGCTCGCCGATCATCCGCTCGATCACCGAAAGCCCGATGCTCCAGAACGCCGGGTCGCGCGCGTCGAGGCCGAACGGCTTCAGGAGCTCGGCGTAGGACTTCGAGCCGCCGGCGGACAGCATCGCAAGGTACCGCTCGGCGAAGCCTTCGCGCGCGTTCTCGTAGACGCCGTAGAGCGAATTGACCAGGCAGTCGCCGAACGCATAGGCGTAGACATAGAAGGGCGAATGGACGAAGTGGCCGATATAGGCCCAATAGGTTTCGTAGCCCGGCTTCAGCTCGATCGCGGGCCCGAGGCTCTCGGCCTGCACGCTCATCCAGAGCTCGCTGACGCGCTCCGCCGTCAATTCGCCCTTCCGGCGCTCGAGATGGAGGAGCCGCTCGAACTTGTAGAAGGCGATCTGGCGCACGACGGTGTTGAGCATGTCCTCGACCTTGGCCGCCAGCATCGACTTGCGCCCGGCCGGATCGGCGACGGCGGCGAGCATCGAGCGGAAGGTCAGCATTTCGCCGAACACCGACGCCGTCTCCGCCAGAGTCAGGGGCGTCGGCGCCATCAGCGCGCCGTTGACGGAGGCGAGCACCTGATGGACGCCGTGGCCGAGCTCGTGCGCGAGCGTCGTGACATCACGCGGCTTGCCGAGGTAGTTGACCAGCACGTAAGGGTGCGCCGACGGGGTGGTCGGATGGGCGAAGGCGCCCGGCGCCTTGCCGGGCCTGACCGGCGCGTCGATCCAGCCCTCGTCGAAGAAGCGGCGGGCGATGTCGGCCATGCGCGGCGAAAAGCCCGCGTAGGCGTCGAGCACCGTGTCGCGCGCGGTCTCCCACTTGTAGAGGCGCTGCGGCGCGTCGGGCAGCGGCGCATTGCGGTCCCAGTGGGCGAGACGCTCCTTGCCGAACCAGCGCGCTTTCAGCGCGTAATAGCGATGCGACAGGCGGGGATAGGCGTCGGTGACGGCGGAGACCAGCGCCTCGACGACCTCGCGCTCGACGCGGTTGGCGAGATGGCGCGAGTCGGCGACGTCGCCGAACTTGCGCCATCTGTCGGAGATCTCCTTGTCCTTGGCGAGTGTGTTGGCGATCAGGGAGAACAGCCGCAGGTTGGCGCCGAGCGTCGCCGCGAGCGCGTTGGCGGCAATTTCCCGCTTCCGTTCGTCCGGGTCCTGAAGCTGGCCGAGCAATGGCTCGAGCGTCAGGCTCTCGCCCTCGAAATCGAAACGCAGAGAGGACACGGTGTCGTCGAAGAGACGGTTCCACGCGGCGGCGCCTGAGACCGATTTCTCCAGGAACAGCTGCTCGATGTCGTCGGCGAGCTGGTGCGGCTTCTCCTTGCGGATGTCCTCGAGCCACGGACGATAGCGGGCGAGCGCCGGAACGGCCATCGCGGCTTCGAGCCTCCCGTTGTCGATCCGGTTGAGCTCGAGCTCGAAGAACAGGAGGTCGCCGGTGAGCGCCGTCACCCGCTCGTTCGTATCGCCGTAGAATTTCGCCCTCGCCGGCTCGCTCGTGTCCGAGGCGTAGAGCAGCGACGCGTAGGACATGACCCGGCCGATCAGATCCTGCAGAACCTCGTAGCTCCGCACCGCCTCGGCGAGGCGCTCTCCGCCGTTCGCCGTCTCGGCGCCCGCCTCGAGCTTGCCGCGCCAGGTCTCGGAGAACTGCTTGGCCTCTTTTTGCGCGCGTTCGAGATCGGTGGCGAAGCGCGGAGAGTCCATGCTCTCGTAGAGGTCCTCGAGCCGCCATTGCGGCAACGCGCCGAGTTCGGATGACGCAAGGGACGACGCCCGAGCCGCACGGGGGGAATCAATAAGCGCTGTCATTATCGGAATCCCGTTCATCGCTAGGTAAGGCTGGGCCAACATTTGCGCGGCCGACAAACGTTCCTGGTCAGGCGGCGCGTCAACGCGGGACGTCATTAACACAGCATTTACCCTGATGTCAGACTGTCGGGCCGACGCACGGCCTGACCGCGCCGCGCCCGCAGGATAACAATGGCCGCTCTCATCCTCATTGTTGACGACGATCCCATCCAGCGCCGCCTGCTCGAGGCGATGGCGAGGCGATTCGGCTACGAAGTCGAGGCGCTCGACTCTGGAGAGGCGGCGCTGGCGCGGCTGCAGGCGACCGACCGGCCGGTCAACCTCGTCATCCTCGATTTGATGATGCCCGAGCTCGACGGCATGGGCGTGCTGGCGTGCATGCGCGAACGCGGCGTCGCCGTTCCCGCGATCGTGCAGACCGCGCACGGCTCGATCGAGGCCGTCATCGCCGCGATGCGCGCGGGCGCGATCGATTTCGTCGTCAAGCCGGTCGGGGCCGAACGACTGCAGGTGTCGATCAAGAACGCGCTCCGGGTCGACGCGCTCGAGGACGAATTGCGGCGGGCCACGCGCCGCAACGCCGGCGAGCTCGGCTTTCGCGACATCGTGAGCCGCGCCGAATCGATGGCCCGCACGGCGCGGCTCGCCGAGCGGGCGGCGAAATCGCACATTCCCATTCTCATCGAGGGCGAGTCCGGGGTCGGCAAGGAGCTGATGGCGCGCGCGATCCAGGGCAGCTCCGACCGGCGCGGCAAGCCGTTCGTCACCGTCAATTGCGGCGCGCTGCCCGAGACGCTGGTCGAATCGATCCTGTTCGGCCACGAGAAAGGCTCCTTCACCGGCGCGACCGAGAAGCACATCGGCAAATTCGCCGAGGCCAACGGCGGCACGCTGTTTCTCGACGAGATCGGCGAACTCTCCCTCGAGGCTCAGGTCAAACTCCTGCGCGCGTTGCAGGAAGGCGAGATCGATCCGGTCGGGGCGCGCCGCTCGGTGAAGGTCGACGTCCGCCTGATATCGGCGACCAATCAGAACCTCATCGAGCTCGTCAAGGCAGGCCGCTTCCGCGAGGACCTGTTCTATCGCCTCAACGTCTTCCCCATCTCGATACCGCCGCTCCGCGCCCGCGCCTGCGACGTGCCCGATCTCGCCGCTCGCTTTCTCGCCCGCTTCTGCGCCGAGGAAGGCAAACGCATCCGCGGCCTTTCCGCCGAGGCGCTGGCGCTGCTTTCCGCCTATGACTGGCCGGGCAACGTCCGGCAGCTCGAGAACGCGGTCTTTCGCGCCGTCGTGCTCGCCGACAAGGATGAATTGACGACGGCGGAGTTCCCGCAGATCGCCGCGCAGGTGAAAGGCTTCGACGTGCGGATTCCGCCCGCGCCGCCCCCGGTCGCCGCCGATCCGGCCCGGTTCGCGCCCCTCCCGACGACGGCGATGGAGATGCGCGACCCGCACGCGTTGAGACTGATCGATGACAACGGCGACGTGCGCACGCTCGCCGACATCGAGGCCGAATCGATCCGTTTCGCCCTCTCCCATTACCGGGGGCAGATGTCGCAAATTGCGCGCAAGCTCGGCATCGGGCGCTCGACGCTCTATCGAAAGATGAAAGAAGGCGGCATCGCCGAGGACGTGATTGGCGATGCGGCGGCCTAAGCAAGACGGGATCGCCGCGTAGAATAGGCGCGGCTTTACTTTCCGTGATTCCTTAATACTCTACTAAAATCGCGAACCTCTCATCGTGTAGCGCGGCGGGGACCGAAAGATGAACGTTGACGGTCGCAAGCAGCGTGGCGCGCTCCTCTCAATCTGCGCTCTGTTCGCCGGGCGCGCCGCGATCGGCGCCGGCCTCGCGGCCGAGGTCCCGTCGATCGAGGCGGCGCGTGAGCGCGCGAGGCCGCCTTTTGCGGTTGCGGTCGAGACGCCGCCGTCCATCGCCGCCGTCCAAGGCGGTCCGCTGCTTGACTCCCTCGACCGTCCGCGGGCAGCCCTCGGCCCGTCCGACCTCGGCCCGTTCGCCAGGCTCGCGTCGCCCGACGCCTTTTTCCCGGGCGTCTCCGCGGACATCATCGCCGCCGGCGCCGGTGAGGCTGGGAGTGTGGCTTCGAAAGACGGCGTGAGCTCCGCGGCGATCGCCGCCAGCGGCCCGGCTGAAGTTTTGCCGGGCGAAGCGGCGCGCGAGCGCGCGAGGCCGCCTTTTGCGGTTGCGGTCGAGACCCCGCCGTCCATCGGCGCCGTCCAAGGCGGCCCGCTGCTTGACGCCTTCGACCGGCCTCGGCCGGCGCTCGGCCCGCCCGAGCCCGGTGCGTTCGCCCGGCTTGCGCAGCCCGACGCCATTTTCCGGGACGTCTTGGCGGACACCATCGCCGCCGGCGCCGCTGTGGCAGGAACCGCGACCGCCCCGCCGCCAGGATCCTCCGAGGAGACGACAGACGACGCGAGCCCCGAACCATTCCCGACGCGAGGCGCCAGTCCTGCCCCTGCCCCGGTCCCGACGGCGATCGCGGCGGCGGTCGCTCGCCTCATTGTCGGCAACTCAGCCAATCCGCTTGGCGACGGCGACTGGCGCGCCACCCGGGCAGCGATCGGCGCTTTCTACGCAGGGCGCGGATTCGAGCCGGTCTTTGTCGATGCAGGCGGCCTGACCAGCGCGGGGCGCGCCGCGCTCGTCCAACTCGGGCGCGCAGCCGAGGACGGCCTCGACCTCTCAGCCGTCAAGGTTCCCAAACGGGTCGCGGCCGGACTCGAGCCGGACGCGCTTGCGGACGCCGAGATGACGATCGCCGCCGCAGTCGTCGCCTACGCTGAACAAGCGAGCGGGTCCCGGATCGCGCCCGCGCGCCTCTCGCCCCTGATCGGCGACGCTCCGAACATCGCCGACCCGGCCGTCGCGCTCGCCGAAACCGCCGCGGCGGCGGACCCCGGCGCGCGACTGGCCGCATTCAATCCGCCGCAGAAGGGGTACCGTGAGCTTCGCGAGGAGCTGAAGCGCCTCATGAGCCGGACGATGCATCCGCGTCGGGCGGCCGCCCTCGGCCTCGGCGACGACCTCGCGGATTCCGGGCTGGCCGATGGCGACGCTGTGCTCGCCCAGGATCCGACGTTCTTCGGCCCGCCCCGATCCGGGAAGGGCTCGCGCCGCGGCCGAGCCTATGCCGCCTCCGCCGACCGTGCGGCTCGAGCCGCTGCGAGCCGGCTCCGCGCCGCAATCCTCGCCAACATGGAGATGTGGCGCTGGGAGCCGCGCGACATGGGCGCGCGCCGGATCGAGGTCAACATTCCCGACTTTTCGGTCGAGGTCTTCGAGGGCGACACGCTGATCCACAGCGCGCGAGTCGTCGTCGGCAAGCCCCAGACGCCGACCCCGGTCTTCTCCAACGTGGTGCGCTACGTGCTGATCAACCCGTCGTGGCGGGTGCCCGATTCGATCGTCAGGAAGGAGATCTTGCCGAGGCTCGGCCACTTCGAGCACCTCGGCTATGAGGTCAAGACGAGCGGCGGACGTCTCGTCGTGATCCAGCCGCCGGGCGACGACAACGCGCTCGGGCGGCTCGCCTTCATGTTCCCGAACGACCACTCGGTCTACCTGCACGACACGCCGGCGCGCGAACTGTTCTCGGAAGACATGCGCGCCCTGAGCCACGGCTGCGTGCGCGTCGAAGACGCGATGCAGCTCGCGGAGCTCGTGCTCGGTTGGCCGGAAAGTCGGATCGATGCGGCGATTGGCGGACGCGAGCGAGCGGTCTTCCTGCCCCAGCCCCTGCCGATTCACATCGAATATTTCACCGATTTCGTCGACGAGGACGGAATCCTGCAACAGAGGCCTGACGTGTACGGCCTGACGCAAAGGGTGGCAAGCACATTGTCGGCGAAAAGTCAAGATTGAACCGAGCAAGCGATGGGTCTATACGCGGACTCGTTCGATTTAACCCTTGCTGTAGCATCGGGGTCACTGGAAGGGCGCCTTGTCGACCCAATCGCGCGCAGACGCGCAATGGGGAAGGCGCAAAGAGGCCGGTTGGGACGGCCGGTCGGGAAACGGTGCTTGCGCGGACGCATTTGTCCGAGGTCACGGCGAATCCGGGAGGACGCGCCGCAGTTCGGAAGGATGATTGGTTGGCGGGGTTGTTTGTGATGAATTTGGCCCGATGCGGCAGGGCCGCGTCGCGGGCGGCGACGGCGACGGTCCTGCTCGCCGCTTGGCTCGCGCCGAACTCGACCGAATCCGCCGTCGCCAACGGCGACACGCGCACCGTCGTCTTCTCCAACCAGCACACCGGCGAGGAGGGCTCGTTCACCTATATGGTCAACGGGATCTACGACCAGGCGGTGCTCGACAAGCTCAACTGGTTCATGCGGGACTGGCGGATCAACGAGCCGACCAGGATGGACCCGCACCTGTTCGACATCGTCTGGGAGGTCTATCGCGAGTCGGGCTCCAGGGAGCCGATCGACGTCCTTTCTGGCTACCGGTCGCCCCAGACGAACGCGATGCTGCGACGGCGATCGCGACAAGTCGCCGAGCATTCGCAGCACATGGAAGGCCGCGCCATCGACGCGCATTTCGAGGACGTCGGTCCGGATCGCATCCGCGACATCGCGATGCGGATGCAGGAAGGCGGCGTCGGCTTCTACCCAACCGGCGTGACGTGGGTGCATATCGATTCGGGCTCGGTGCGATACTGGCCGCGGATGAGCCGCGCTGCGCTGACGCGCGTGTTTCCTGACGGCAAGACGGTCTTCATTCCGTCCGACGGTCAGCCGATGCCCGGCTACGAACTGGCGAAGGCGGAGATCGAGACGCGCGGCGGCGAGATCCAGACGGCGAGCAGCGGCGGCGGCCTCTTCGGCTGGCTGTTCGGCGGCCGCGGCGGCGGCGCCGACGACGCCGAGGAGAGGGGCGGGCAGGAGGCGGTCGTGACAGCCGTAGGGGGGCGCGGCGGCGGCCGATCCGGCGGCGGCGGCGTCCAGGTCGCCGACGCCGGCTCGGCGGCGATCGCACAAGCCGAACCCAGCCCGCCGAGCGCGCCGCCGCCGAAGCCTACGCCCAAGCCGGCGCCCGCGCCGAAGCAAACAGTCGCGCCAGCGCCTCAGCCCGAGGTGGTTGCGGCGCTGGAGCAGCCGAGCCTCGAGAGCGAGGCGGCTTCGGAAACGCCGGGGAACGCGGACGGTCCGGGCGCCGATCTGTCGCGCGCGCCCCTGCCGCCCCGGCGCCCGAGCGATCGCGAACTGCTGCTCGCCTCGATCACGAACCTTCCCATGCCGCCGATCCGGCCGGCCAACCTCGTCGTTGCGGAGGGACCGGATCCGGTCGGCGCCGTGAGCCCGGCGCCGCCGGTCCGGCCGGCCAGTCTCCTCGTCGCGGATGGGCCGGATCCGGCCGGCACCGCGAGCCCGCTGCCGCCGGTCCGGCCCGCCGCGCTCGCGGCTGCGCCGGAATCGACCGCTTCGATGGCGCCGACGCCGCCCGCGCGTCCGGCCAGTTTCGCGGTCCCCGCCTATTCGGCCCGCCTTGGCGCGAAGGCGCCGCCAGCGGCGTCCGGCGGCGAACCTGATCAGCTGCCGAAAGTCATCACTGCAGGGTTAGGCGCGCCGCCGAGCCGTGCGCTCGCCCTCGCGGAGCTTCCGCCTGCGCCGAAAGAGGATCGCGAGGTTTTGCTGAAGCGCGCCGCCGAACTTTCGGCGCCGCTGGCGCCGATGCCGGTCCCGGCCGCCGACCCGGCGCCGCAAGCCAAACCCGCCGCCGCGGCCAGCCGCCGGCGCACGTGGCTCGCGAGACTGTGGAACGCCGTGTCGTTCGGCTCGCTCTGGTCCACGCCCTCCCCGCAGGACGCCGCGGAGCTGCGCGGCACGCAGCAGTAGAGCCTTCAGTCCTTGTGGATCGCCCAGGGGCCCGGACCGGCGGCGGCGAGATAGAGGAAAACGAAGCAGTACATCACCGCCAGCTCGCCCATGTTGATCACCGGAAAGAAGCTCTTCGGGGCATGGGCCATGAAATAGGCAACGGCCATGTAGCCCGACAGCACGAAGGCGACCGGACGGGTGAACAGGCCGAGCGTGATGAGGATGCCGCCGACCAGCTCCATGGCGCCGGTGAAATAGAGCATCGCCCCAGCCTCCTGCATCGGCAGATGCGGAAAGCCGAGCAGCTTGCCGGTGCCATGTTCGAGGAACAGCAGTCCGGTCATGATGCGCAGCACGGACAGCAGCGGCGCCGCCCATGACCGGGGCAGGATGGTCAAGCTCATGTCACGCCTCCTCGAGTGCGCTTCGGCAAGATTCGCCGGCTCATCGCCGTCTCAACGCATTCCGAGGACATTCGTTTCCATGACCCTGGCGCAGCGACTCCGATCCTGCCCGATCGCGGAACGGTCGAGCTCGCCCCGGCGGGCGGCCCGATTCCCTGCGGCAGGGAAAAAAGCAGCGAAACTTCTTGAATTTCGGCCGATTCGGGTGGAAGGGACGCCGAAAGACCAACGATTCGAGGCGGTTTCGGAAAAATTCCCTACGCGCCCGAACAGGGGCATTTTCCAGGCCATCAGGGAACTGAACTTCCCTATTCGACCGACTGCAGGGATAACTCCCGCCTTGATGCGCCGCCGGTTCGACGCTTTCCGCGCGAGCGTCCGGCCCAAAAGATCGGATGAATCAAGAGCGTGAAACGAAACAAATCAACGTCGATTTGTTGATTTGGACCTCGCCCTCCGGCATGGCTCCATCACCGGGCGCATAAGGTCGACTGTAGCGACTCCAGCGCTCCGATCGTTCCCGATCGCGGGAACCGTCGGAGTTTATCGCATGAGCGGTCGGCTACGTGCACAAGGCGGCGCCGCTCTCCGTCGGCAGGCCGGCGGCGCGCCACTCGGGAAACCCGTCCTCAAGCCGCCGGGCGTGGAATCCATGGGCGCGCAAGATCGACACCGCCTCAATCGCGAACACGCAGTACGGCCCTCGGCAATAGGCGACGATCTCCTGATCTCTGGGCAATTCGGCGAGGCGGCGCCCGAGGGCGGCGAGAGGAACGCTCACGGCGCCCGGCAGGTGGCCGAGGCCGAACTCGTCCTCCGGCCGTACGTCGAGCACGATCGCCAGCCCGTCCCGGAGCCGCTGAATGAGGTCCTCCCGCGACACCGGCTCCAATTCGTCCCGGGCGCGGAAGTAGGTCGACAACACCTGCTGAACTTCCGCGGTATTGCGTTCGCCGACGCGTCCGAGCGCGCGCAGGAGCGGAACCACATCCTCGGCGCCGGCGAGGCCGTAAAGCACCCATTTCCCCTCGCGTCGGCCGTCCGCCAGCCTCGCGCGCCGCAGGATCTGGAGATGACGGGAGGTGTTGGCGAAACTGAGCCTGGTTCGGTCCGAGAGGTCTTCGACGCTCCGCTCCCCCTGCCCCAAATGCTCCAGCAATTCCAGGCGGTGTGCGTGCCCGAGCGCCTGCGCGATCTCGGCGAGGCGCGCGAAAATCGCCTGCTTGGGACTTCCGCTTGACACGCAAATCCTCTCGCGCAATCATTCAACAAAGTGATTGAACATTGTCGGGCGGCCGCCGTCAAGCCATAGAGGAGGAATCCGATGATCGTCCGCCAGTTTCTGCATCGCGACCCCGTTGCGATCTCCTATTTGCTCGGCTGCGTCGGCAAGGGGGTTGGCGCAGTCGTCGACCCGCTATTTCCGATCGAGCCCTATTTCCAGGCCGCTGAAGCCGAGCGGACGCCGATTCGCATCGTCGTCGACACCCATCTGCACGCCGATCACGTTTCCGCCGGCCGGGCGCTGGCCGAGGCCGCCGGCGCATCTTACGTCCTGCATGAAAGCGCCGAGACCGGCTTCGCCTTCGAGCGCACGCGGGACGGCGAGGCGCTCGAACTCGGCAATGTCACATTTTCCTTCCTGCACACTCCCGGGCACACGCCAGAGCACCTGAGCTTGCTGGTGACGGACCGAACGCGCGCGCCGGAGCCCTGGATGCTCGTCTCCGGCCACACGCTGATGGTGGGCGACGTCGGACGGACCGAGCTCGCCAGCGATGCGGCGCAAGGAGCGAAAACCCTGTTCGCCTCGCTCGCGCGATTGCGGACGCTGCCCGACCACATCGAAGTCCTGCCGGGCGCATACGCGGGCTCGGTATGCGGACGCGGGCTCAGCGGCAATCCGCGCTCGACGATCGGTTTCGAACGGCGGTTCAACGGGGCGTTCCGTGTCGAGGACGAAGAAGAGTTCGTGGCCCTCATGCTGAAAGAAATTCCGCCCCCGCCGCCGCGCGCGGCGGAGATCCGAGCGGCCAATGCGGGCTTCGCGGGAGCGTAGATTGCGGAGGGCCTCGAAGGTCGCGCCAGAGGATGCTTCCGGCGCCGCCCGCGTCCCCGGATCGTCCTTCGAGGCCCCTTCGGGGCGCCTCACCGCCCTCGGTGCGGTTTCTCTCGGCGAACGTCGCGAGGAATAAACTTGGCGGCGAAACCAGTCGCTTCCAGTCCGCCCGGCGTTCGGCTCGGCCTGCGCGAGAACTTGCCGCAGTTCTTGCTGCTCATCCTGGTCAACGCCTTCGTCGGCGGCATGGTGGGCCTCGAGCGCACGGTCGTGCCCCTGATCGGAACCGAAGAGTTCCACATCGAGTCCACAGCCGCCGTGACCTCCTTCATCGTGAGTTTCGGCGTCGTCAAGGCGCTGACCAACCTGGTTTCCGGCCAGCTTGCCGACACTTGGGGCCGCAAGCGGGCGCTCGTGCTCGGCTGGGCATGCGGGCTTCCCGTGCCTTTCCTGATCATCTGGGCGCCGAGCTGGCCGTGGATCGTCGCCGCCAATGTGCTCCTCGGCGTGAACCAGGGTCTGGCCTGGTCGATGACGGTCATCATGAAGATCGACCTCGTGGGGCCGAGATCGCGCGGGCTCGCGGTCGGGCTCAACGAGTTCGCCGGGTATCTCGCGGTCGGCTTCACCGCATGGCTGACCGGCTACATCGCGGCGCAGTCCGCATTGCGGCCCGACCCGTTCTACATCGGGATTGTCTACGCCGTGTGTGGCTTTGGGCTCTCCATCCTTTTCGTGCGCGACACGCGCGAGCATGTCCGTCTGGAGCTGGCGGCTCATGGGCATAAGCCGGCGCCGGCTCCATTCCGGGAAGTGTTTGCGCGGACGTCTTTCAAGGACCGCAACCTGTTTGCAGCCTGCCAGGCCGGGCTCGTGAACAATCTGAACGACGGGATGAGCTGGGGCCTGTTCCCCTTGTTCTTCGCCAGCCTCGGCCTCGGGGTCGAGCGCATCGGGGTTCTCAAGGCCGTCTATCCCGCCGCCTGGGGAATCCTGCAGACCTTGACCGGTCCGCTCAGCGACCGCTGGGGCCGCAAGGGCCTCATCGCGTCGGGCATGTGGGTGCAGGCGGTCGGCCTGTTCCTGACTGCGGCGACGGGCGCCTTCGGATGGTGGCTCTTGGCGAGCCTGCTCATCGGCGTCGGCACGGCGATGGTCTATCCGACCCTGCTCGCCGCCGTGTCCGACGCGTCGCACCCTTCCTGGCGCGCGCGTTCGTTGAGCGTCTATCGGTTCTGGCGCGACCTCGGCTATGCGATCGGGGCCCTGAGCGCCGGGATCATCGCCGACGCGTTCGGCTTCGCCGCGGCCATCGCCGCCGTCGCGGCGCTGACTTTTCTGTCGGGCGTCGTCGCCGCCGTCGCCATGAAGGAGACCCGGCCCTGACGGAGCGCCATCGGAGCCGCGATCGCGGCCGCCAAAGCCATCGTATTCTGACGGGCTCCCGCGCCCGCGTGCCCAGTGTCTGTTTCAAAAGCCCGCTGCCCTCGTCCTGAGGAGCCCCGAAGGGGCCTCGAAGGACGATCCAATGGCGCGGGCGCGGCAAGCGTCCTCTGGAGCATCCTTCGAAGCCCTTTGCTTTCGCAAAGGGCGCCTCAGGATGAGGTCCATGACTTTTGAAACAGACTCTCACGCAGCCGAAAGCTTGGCGGCCGCCTTCGCAATGAGCTCGCCCTGGCGCCGCGCGCCGTCGAGCTCGATTTTGCTCGGCTGACGCTGGCCCTGCGCGCCGGCGATCGTCGTCGCGCCGTAAGGCGCGCCGCCAACCACCTCGTCGAGAGTCATCATTCCGGCATGGCTGTAGGGCAGCCCGACGATGATCATGCCGAAGTGCAGGAGGTTGGCGATGATGGAGAAGAGCGTCATCTCGTTGCCGCCGTGCTGGGTGGCGGTCGAGCTGAACGCGCCGCCGACCTTGCCCTCCATGGCGCCGCTCATCCACAATTGGCCGGCCTGCTCCCAGAAGGCGCCCATCGCCGAGGGCATGCGGCCGAACCGGGTCGGCGCGCCGACCACGATCGCGTCGTAGTTCGGGAGGTCGCCGACGGTGGCGACCGGCGCGGGCTGATCGAGCTTGAAATAAGCCGCCTTGGCGATCGCCTCGGGGACCGTCTCCGGCACGCGTTTGACATCGACCGTCGCGCCGGTGGCGCGCGCGCCCTCGGCGACAGCGTAGGCCATCGTCTCGATGTGGCCGTAGCTGGAATAATAGAGCACTAACACCTTGGTCATTCAGCCCTCCTGTTGAAGAGTGTTTGCGGGACGCCAGCTCAACGCGGCAAACTTCCGCGCGTTCAACCGGCGCAACTAATCGCGTCGTCATGCCGCTGTACGCGGGGTGTCCCGTCAGGGCGACCCGCATGCAGGCCTCGGCTAAGACAACCCGCCACGACAACTGTCAATCCCCGCTTTCGCAGGGATGACAGACATCACTCCTTGTCGACCGCCCAGGGGCCGGGGCCCGCCGCGGCCAGGTAGAGGAAGATGAAGCAGTAGAGCAGCGCCGGCTCGCCCATGTTGATCGCCGGGAAGAAGCTCATCGGGAAATGCGCCATGAAATAACCGACCGCCATGAAGCCCGAGAGGACAAAGGCGACCGGGCGGGTGAACAGGCCGAGCACGATCAGCGCGCCGCCCACAAGCTCGATCGTGCCGGTGAAATAGAGCAACCCGGTCGGCATCTTGTCGATGAAGGGCAGGCCGTGCGGGAAGCCGAGGAGCTTGCCGGTGCCGTGCTCGAGAAACGCCAGGCCGGCCATGATGCGCAGCACGGACTGCAGCGCCGGGGCAAGCGACTTCGGAATGACGGTCCAGGCCGCCGTGGAGTGGGGCAAAGTCGTTGAGCTCATTTCATCTCCTCGTTTTTCACTCGCTTGTCAGAGAACCTTCGTCTTTTGGTCGAAGAAGGAGCGCGGGCCGGCCTCAGAGGGCGCGGTCAGCCGCCCCGCCCGCAGGTCCACGAACGCCTCGAGAATTTCCTCGCGGGTGTTCATGACGAACGGGCCGCCCATCGCGACCGGCTCGTCGATGACGGGACTCGCGTAGAACAGGAGCCGCGTTCTGCCGCCGGGCGCCGAAGCGACGAGGCTCGTATCTTCGCTGGGCAGCGCAGCCCACGCGACCTCGCCCGCCCGAACCCTTTGCGCGTTGGCGCCGAGCAGAGCCTCGCCTTCGACAACGAGGGCGAAGGCCCGCTCGCCCGCCGCAACGGTCAGCTCCAGCGTCGCGCCGGCCTCGAGCGTCGCATCGACGAGGGTCATCGGCCAGGCGGTGGCGTGCGGAACGGCGACTTCGCCCAGTCGACCCGCATAGAGGCGCGCCTCTGTCCCATCTCCTCGAAGGAGGCCGACGTCCGCCAGGCGGACGTCACGATAGCCGGCTTGAGTGCGCTTGAGACGCGCCGGCAGGTTGAGCCAGAGCTGAAGCGACCGTACGCCGCCCGGTCCCGGCAGCTCGCTGTGCAGGACGCCTCCGCCTGCGGTCATGAATTGCGCATCGCCGGCGCGAAGCCGCCCCTCTCCTCCGATATGGTCCTTGTGCAGAAGCTCGCCCGCCAGCACGAACGTCACCGTCTCCATGCCGCGGTGCGGGTGGGTCGGAAATCCGGCCGGCGGCGCAAACCAGTCCTCGGCCATGAGCAGGAACGGGCTATGCTCGGCGACCTTCTCCGGCGCGATCACCAGACGAGCGCGGTGATTGAGGCCTCGGTCTTCAGCAAGGCCGCCGCGCTCGACGCTCTTGATCTCGAGGCTCATGCGAGGCTCTTCAGAGAAACTTCGCCATCTGGTCGAACGCGAGGCGCGGGCTGCGCGGGAAGAGCTTGGCGTCGTCGCCGTAGCCGATGTTGATGATGACGTTGGCCTTGATCGTCCCTTCGGGGAAGAACTCCGCCTCGACCTTGCCGGCGTCGAAGCCGGTCATCGGGCCAGCGTCGAGACCGACGGCGCGCAGCGCGAGGATCAGATAGGCGGCCTGGAGCGTGCCGTTCTGGAAGGCGCTGCGGGCGGCGAACTCCGGCGCGCCCGAGAACCAGCTCTTGGCGTCGGCGTGCGGGAAGAGAAACGGCAGGTGCTCGTAAAACTTCAGATCGTAGCCGGCGATGGCGACGACCGGCGCGGCCATGGTCTTATCAACGTTGCCCGGCGACATGGCCGGGCGGAGCCGCTCCTTCGCCTCACTGGACCTCAGGAAGAGAACGCGCAGCGGCTGCTGGTTCGCAGAGGTCGGCCCCATCTTGGCGAAATCCAGCGCCTCGACGAGCAATTGATCGGGGACGGGGCGGTCGAGGAAAGCATTGTGGGTGCGCGCTTGAGTGAAGACCTGGGCGAGCGCGGCCGCGCCGACGCCGGCTCCACGAACATTCTTGACCTCGGTCATGAGTCGCCTCCTTGCGATGCGCTGCAACATGGGCGCTTGCTTTCATCAGTACAACTGGATTAATTATGATGGTTTCTATCTGTCTGCGAGATGGGTAGCGCCATGATCGACGCCTTGACGCTCGACCAGATGCGGATCTTCGTCGCCGCCGTCGACGAGGGCAGCTTTTCCGCCGCCGCGCGAAAGCTCGGCCGCGTGCAGTCGGCGGTGAGCCAGTCGGTGGCGGCGCTCGAGGGCCACCTCGGGGTGGCCCTGTTCGACCGATCCGGCAAGACGCCGCGCCTCACCCCGGCCGGCGTCGCGCTTGCCAAGGACGCGCGCCGCCTCCTCGAGGGCGCGGTTGCGCTGAAGCGACGAGCCGCGTGCATCGCCGACAAAGTCGAGCCGGAGCTCGTGTTAGCGGTGGACGGGATCTTTCCGCATCAGCCGCTGATCGCGAGCCTGAAAGCACTGCGCGACGAGTTTCCGGCCGTGCCGGTTTCCATCTTCACCGAGACGTTAGGCGGCTCCGAGCAGCGCCTGCGCGACGGCGTGGCGCAATTCGCCATCTATCCGATGCCTCCCTCCGGGTTCGGCGACCTCGCGGCCGATTTTCTCGCCGCGATCGACATTCTCGCCGTCGTCAGCGTCGACCATCCGTTGGCGAGCGAGCCTGAGCCGATCGCCCGCGAGACCCTCGAGCCGCATGTCCAGCTGGTTCTGACCGACAGGACGCCGCTGACCCAGAATTTCAGCGGCGGCATCGTCAGCCATCACATCTGGCGGTTCGCCGACCTCTCGACCCGGCTCGAATTCCTGCTCGCCGGCTTCGGATGGTGCCGGATGCCCGCCCATCTCGTCGTCGGACCGATCGCCGGGGGGAGGCTCAAGGCACTCAAGCTCGCCGAGTCCAGCGCCTTCCAGTTCCTCGCCCATGTCGTTCACGTGCGCGGCCAGGAGATCGGCCGCGCGGGACGCTGGCTGATCGAGGATCTGCGGGCGCGGATGGCGGAGCGGCGACCGTCCGGAACAGGCGCCGGCCCCCCACGCCAGTCTGGGCCGCTCGGGCGCAGCTAGGGCAATCGGGCGAAGTAGGCCCTGTGACTGATGGACGCCCTCCCGCCCCCCTTGTGGGGGCGGGAGGGGTGGGGGGTCGCGCTGCCGTCTCCGATAGGTGAGGAGGAAATCGCCGTCGCCCGATTGCCCTAGAGCGCAGCCAAGCCGCCTTGCCGACATGGCGTCACTCTGGCATGTTACTCTGCGCTGGCGCAAACCAAGCGCGCCGGTCCGATCGGGATTTCGAACGGACGTAAATGAAGAGGGAGGACGTCGCAATGAAAGCCACCACTCGCATATTCGCTTTGACCCTTTCCAGCTTGCTGCTCGCCTCGACCGCCTGGGCCGGCCCGAAGGTCGTGTCCGGCCCCGGCGCCAATCCTGAGTGCTTCAAGCCCTGGTCCGACAAGACGAAGTTCTTCCAATGGGAGAAAAAGCCAGGCCCCTATCGGATCGCGCTCGTCAACGGCTTCGTCGGCAACACCTGGCGCATTCAGATGGTCAAGACCGCCAAGGCTGCGACCGAGCTGCCGGGAATCAAGGAGAACATCAAGGAGTTCAAGGTTGTCTCGACCGGAACCGACGTCGCAGCTCAACTCGGGGCGATGGAGGACTTCATCAATCAGGGCTACGACGCAATCGTCACCATCGCCGTCGCGCCGGACGGCTTCGACCGCATTATCCGCCTCGCAGACAAGAATAACGTCGTCGTGGTCCCGTTCGACAACATTCTCGACACCGACAAGGTGATGATGGTCAACGAGGACCAGAAGGAGGCGGGCCGCATGTCGGCCAAATTCCTGATACAGGAGATGGGCAAGACATCCGGCGACCTTCTCGAAGTTCGCGGATTGCCCGGCAATTCCGTGGATCGCGACCGCCATCTCGGCTTCCGGGAAGTCATCGATGCGCCCCCAAACAAATTCAAGGTGACGGAGGTGGTCGGCAACTGGGACACGGGCACGTCCCAGAAGGTGACGGCGGATGCGCTCGCGGTGCATGGGCATTTCGACGGCGGTTTCAGCCAGGGCGGCACCGACGGGACCATCCAGGCGATGATCGACGCCAAGCACCCGTTCGTCCCCTTCGCCGGCGAGGGCGAGAACGAGTACCGCAAGCAGATCGCGGCTCACTGGCAGGAGGGCCTCAGGGGTCTGTCCTATGGCCAGTCGCCGGCGCTCGTCGCAATCGCCATGAAGGCGGCGATTTCGGCGCTGCAAGGCAACGTCATGCCGCAGCTGATCTCGATCCCGATCCCGGTCGCGACTTACAAGACCCTGAAGGCCGGCGAAAACTACTGGCCGGACCTCAAGGTCAATTTCTTCGCCCCGAACCAGTTCCTGCCCTGCGGCGTGACCTTCACCGCGCCGGACATCATGGCGCAGAGCGAAGCGAACACCAAGTGACGGCCCTCTAGCAGCCGAACCCGGTCTGGCCAGAGCCGGACCGGGCGTTTTTTTTAGGCGCACGCGAGGAAAGTCGAGCTATGGCGAACGCGCCGGGAGGCGACTTCCTCGCCCTGTCGCAAATCTCCAAACGTTACGGCGGCGTGCGGGCGCTCGAGAACGTCGACTTCGCCTGCCGCCGCGGAGAGATCCACGCCGTGCTCGGCGAGAACGGGGCCGGCAAATCGACGCTCATCAAGATCGTCGCCGGCGTCGTCGAGCCCGATTCCGGGACCATCGCAATCGAAGACCAGCCACGCCGCTTCAAAAGCCCGGCTGCCGCGACCGCCGCCGGCGTCGTCTGCATCTTCCAGGAACTGTCGCTGATGCCCGACCTCTCGGTGGCGGACAATATTTTCATCGCCACGCCCCCGCGCCGGCTCGGCCTCATTAACGCCCGCGCCCAGCGCCGCCGGGCGGAAGGGCTGCTCGCCGAGGTCGGCTGCGAGGACGTCAATCCGCTCTTGCGCATTCGCGACCTGCCGCTGTCGCGGCGCCAGATGGTGGAGATCGCCAAGGCGCTCGGCCAGAGTCCAAAGCTGCTCATTCTCGACGAGGCGACCTCGGCGCTGACCAGCGCCGACGTCGAAAAGGTGTACGCCCTCCTGGCGCGGCTGAAAGCCGAGAATGTCGCCATCCTCTATATCACGCACCGCATGCACGAGGTCGAAGCGCTGGCGGACCGAGCGTCCGTATTCCGCAATGGCCGCCACATCGAGACCTTCGACAAAGGCGCGCGATCGACGGCTGAGATCGTCCAGTTGATGATCGGCCGCGACATCGCCGCGCAATATCCGCCGAAGCCCGAGCGCACACCGGGCGACGCCGCGCTCAAAGTGGACAACCTTGGATGGGAGGGCCGCCTCGAGGGAATATCGCTGGAAGTCCGCGCTGGCGAAATCGTCGGCCTCGGCGGGCTCGACGGCCAAGGCCAGAAGACGCTGCTGCTTGCCCTGTTCGGCGTTCTGCGCGGCGTGAGCGGCACGGTCACGGTCAAGGGACGCGCCGTCCGCGCGGGATCTCCGGCGCGGGCCAAGTCGCGCGAGATCGGGATTGCGCTCGTTCCCGAGGACCGCAAGACGGAAGGCCTCATGCTGCCGATGTCGGTCGCCGACAACCTGACGATCGCCTCACTGCGCGACCTGTCGTTCGGCCCTTTCATTGACGCCGCCAAGGAGGCGGACGCGATCGAGGCCGGGATCAAGCGCCTTCGGATCAAGATCGGCGCGTCCTCCGACCCTGTGTCGACCTTGTCCGGCGGAAACCAGCAGAAGGTCGTCATCGCCAAATGGCTGATGATCGGGCCCAGCGTCATCCTGCTCAACGACCCGACCCGCGGCATCGACGTCGGCACGAAGCACGAGCTCTACCGGCTCATGCGCGAGCTCGCCGATCAGGGCGCCGCCATTCTGTTCTATTCGACCGATTACGACGAATTGATCGGCTGCTGCGACCGCGTCGCCATCATGTACGACGGCCGGATCGTGCGTGAGCTCTCGGGGAACGAACTGAACGAAACCAACATCGTGGCGAGCTCGCTCAACATCGAGGCCGCCAGCGCACCGGGGGCGACAAGCAGCGAAGGTCCGGATCGCGAGTCCGCTCATGTCTAGCGATCTCGCGATTCGAATACGGCAAAACTTCGCGTTCCTGACCCCGGTTGCGCTCTTTTGCGCGATCTATCTTTTTTATCACCTTGTCCATCCGAAGGGCTTCTCTTCCGCAGTGCTCGTTCAGAACAGCGACGAGGCGTTCACGCTGGCGCTGGTGGCCATGGCGCAGACCGTGCCCGTTCTCGCTGCGGGCCTCGACCTCTCCGTCGGCGCGTTGATGACCATGGTCGGCTGCTTTGCGAGCTATCTCCTCAGCGGCGCAGCAACCCCACTCGGACTTGATATCGCCGGATGGCACATCGGGCTTGGAACGTGGCCTGGGGGCCTGCCCGGTATCGTCGGCGGCATGCTCTTTTGTCTGGCGATCGGGATCCTCGCGGGCCTGGCCAATGGCGTGATCGTCGTATACGGCCGCATCCAGCCGATCATCGCGACGCTCGCAACAGGCGCAATGTTTATCGGCATTGCGCTGTTCCTGCGGCCGCAGCCCGGCGGCAAGATCGATGACGACCTGAACTGGGCGTTGACCAATTCGCTCGGCGATTTTGCATCGACCGTCCATGTCTTCAACGACGGCGCGGAGCCATGGTTTGCGCCATTCGCCGGCATTCCGACGCCCTTCGTCCTTCTCGTGCTTATCGTGCTTCTGGTCTGGGTTCCCTTCAGCCGGACGGTCACGGGCCGGACCGTTTACGCGATCGGCTCGGCGGAGGGGGCGGCTTACATGTCCGGCCTTGCCGTCAACCGAGCCAGAATCGCGGCGTTCACGCTCGGCGGGTTCTTCGCCGCCTGCGGCGGACTGTTCCTGGCCATCCAAACCTCGTCGGGCAACGCAGACATTCCCCAGGCGGGCGCCTATACGCTGAACTCAATCGCTGCGGTCGTGATCGGCGGCACCTCGCTTCTTGGCGGCGCCGGCGGAGCGATCGGCTCGGTTTTCGGGGCGCTGATCCTGAGGGTCATTTCGTACTTCTTCCGGGTGTTCGACATCGCGCCGCTGCTGCAGCCGTTGTTCGAGGGAATCATTCTGCTTGCCGCGGTGAGCGTCGGGGCGCTTCGGGTCCTGCGGGTCAAGAACACTTTGGAGCTCTTCCGATGATGGCGCGTTCGGCCATCCTGCGGCCGTCGCGCGACGATCGGCCGATCCTGATCGCGGCGCTGTTCATTTTGGCGATCCTGTTGGCCGGAACGGTCTACACCTGGGAGCGTTTCGGAAGCGTCCCGCTTTTGTCCCCGACCTACCTGTTGCAGCAACTGCAGATCGGCGCGTTTCTGGGCATTGTCGCCGCCGGGACGATGGTCGTCATATTGATCTCGCAGATCGACCTGTCGATTCCCTGGACCTTGACGGCCTCGGCGATGATGGCCACGGCGATCGGGGGAGCCTGGGCCATCCCGGTTGGGCTGGCGGTCGGGCTCGCGGTCGGCGTCGTCAATGGGCTCGGCGTCGCTTATCTGCGCGTTCCCTCGATGATCTTCACTCTCGGCGTGAACGCCGTGATGCGCGGCCTGATGGTCGCCCATACGGGAGGGTTTGCGCCTCAAACGGCGGCAACGGATCTCATGCGCTCGCTCGCGTCCGGGCGCTTCTTCGGCATTCCCAACGCGTTGTTCGTCTGGCTGGCGGTCTCAGGCGTCGTCGCCGTCATGCTGCAACGGACGGTGTTCGGCCGATCGATCTACGCCCTTGGGAACAAGGAGGCGGCTTCCTATCTCGCGGGCATCAACACCAAGGGCGTCACCGTCGCCTGCTTTGCGATATGCGGCTTGACCGTCGGCCTCGCCGGAGTTCTTCTCGCCGGCTATTCGCAGAAGGCTTATCAAGGTATGGGCGACCCCTATCTTCTGCCCGCGATCGCCGCGGTCGTCATCGGCGGCACCAATATTCTCGGCGGCCGCGGCCGCTACCTCGGCACGCTCGTCGGCGTGATTCTGATCGTCCTGCTCAACAGCGTGCTCTCGATCATGGAGATGCCGGAGGCCGGGCGGCAAGTGATCTACGGCGGGGTCATCATCCTGATGCTGCTCGTCTACGGGCGCGGCGAGCAGGTGACGAGCTGACCATCAGTCAGCCGGCCAGCAGCCCCGGCAGGCGCGAGGTCGTCCAATTCGCCGCAATCGTATAGGCATACGCCAAAGCGAGACAGTCGAGCTCCCGGTGGACAGGCGCCACGATCTGGATTCCCATCGGCGAGCCGGATGCGCCAAATCCGGCAGGAACGGCCAAAGCCGGACAGCCCGACATCGAGATGAGAAGCACGGCCTTCATCCATTCGTGATAGGTCTCCATCCTGGCGCCGGCGATCTCCTGCGGCCAATGCAGATCCACGTCGAAAGGAAAGACCTGCGCCGTCGGCGCAACGAAGTAGTCATAGCGATCGAAAAGGCGCCGCACCGCCTGATACCACTCCGAGCGCACGACCGAAGCGGCCGTGATGTCGTAGGCAGACTGCTTCATCCCGGTCTCGATCTCGTAGATGGCTTCCGGCTTCAACAGCGCCCGCTTGACCGGGTCGTTGTAGAACTCGAGCAGAGCTCCGCCCGTCTGCCAGCCGCGAATGCGAATAAGCGCACGCCAAACTGCATCGAGCGGATAGTCCGGCTGGGCCTCCTCCACTGAGCAGCCGATCGTGTCGAACGTCTTGAGAGCCGCCTTGCAGACGTCCAGAACCCCGGGCTCGTAGGGCGTATAGCCCTTGAAGTCGCCCGCCCACGCAATCCGCTTTCCCTTCAAGCTGCGCTCGAACGATGCGCGAAACGCCGATCCGTCGCCCTCCATGGACAACGGCGCGCGCGGGTCGAAACCGGCCTGCACGGAAAGCAGCATCGCCAGGTCGGGCACGTTCCTCGCCATCGGGCCCTGAACGCCGATGGAAGGCAGCCAGACATCGCGCGCATCGACCGGCACGCGCCCGATGCTGGTGCGAAAGCCCAGCACATTGTTCCAACCGGCCGGGTTGCGCAGGCTGCCCCCGTAGTCCGATCCGTCGGCGATTGGCAGCATGCGAAGCGCGAGCGACACGGCGGCCCCGCCGCTGCTGCCGCCCGCGGAACGGGATTGGTCGTAGGCGTTGCGCGTCGCGCCGTAGACCGGATTATAGGTGTGCGAGCCGAGGCCGAATTCGGGCGCATTGGTCTTGCCGATGATGATCGCGCCGGCTTTGCGCAGCCGCTCGACCATCAGGCTGTCGGCTGCAGGGATGAAGTCCCTGAAGATGGGCGAGCCTTGTGTCGAAGGAATGCCCTTGACCGGCTGCAAATCCTTGACTGCGTGCGGAAATCCGTGGAGAGGGCCCATCGAGTCGCCGCGGGCGAGCTGCGCGTCGCTTTCAGCCGCTTGGGCAATGACGCCGCTCCGTTCTTGAAGGGCCACGATCGCGTTGACTTTCGGGTTGAGCCTGTCGATGTGATCGAGATAGGCGGTCATCACCTCGACGCATGAGACCTGGCGTGAGTGAATCGCGCTATTGAGCGCGAGCGCATCCATCATGACGATATCGGACGGGCGAATCGCAGCGCCTCCTCGAGACGCAGACGGAACGGTCGCGGCGATCGGCGCTCCTGTTGTCGCTGCTGAAAACGCACTACGGCTGGCCTCGGGGGCCGGCGGCTGTTTCGAACTCGAATCCATGGACTTCCTCAAAAAAGCGTGCGCCGGCGCCTGGGCCGCGGCCATCCGTCAAAGGCTCGATGTCAAGACATTGGGTGCAGCACGACGTCGAGCAAGAGTTTCTGGAGTTCAACGATCTCTGTCCGGATGCCCCCGCGAGTGCGCCACCACCGATCGGGGTCAAAACTCGAGTAGCGCGAGGCGCGGACTGTGACATGCGTCGGATGGCCTTTCATGACTCGATCGAGCACCCGCCGCAATCGTCGTGAGTGATCGCTGTTGGCCACCACCACAATGGATTGGAGATGCTGCTCGTCGCACCATCGCGGAAGCGCCTGCCCTTCGGCTTCGGTTCCATCGACTCTGGAGATTTGCAGGACATCCGTCACGCCAAGTGACTTCAGTTGGCGAATCTGCCTTGCCCCTGCATCCTCATAGGGAAGCCCCCGGCGGATGAACTCATAGTCTTCTCCGCTCGGGGGGTCATGAAAAACCGCCACTCGCTTTGAGACGCGGCTTTGGGCGAGATCGGCCGCTTCGAGCGCGCCGGCGCCTCCGGAATCGATCGATAAGACGATGATGTCGGCGGGCGAGACCGGCTCGTTCACGACAAGCGCCCATCCCGCGGCTCGCAGAATCGGTTCGCGAAGGGGGCGGACGGCGACCATCGCAAACGCCGCCAACGCAAAGGCCGCCACGATCGGCGCCCACCACGGCCACCTCGAGATTCCACGCCCCTTCATGGATCCGCGGGCGGCCTGATCGGTCTTGGTCATGTGCGACGGGACTGCGAGCCAAAAATGACGCTTCGGTCGATCTTCGAGAGAGCGTCCCACCCGCCGAGCGCCATCGCGCGGTCGATCTCGCGGCGAAAGAGCTCGAGCGCCCAGTAGACGCCCTCCTCACCGGCGCAGGCGACGCCCCAGAGATGCGGCCGCCCGATCAAGACGCCGCGCGCGCCGAGCGCCAAAGCCTTGATGACGTCGATTCCACGGCGGAAGCCGCCGTCGACGAGCACCGGCATGGAGGAGCCGACCGCGTCGACGATCCCCGGCAGCGCCGCGATCGAGGGGATGGCGCCGTCGAGCTGCCGGCCGCCGTGGTTGGAGACGACGATCGCGTCCGCTCCTCGCGCGCGCGCCTCGCGCGCCTCGTCGGGGTGCAGCAGGCCCTTGATCACGAGCGGCCCGCGCCATTGTCCGCGCAGCCGCTCGACGTCGCTCCAGGCGACGCCCGGGTCGAGCTGCTCGACCATCAGTGGCCCGAAAGCGCCAAGAGAGGTCCGCTTGCCGTAATTGACGAAGGTCGGCGAGGGCGTCTCGCGCATGCGCCAGATCCAGCCCGGCCGGCTCACGAAATCGAGCAAGCTTCCGGCGTCCCAGCGCAGGGGGAAACTCATGCCGTTCATCATGTCGCGGTCGCGCCCGGCGATGACCTGGTTGTCGACCGTCAGGATCAGCGCCCTGTATCCCGCGGCAGCGGCGCGGGCGGCGAATTCGGCCGTGATCCCGCGGTCCTTGTATAGGAAGACCTGCATCCATTTCGGCCCGGTCGTGGCGGCGCCGATCTCCTCGATGGTGGCGGTCGAGGCGTGGCTCGTCGAGTAGATCGTGCCGAACCGCGCCGCCGCCAGCGCCGCGGCGAGCTCGGCGTGCGGCCAGAGGAGGCCCGCGAGGCCCGTCGGCCCGATGACGACCGGCGAAGGGAGTCTCTCGCCGAACAGCTCGATGCCCTGGTCCCGCTTCGGCGCGCCGGCCAGCAACTTGGGGACGAGCTCGATGTCCGCGAGCGCCTCTTCGTTGCGCCGCATGGTGATCTCGTCGCCCGCGGCGCCGTCGACCATGTCGAACAGCATGCGCGGAAGGCGCCGCCTCGCCAGCGTCCGCAACGCCCGGATGCTGTAGCCCTTCCGCTGCAGCTCGGCGGCGTCCATGATCGCTTCCCCCTTGACCTCGAGTCGCCAGCGCCGAAGGCGACCGGCCGCGAAGAACGACTGGCCGGCTCAATCGACCCTTCCGGCGTCGAGGTCAACCGCCGCGCGGAGGATGCCGCCGGCGCAGGGCTTGCCCCGCGAAGGCGAGCAAAAAATGCCGGCGCCATTGGCAGACCCGCTTGCCCAGCTTCGCGGGCTCACTCTATTTCGTCAGCGGACTTCCGATCATCTCTCTGACGGTGACGTTCCTTGGTTTTGCGGTCCGTCGTCGCCTCTCCCCCATTGTCAGCCCGTTGAACGACGCACCCAAGGAGAAAGCCGTGAAGACCTACAGGATCGCAGCCATACCCGGCGACGGCATCGGCACGGAAGTCGTCGGCGCCGGAGTCGAAGTGCTGAAGGCGCTGGCTGAGCGCGAAGGGACATTCACCCTCCATTTCGATCATTTCGACTGGGGCGGCGAGTACTACAAGAAGCACGGGCGCATGATGCCCGAGAATGGCCGCGAGCAGATCCGACATCACGACGCGATCCTGTTCGGCTCGGCCGGCCATCCCGATATTCCCGATCACATCACGCTGTGGGGCCTGCGCCTCGCCATTTGCCAGCCCTTCGACCAGTACGCCAACGTGCGGCCGACGCGCATCCTCCCCGGAATCGCCTCGCCCTTGCGCCATGTTTCGGGCCCGGAGCTCGACTGGGTGATCGTGCGCGAGAACTCCGAGGGCGAATATTCGGGCGTCGGCGGACGCGTGCACCAGGGGCTGCCGGAAGAGGTCGCGACCGACGTCTCGATCATGACGCGCGCGGGCGTTACGCGGATCATGCGCTTCGCCTTCAAGCTGGCTGAGAGCCGTCCGCGAAAGCTCCTGACGGTCGTCACCAAGTCGAACGCGCAGCGTCACGCCATGGTGATGTGGGACGAGATCGCGGCTGAAGCAGCGAAGGAGTTCCCTGACGTGACCTGGGACAAGATGCTGGTCGACGCGATGACCATGCGCATGACGCTGAAGCCGCAAACGCTCGATACGATCGTCGCCTCGAACCTGCACGCCGACATCCTTTCCGATCTCGCGGCGGCCCTCGCCGGGTCGCTCGGCATTGCGCCGACCGCCAATATCAACCCCGAGCGGAAGTTCCCCTCGATGTTCGAGCCCATCCACGGCTCTGCTTTCGACATCATGGGCAAGGGCGTCGCCAATCCGGTTGGCGCGTTCTGGTCCGCCGTGATGATGCTGGATCATCTCGGCGAGGCGGCCGCTGCGCAGCGCCTGATGAAGGCGATCGAGCGCGTCACCGCCGATCCCGAACTGCACACGCCCGATCTCGGCGGCCCCGCCAATACGCGCAAGGTCACCGACGCCGTGATCCGCGCCATACAAGCCGAGAACGATTGAGGCTGGCGACATGCCGACAGATTCGTCTCTTGAAGCTGCCGATGAGGCGGACCGGCCGTTGCCGGTCGCCGGCTTCCAAGGCACGCCCGAAGAGATCGAGCGACAGTGGTACGAGCAGGTCTACCACGGTCGTGGGGACAGCATGGCGCAATTGACGTGGCGCGCCCTGCTGATGGGCTCATGCCTGGGAGCCGTGTTGTCGTTGACCAACCTCTATATCGGGCTCAAGGCCGGCTGGGGCTTCGGCGTCGCCATTACCGCCTGCATCTTATCGTATGCGATCTGGACGAGTCTGCTCAAAGTCGGCGTCGCGCGCACGCCGATGACCATCCTTGAAAACAACTGCATGCAGTCGACCGCCAGCTCCGCCGGCTACTCCACCGGCGGCACCCTCATATCGGCCTTCGCCGCCTACATCATCATCAACCGCCAGTCGATGTCTGTGCCGCTCATGCTGGCCTGGGTGTTCTTTCTCGCCATGCTCGGGGTGACCATGGCCATCCCGATGAAGCGGCAGATGATTGATATCGAGCAGCTGCGCTTCCCGTCCGGCGTTGCGGCGGCTCAAACTTTGCGCGCGCTGCACGCCAGAAGCTCGCGGGGCCTGCGCGCCGCCAAGGCGCTCGGACTCGCCGGGCTCGTTGCCGCAATCGACAAGTTCTGGGCGGAGGGGCTGCCCGCGATCAGCGCGAGCCTCGAACGCTTTTCAAGCGAGGCGCTTCTCATAAGCCTGCAGAAGCAGCTTCTTGGCAGCCACTTCGCAGCCTGGTCGGGCCGCACCGTCATCTTTTCCTGGGATTTCATCTTTGTCGCCGCCGGCGCCATCGTCGGCATGCGAGTCTGCGCCACCGTGCTGGTCTCCGGCACGATATGTTGGGCTGTGGTCGTGCCGATCCTCCAGGCCAACGGCGTCATCGAAGGCGACGGCTTTGCCGCCATCGTGCAGTGGACGCTCTGGTTCGGTGCGTCCTGCATGGTGGCCGCCGGGCTGCTGAATTTCGCGCTGAGCTGGCGCACCGCAGTGAGAGCGTTCCGCGACCTCGGATCCATGCTGTCCTTCCGCTCGGCGGTTGTGAGCGAAGGCAGTCGCATCGAGGCGCCGATGAGCTGGTTCGCCCTCGGCCAGGTCGTGTCGCTCGTTGCGCTTGCCTGGCTCGGGCACGCGAGCTTCGGCATGCCCGTCTGGCAAAGCGCCATTGCGGTGGCGCTATCGTTCTTGCTGGCGCTGGTTGCCTGTCGCGTGACGGGCGAGACCGATACGACGCCGGTCGGCGCAATGGGGAAAGTCACCCAGCTCGCCTTCGGCGCGCTGAGCCCAGGCAACGTCAACGTCAACTTGATGAGCGCCAATATCACCGCCGGCGCGGCGACCTCAGCGGCCGACCTGCTCACCGACTTGAAGAGCGGCTACCTGCTCGGCGCGAACCCCCGTCAGCAGTTTCTCGCCCAGTTCGCCGGCATCTTTGTCGGCACGATCGTCAGCGTGCTCACGTTTGCAGTTTTGGTTCCCAACGCGCAAGCGCTCGGGACCGACCAGTTCCCGGCGCCTGCCGCCCAGACCTGGTCCGCTGTCGCGATCGCGCTTGGCCGAGGCCTGTCCTCGCTTGAAGCCATCAAGCTGTGGCTGATCTTTGCCGGCGCCGTCGTGGGAGCGGCGCTCACGTTAGCCCCTGTTTTGCTCCCGAAACACCAGCGGCACCTACCATCGGCGTCGGCGTTCGGGCTCGCCTGGGTGTTCAACTGGTACTACGGGCTTTTGTTCTTCCTGGGGGCCCTCGTTGCGCTCCTGATCGAAAGGCGCGAACCGAAGGTCGCCGAGGAGTACACCTTGCCGGTCGCGTCGGGCGTTGTTGCTGGGGGCTCGCTGATGGGCGTGGCGCTGGCGTTCTGGGCCAATGGCGCCGGCGTCTTGAGCAAGCTCTTCGGCGGCTGACGGGAGATGGCGCTCTCGTGAGGCCGCGCGTCACCCGTATTAAGGGCGCTGCCGAGCCCGCAGCTCGACAATTCCGGGGTCGCCTAACACGGGGAGGCCTGCTTCGGGGGGACACCCTCCGATCAAGAGGTGAGATGAACGGGAGCGATACGCTTGAATGCAGTCGAAGCCGCAACGTGAGGATTGCGCCAGAACCGGTCATGCGTGGTTAGCCTAGACTGCGGCGTTCACCGAGGTCGAGCTCTTGGAGCGCCTTGAGGTCCTGTACCTGCTGCAGACGCGGCGCGATCTGATCCGCCAATGTTAGGATGCACCCTGACGAAAGCGACCTTCGCAGTCCACTCGCTGATCGATCCGAATCCGATCGGAATCCGGTTGTCGCGCTCGCTGCTGGCGACGGACGATCCTCTTCATCAGGGGGAATCGACTGTGCAGACGGCGCCGCGATCTGCGATCGGACCAGCGAATTGGCAGTTTCAAACGCGCCAGGAATTCGCGTCGACAGCGACTTGCGGAAGCAGCGCCGGCTGAGCGGGGCGCAGGACTTGGCGACGCGGCCGAAAATGCGGATGGCGCGCGAGCGCCTGGAGAAAGCGCAATTGGCGGCTTTTATAAGGATAGCTTATCGTATGATCAGAAGATAGAATTTGATCTTATCGCCACGGCGAGCAAAATGTCGGCGTAGTCAAGAGAGAGGAGAGAGTCCCATGACCAAAAATCCCACTCTCAGCGCCGCGAGCCGAATGGCGGCGGATCGCCGGGACAAGCTCATGGTCAGCCCGCGCGAACTGGCTCTGATGGACGATTTTCAGGTTCTGGAGAACCAAGCGTACCGCGTGCGCCGGCCGCGGATCGCGGTGGTCAGCGGGTCGGCGAGCTACGGCCCCCCGACCGCAACGATCGACGTGACCGACTA
>DASRSL010000136.1:0-49849 GCA_035656495.1 Roseiarcus sp.
GAAGTCGGCGATGATGTCCTGCGCATGGTCGAGCTCGACTGCCGCGATGAAGTTGGTATAGCCGGATATGTCGGCAATCGCGAAATACGCCGCTTCACCCTTCGGGAGCATGGAGACCTCCAACGCAATCGGTTCCCTCCGATCGCGCCGATGCACAGTCTGACACACCGCGCCGCCTGCGGTCGAGGGCCAGAGAAACCGCCCCCTCTCCTGTCGCTTCGAGAAAGCGCTCGCATTGCGCGCCTATCATCGCAAAAGCGAATCCTACGGAATGCCCGATTGGTCAGCCCTGCCGACGCTGACGATCCTTCTGGTCGAGAATTCATCCACATCTCCACATCGACAGCCTCTCGATAAGCGCCTCTCGATCGACGCGCTGGCCAAAGCGGCGCGGGTCGGGACCGCGCGCCTCGAATTCGCTGAATCCGGCGAAAAAATTCGCTCAGACGACGAATAAATTCGCTGCTCCGTTCGCTGAGAGGTTTTCGCCCGAAGCCCCGGTTTTACCCGCGTTTCCGCCCGAAAGCGGGGATCTTAGCGTCCTCGTCGGCAAAAAATCGCTGCCTCATTCGCTGTTCTCAGCGAATTCGGCCGGCGGACATGGCCGCCCGCGCCGACGCCGACCCCGCATTGCCCGCCGCCAGCCGCCCGTGCGACAATACGTCTCTCCCAACCCCCCAGGAGGTCGTCATGGCTCTTCCTCCTTCCCGCGAGACTCCCGTCTGGCTCGTCACCGGCTGCTCGACCGGCTTCGGGCGCCACATGGCGAGAGCGCTCGTCGATCGCGGCTATCGCGTGGCCGCCACGGCGCGCGACCCGGAAACGGTCGGCGATATGGTCGCCGCCAACGCCGAGACGGCGCTCGCGCTGAAGCTCGACGTCACCAGCCCCGCCGACGTCCAGGGCGCGGTCGCGGAGACGCGCCGCGCCTTCGGGCGCATCGACGTCCTCGTCAACAACGCCGGCTACGGCTATCTGGCGGCCATCGAGGAGGGCGAGGATTCCGACATCCGCGCCATGTTCGACACCAATGTCTTGGGTCTCGCCGCCATGACCCGCGCCGTCCTGCCGGTCATGCGGGCGCAGAAGTCGGGCGCGATCGTCAACATCTCCTCGATAGGCGGCTTCATCGGCTTTCCCGGCTCTGGCTATTACGCGGCGACCAAGTTCGCGGTCGAGGGCCTGTCCGAATCGCTCGCCAAGGAGGTCGCCCCCTTCGGGATCCGGGTCTTGATCGTCGAGCCGGGCCCCTTCCGCACTGACTGGGCCGGCCGGTCGCTGAAGACGGCGAAGCGGCCGATCGACGCCTATGCCGAGACCGCCATCGCCCGCCGCCGGCAGATCCAGGGCTACAGCGGAAACCAGCCGGGCGACCCCGTGCGCGCTGCCGAGGCGATCATCGCCGCCGTGGAGTCTCCCCGTACGCCGCTGAGGCTGCCGCTCGGCGCCTTCGCCTATGAGGCGATGGGGGCTGAGCTCGAGTCCCTACGCAGGGAGCACCAGGGCCTGGAGGCGGTGGCGCGCGGGGCGGATTATCCGGCTTGAGGGGAAATATCGGGAGGGCGCAATTGGCCGACTCTTACGACCTCGAACGCTTCGTCAGCGCGCAGAGACCCCTCTACCCGCGGGTCCTGAGGGAGTTGCGCGCCAGCGCCAAGGAGAGCCACTGGATGTGGTTCGTCTTTCCGCAGATCGCGGGGCTGGGCCGGAGCCCGACATCTGTCCGCTATGCGATCGCCTCGCTCGACGAGGCCAAGGCCTATCTCGCCCATCCGGTTCTCGGCTCTCGCCTCAGGGAATGCGCGAGGCTCGTGCTCGAGACAGAGGGGCGCACGGCGCGCGACATATTCGGCTCGGTCGACGAGATGAAATTCCGCTCCTCGGTGACGCTGTTCATGAAGGCGGCGCCGGACGAGACGCTGTTTGCGGAATGTCTCCAGAAGTTCTTCGGCGGCGAAGCCGATCCCGCGACGCTCGACATCCTGGCGCTTTGAGAAGCGGTCGCTTTCGCAGGGCGTCCCAATGGCGACCGCGGCGCGCCTCCGGTTTTACAGTCGCGTTCAAGGTCGCTCTCGCCGCCTCACCAGCCTCTCGGAGCCGCCGGGCGCGGTGGAAGTCGCGTGGGACGGCGGACGGCTCTCACCTTCCGCTTGCTCCGCCCCCGGCAGAAGAGCCTTTCGCCGCCATCCGACTCGAGCCCCGACACGCCTCCTCCGGGCGGCATCTCGAGCCTCTGCAAAACCTGTCCCGTCCGAGGATCGACCCGCCACAATTCGCTCTCGTCGCCTTCCCATGTTCCGTGCCAGAGCTCGCCGTCGACCCAGGTCACCCCGGTGACGAAGCGGTTGGACTCGATCGTGCGAAGAATCGCCCCCGTCTCTCATACGTATCCTTGTACGTGGTCCGCGCCCGGAAAGGGTGCGTACTCGCGGAGGATTTCGGCCGCCGACCGGTCCTTCCATCCTCGACATCGCCGATATCGGCGAGCGGTATGGCGAGGCGCCTGCCCGTCCGTTCATAGATGCTGGGTGCGATGCTCCCAGGCGTCGTCCCAGACTTTTCCTCTATCTTCGTCGAAGATGAGCGTCGGATCGGCCTCGGCGGTTCCCCAGGCGCCCTTTTCGATTTCGTCTTCGAGCTGGCCCGCTCCCCAGCCCGCGTAACCGAAGGCCACGAGGCTCTTCGCGGGCCCTTTCTTCCTGCCGATGTCGCGCAAGATCTCGAGGCTCGATGTCATCGAAAGACGATCATTGACCGTGACGGTCTCCGGCCGATGGTAATCGGCGCTGTGCACGACGAAACCGAGTTCCGGCTGGACGGGGCCGCCCGAGAAAACGCGCACGTCGCCCGCGAGATCGCCGGCCTTCTGTCCAAGCGCCTCGAAAAGGCTGGCGAGCGACCGCTCCCCGATCGGTTTGTTGACGACGATCCCGACGGCGCCGGTCGGGTCGTCCTGGACGATCAGAATGACCGTCCCCTCGAAGCGCGGATCGCCCATCGAGGGCGCAGCGACGAGCAATTGACCGGCCAGCGAGGGTCGGGCAGGCGCTTCTTCCGGACCGGGCAGCGCCGCCTTGAGAAGCGCCGTCTGCAGGACGATCGCCGCCACAACCAAGCCTAGACGGCACAACCAGATCCCGGACATGCCTCACCTGCGCGTCTAATGGGGGCTGATCAAGACTAGCACGCGGGCGACGCTCCCTAAAGGCGCGCTGTCGCCAGAGCTTCGCCACCGCCGGCCGCCGGAATCGCGCCGATCGCACGGCCGGCCCTCGGATCGATCTTCCGCATGCGATCCGCGGCGAGCTGAAAAAGGCGTTCGCCGAATGCCGTTGCCGCATGCGCCGCGACGTTCCGCGCGCGCTGATGGCTGAACGACATGACCACGTCACTTAGAGGTCGCTTGGGTGGCGCGGGCAGCAACAGGGTCGCCGTGAATCCAGGCACGGACGGCGTCATCCAGCGACGCGCGCGCCCTCGGCTAAACGACTGCGCCTTTCCTGCCGCCGCAAGAGAATCGACCGCCCTCTGCACGCTGCGCCGGCTCGTCCCGAGCGCAAGCGCGAGCGCCGAGCTCGACTATGCCTCGCCGTCGGCGAGCAGCGCGAGCGCCGCCCCATGCTCGTCTTTTTCGGCGAGCGCACGCGCGAGTGCGAACAACTCCTGACGCCTTGCGAGCGAGACAACCCTGCGTGGATCGCGCACGACATGGCGGGGCATGCGTCCACGACGAGCGCCTTCAACGCCTGCGGTTGCCTCGACGTCCTCGAGCCGGACGAGGCGCTTCTCACCCCGCGCGATCAGGCGCGCCGCCTTTGTCTTGAGGGGTCTGATCGCGATCCCCGGACGGTGAGCGGCCCTCGACGCGGGCGGCAATGGCGCAGGGTCGAGCTCCGAGAGTTTTCGCTCGGCCGCGTGGAGGCGGCCGATGACGAGGAGGCGCCGGACCTCGAGATGCCGTGCAAAACCGGCGTTCGCCCGGTCGCCGCGCTCCTCGAGCGTCGCCCGCGCCGCGTCGAGCGCCTGCGTACAAAATCCAAGCTCGCGCGAGACGAGCGCGATCTCGGCCTCGGCGACGGACCATGGCCGTTCCGAAAAGCGACGAGCAAGGCTAAGGGCCGGTCTGCGCTGTGGGGAGCCTGTCCATGACTTGGAAGATGCTTTTCGCGGCGTTGGCGTTTCTGACGTCCCTGCCCATCCCGGCTGCCGCCGACCAAACAAACGTCGCCGTCGCCGCCAACTTTACCGAGCCGGCAAAAAAGATCGCGGCGCTCTTCAAGCAGAAGACGGGGCACGAGGCGATCCTGAGCTTCGGCGCCTCGGGGAATTTCTTCAGCCAGATCAGTCATGACGCGCCGTTCCAGGTGTTCCTGTCGGCTGACACCGAGCGGCCGAGGGCCGCCGTCGAGCAGGGCTACGCAATCCCAAAGAAGCGAGTTCACCTACGCGGTCGGCAGGCTCGTGCTGTGGAGCAAGGTCGTCGACGTCACGAAAGGCGCGCCGGCGCTGAAGGCGGGCAATTTCTCGCATCTGTCGATCGCCGATCCGGCCTCGGCGCCCTATGGAGCCGCCGCGATCGAGACGATGAAGGCGCTCGGCGTCTACGACGCGCTCAAGTCGAAGATCGTGCAGGGCGCCAGCATCGACCAGGCCTTCCAGTTCGTCGACACGAGGAACGCGGAAGTCGGCTTCGTCGCCCTGTCGGAACTCTACGGCGTCACGGAGGGCACGCGCTGGCTGGTGCCGCAAAACCTCTATGCGCCGATCCGGCAGGACGCGGCCCTGCTCGGGAAAGGCGAGAACGACGAGGCGTCGAAGGCCTTCCTCGAATTCCTCAAAGGGCCCGAGGCCCGCGGCGTCATCGAAAAGTTCGGTTACGGCCTCGATTGAGCCGAGCTGGTCGCTCGATCCGCAGCCGGGTCTTCGGGACTCAAGATCACGAGCTTCTCAAGTCCGCCGCATTCACCGGCGCTCGCCTTCGGATGGAGGGGGAACTCACATGCTCAAGGACGGCGCGCTCTACCAGGATCTCGGCGCCGACCACTTCGACAAGCGGCACGGGACGCTTCCACCCGACGCCTCATCCAGCGCCTCCAGAACCTTGGGTTCGCCGTACAGCTCACCCCCCGCATGACCTTTACCTGTGGCAAGACCACGCCGGAAAAATCCTCGTGCAGCGGAAGAGCCGGCACGACCGCATGCGGGCCAGTCTCAAGGAAGTGAAGGAGAAGCTGCGGCTGCGAATGCATCGGCCCATCCCCGAACAGGGCCGATGGCTGAAGCAGGTCGTCTCCGGCTACTTCAACTACCACGCCGCGCCGACCAACTTCCGGGCGCTCATGGCTTTCCGCCACCATGTCGCCGATCTGTGGCGGCGTTCGCTCGGGCGACGCAGCCAGAAGGATCGCACGACATGGGCGCGCGGTTCGCGAAGCTCGCCGAGGCCCCCAAACCGCGCATCCTCCATCCCTGGCCGCGCCAATGCTTCTGCGTCAGACACCCTAGGTGGGAACCGGATGCCTTAATCGGGCCCGTCCGGAACTGTTCGGGGGAAGTTCGGCAATGACCATCCCTACCGCGATAGAGCAACAGGAAGGAGAGGGCGAATCCGGAAGCCGCTTCACGGTGGAGCGCCGAGTCCGATTGGTAGGAACCCGTGGGAGAAGATGACAAGGCTTATATCCAGGGATGGACCGCCGCCGACTTCTTCTCGTGGGCCGCGATCGGCGGGGCCTCGATCATGGTGAGGTCGATGTCGTCAAGCCCCTCGATCAGGCGTTGCTTGCGGACCGCGTCGACCTCGAATCTGACTACTCCGCCATCCGGGCCGCGGATCTCCTGCGCCGGCAGATCGACGGTCAGCGTCGCGTTGGCGCCGCGCTCGGCGTCGTCCATCAGCTTCGCCAGGTCGTCGCGCGAGACCCTGACCGGCAGGATGCCGTTCTTGAAGCAATTGTTGTAGAAGATGTCGGCGAAGTCGGTCGCGATGACGCAACGAATTCCGAAATCGAGAAGCGCCCAGGGCGCATGTTCGCGCGACGACCCGCAGCCGAAATTGTCGCCAGCGACCAGGATCACGGCCTTCCGGTACGACGGCCGGTTGAGTACGAAGTCGGAATTCTCCGAGCCGTCGTCGCGATAGCGCAGCTCGGCGAACAGGCCCGCGCCGAGGCCGGTGCGCTTGATGGTCTTCAGATATTGTTTCGGAATGATCATGTCCGTGTCGACGTTGTCGATCGGCAACGGCGCCGCCACTCCGGTCAGGGTCGTGAATTTGTTCATGGGTCCAATGTTCTCATGGATTTTTCCGATCCCGTAGCAGACGTTGCCGGGGCGGGCAAACGCGACGTTCACAGGTAATGCTCCAGCTCCTTCGCCGTCTCTTGCGGTGGCCGATCGAGGTTGAGAGCCCCGACGAAACCTCCCGTTTTATCCATCAAATAGACGATGGAGCTGTGATCCATTGAATAGCTGCCGTCTGACTCGACTTTCCCCTTGCGCGCGAAAACGCGGAACTCCTTTTCGACCGCCCCAATCTGCTGCGGACTGCCGGACAGCCCGAGCACATGGGGGCCGAAGCTGCTGGCGTACTCCTGCATCACCTTCGGCGTGTCGCGCTCTGGGTCAACCGTGATGAATAGGGCGGGCACCGCCTTGTCGCTCATGACGGCGAGAGCGTCGGAAATGCGCGCGAGTTCGGTCGGGCAGACGTCGGGGCAATGCGTGTACCCGAAATAAACGAGGAACGGACGCCCGCGGAATGTCTTGCCGGTGATCGTCTTGCCGGAGCCGTCCTCGAGGGCGAACGGGCCTCCCACGAGCGACCGATTGGCGTCCTTCGGCACGAAGGCCACCCAGACAGCGACCAGCGCCAGCGCTGCGATGGCGGCGCTCGCCATGGCGATTAGGACCGTAGCGGCGCGCGACGGCGGATGGGGCGCGTTCGTTTCAGCGAGCGGCATGGGGTCTCCGGTCGGATTCATTGCCTTGGCGGCGACTCCAGGCGGCAGGAAACCCGGAGGAGATAGGCGTTCACTATTGACCCTGGCAGGCCGGGGCGCCACCAATATGGCACCGAGGGTTCCATGGTGTTGCGGCAGCTCGAATACCTTGTGGCGTTGGCCAGGGAAAAACATTTCGGCCGCGCTGCGCAGGCCTGTCATGTGACGCAGCCGACACTGTCAGCGGCGATAAGGATGCTCGAGGACGATCTCGGGGCGCCTATTGTCGAGCGCGGCCACCGGTTTGTCGGCCTGACGCCGCAGGGCCGGCTCGCGCTCGAACACGCCCAACGCATGATGGCGGAAGCGGAGAACCTGCGTCGCGGCCTCGAGGAAATCGACAAGGGCCTGAGCGGCCGGCTTCGGATCGGCGTGATCCCGACCGCGGAGCCGATCGTACCCCAGCTGACCGGTCCGTTCTACGGGAAGTTTCCCGGCGTGTCGGTGGCCGTGGTCTCGCTGAACAGCCAGGAGGTCGAACGTGGATTCGAGGAGTTCGAGCTCGACTTGGGCCTGACCTATCTCGACGCCGAGCCGCTCGAACGAGTCAAGACGAAGCCGGTCTGCGTCGAAAAATACATGTTCCTTACGTCGTCTCAGGGAAAGTTCTCCGGCCGGACCCACATCGAATGGAACGAAGCCGCCGCCGCGCCGCTCTGCCTCCTGACGCCTGACATGCAGAACCGCCGCATCATCGACGGCATATTCCGCTCAGTCGGCGCCAAGCCGAATCCCGCGGTTGAGACGAATTCGATCTTCAACCTCGTATCGCACGTTGCGGCCGGCCCATGGTCGGCGATCGTGCCTCGCCACCTCTGCGCTTCATCGGCATTCCGCAGGGCACGCGGGCGGTCGACCTCATCGAGCCGACAACCAGCCGCACGATCGGCCTCGTGATGAGCGACCGCGAGCCGCCCTCGCCGCTTGCGCGCAATCTCTTTGCGATGAAATGGCCGACCGACATCGCGGCGCAGATCGAGCCGCCGCTCCGGATCCCGGAGCTGATTCGATAGAGACAAACTATCGAGATCCCCAACACCGCCGTGCTGCGGCAGGCGCATAAGCCGGGAGTTCCGGTAGGCCGCGTTCGATGCGGCGCTCGCTAAGGCTCCAGCCGCGCAGAGCTTGGGGAGCAGATTGTCGCCGAGAGCCGCGGCGGTCCGGCAAGGCGTCAGGCGACTCCTGCATAACACTGTCAAATGCCGGCATGAGGGAGACGATCCGCAGCGAGCGTTTCCACCTTTTTGGCGACCCGCGCTGCGCAATACTTGAACTCGGGAATCTTTCCGTACGGATCGAGCATCGGATTCGTCAGTTTGTTAGCGGGACTCTCGTTGAAGCAGAACGGCATGAAGACCGTGCCATCGGCGACTTCTCGATCGGCCCGCAAGGTCGCTTCGACGGCGCCGCGGCGGGTTTCGACGACGATCGCATCGCCTTGGCGCCAACCGCGCTTTCCGATCTCGCGCGGATTCATTGCCGCTATGCCCTGCGGCTCAATCGCATCGAGCACGCCGGCCCGGCGCGTCATGGCCCCCGTATGCCAATGTTCGAGCAGGCGGCCAGTCGTGAGAACGAGCGGGTATTCCGCATCCGGCGTTTCGTCCGGAGGCAGGAGATCCGCCGGAACGATGCGACCCCGCCCGTCCGGTGTCGGGAAGCCGGAGACGAAAAGAATTTCGTCGCCGGGCTCATCGTCTCCCTGCGCGGGATAAATGACCGAGTCCTCCCGTTCGATGCGGTCCCAACTGATATGTCGGAGCGAGGGCATGACTCGCGCCATTTCTGCATAGACGTCGGCGACTTTCTCGTAGCGCCAGTCGAGGCCGAGACGGCATGCGAGGTCGACGATAAGCTCCCAATCCTGCCTCGCCGCGCCGGGCATGTCGAGCGCGGGGCGCCCGAGTTGGATCTGCCGGTTCGTGTTCGTGTAGGTCCCGAGCTTCTCCGCGTGTGCCGAGGCTGGCAGAATGACGTCGGCGTGCCACGCAGTTTCAGTAAAGAATATGTCCTGCACGACGAGATGCTCGAGCATCGCGAGAGCGGCCCGGGCATGGGTTTGATCGGGGTCGGACATCGCCGGGTTTTCGCCCATGATGTACATGCCCTTGATCTGGCCGGCGTGGATTGCGTCGACGATCTCGACGACGGTGAGACCGCACTTGGGATCGAGGGCCTCACCCCAAAAGTTCTCGTATTGGCCGCGAATGTCCGGGTTCTCGACCGACATGTAGTCCGGGTAGTACATCGGGATCAGGCCGACGTCCGAGGCCCCTTGGACATTGTTCTGGCCACGCAGCGGATGCAGTCCCGTCCCGGGCCGCCCGACCTGACCGGTAATGAGCGCAAGCGCGATGAGGCAGCGCGAATTGTCCGTGCCATGGATATGCTGAGAAATGCCCATGCCCCAGAAAATGATCGAATGTTCCGACTTCGCGTAGGTGCGCGCGATGTCGCGCAGAATGCCCGCTTCGACGCCGCAGACCTTCGCCATCGCTTCCGGCGAGAAGTCCTCGACCTTGGCCTTCAACGCCTCGAAACCCGACACATTCGCCTGGATGTACTGACGATCGTAGAGTTCCTCCTCGATGATGACGTGAAGAAGCGCGTTGAGCAACGCGACGTCGCTTCCCGCCGTGAAGCGGACGGCGTGGGTCGCAAAGCGCATGAGGTCCTGCCCGCGCGGGTCGATCACGATGAGCTTTTTGCCGAGCTTGGCGGCTTGCTTGAAATAAGTCGCGGCGACCGGATGGTTGGTGGTCGGACGCGCGCCGATAACCAGTATGCAATCGGCTTTCATCGCATCGTTGAAAGGCGCCGACACTGCTCCCGAGCCCACTCCTTCCATTAGCGCCGCCACCGACGAAGCGTGGCAAAGACGCGTGCAATGGTCGACGTTGTTCGTGCCGAAGCCCTGCCGGATCAGCTTTTGGAACAGGTAGGCCTCTTCATTGGAGCCTTTGGCCGAACCGAAGCCCGCCAGCGCTGCGCCGCCGCGCGTGTCCAGGATCTTCTTGAGCGCGGAGGCGGCCCGCGCCATGGCCTCCTCCCAGGTCGCCTCGCGGAAGACGGTCAGTGGATCGACGCCGCGCAGATCGGCTTCCCCGGACTTCGGCGCATCGTCGCGCCGGATCAACGGCTTGGTCAGGCGATCCCGCGACATGGCGTAGTCGAAGCCGAACCGTCCCTTGACGCAGAGACGATTTTCGTTGGCGAAGCCGTTTCGGCCGTCGACCTGCACAATTCGATTGTCCTTGACCGCGACTGATGTCTGGCAGCCGACGCCGCAGAACGGGCAGACAGAATCGACAACCTTGTCGAAGGCCTGAACCGCACGCGTTTTGCAACCAACGTCCATCAGCGACTTTTCATAAAGCGCGCCGGTCGGGCACACCTGCACGCATTCGCCGCAGGTGACGCAGGTCGAAAGGCCCATTGGATCGTGCATGTCGAACACCGGAGCAGTGCGGTCGCCGCGCGCGCCCATGCCGATCACGTCGTTGACCTGCACCTCGCGACAGGCGCGCACGCATGCGCCACACGCGATGCAGGCGTCGAGATTGACGGCGATCGCCGGGTTCGAAACGTCGAACTCGGCCGACGTTTTGGCGTATTTCGATGGAAAGCGACCGCTTCCGTGGATCCCCATCGAGTCTGCCCATCTCCAGAAGTCGGATTGATTGTCTGGTCCCTCTTCCGCCGGCCGCATATTGCTGGCGAGCAACTCGAACACCGTCCGGCGCGCCTTCTGGGCGCGCTCGGTATCCGTCTTCACCGACATGCCCTTGATAGGCCGGCGGATGCAAGAGGCGGCAAGCACCCGCTCGCCCTCGATCTCGACCATGCAGGTCCGGCAATTGCCGTCAGTGCGATAGGCAGGAAGATCGACGTGACAAAGATGCGGGATGCGGACGCCCTCGCGCTTGGCGACGTCCCAAATTGTCTGGCCGGGCTCGGCGACAGCCGTTTTTCCGTCGAGCGTGAAGGAGATCGCTTCCGCCATCTTAGAGATCCTGTCGGAAATACGTGAGAAGATGATTGATTGGATTCGGAGCCGCCTGGCCGAGACCGCAGATCGACGCATCGCGCATCACAGCCTCGAGATCCCGGATCGCGACTTCATCCATGGCGCCCGGCGCCTTGAGCAGCACGGTCAGCTTGGCCGTGCCTTCCCTGCAGGGCGTGCACTGCCCACAACTCTCATCATGGAAGAATTCGAGAAGATTGAGCGTCGCGGCCTTCATGTTGTCATGATCGGAGAAAACCACGATCGCGTGCGACCCGACAAAGGCGCCCAGCTCTGCGAGTTCGCCGCCGAAGTCGAGCGGCACGTCCGCCATCGACGCCGGGAGGATTCCGCCCGAGGCCCCGCCGGGCAAGTACGCCTTGAAGACGTGGCCCGGCGCCATCCCGCCGCAAAAGTCGTCGATGAGCTCGCGCGCCGTGACGCCGGCCGGGGCCAGTTTGACGCCCGGATTGGCGACGCGGCCCGACACGGACCACGAGCGCAACCCCGGATGACCGGGCTTTCCCTGCGCGGCGAACGCCTCCGGCCCTTTCTCGACGATGTCGCGTATCCACCACAGCGTTTCGACATTGTGGTTGAGAGTCGGACGCCCGAAGAGTCCGACCTCGGCGATATAAGGAGGCCGATGGCGTGGAAGACCCCGTTTGCCTTCGATGCTTTCGATCATCGCGCTTTCTTCGCCGCATATGTAGGCGCCCGCGCCGCGACGGAGTTCGATGAAGCCAGGCGCGGCGAGATGCGCGGCTTCGACCGCGGCAATCTCGCGGCGCAAAATCTCGAGCACGGCGGGATATTCATCGCGCATATAGACGTAAATGCGCTCGGCTTCGACGGCGTGGCCCGCGATCATCGCCCCCTCGACCATGCGATGCGGGTCGCTTTCGAGATAGTAACGATCCTTGAAAGTACCCGGTTCGCCTTCATCGCCGTTGACCGTCATCAGGCGCGGCCCCGGATAAGATTTTACGAAGCCCCATTTCTTGCCCGCCGGAAAGCCAGCGCCCCCAAGACCCTTCAAGCCTGCCTTTTCGACGGCGTCGATGATGTGGGCCACGGGCAGCGCTCCGGTACGCACTTGGGTGAGCAACTGATAGCCGCCTGCGCCGCGATAGGCGCCAAACGCGTCATAAGGGGGCACGCGTACTTTCGTCTCGCCCGCGCCGACCATAGCCAAGACCTGCTCGGTCGTCGCTCGGTCGACCTCGCAGTCGCCGACGCGGGCGGCGGGCGCGCCGGCGCAGCGGCCCATGCACGGCGCGTGCAAAACGCGGATGGCTTTTGGGTCGACGGCGGCTCGCAGCGAATGGATCAGCGCCTCGGCTCCTGCGAGCGCACAGCTGATCGAGCCGCAGACCCGAACGGTCAGCGGGGGTGGGGGCGTCTCTCCTTCCTTCACCACGTCGAAATGATCGTAGAACGAGGCGACCTCATATATCTCAGCCTGCGAAAGGCGCATCTCCTCGGCGAGGGCGCGCAGCCTCTCCGAGCTCAAGAAACCCCAACGATCCTGGATGAGATGAAGGAATTCGATGAGGAGATCTCGTCGACGCGGGCGACTCCCGAGCAAAGCGCGGACCTCGCGGAGCGCGTTGTCGTCCAGCGCCCGGCCTTTCGGACCGCGCTCGCGCCTTCTCCTGCCGGTCCCAAGGTTTTCGGTTTTCGCGTCCATCGAGGCTAGGTTTCTCGGCTATCCAAGGAGTGGGCAGTCCGGCTGGAAGTGAGGGTTAGCGCAGTCCGCTATCGTACTTCCAGCTTTTGAATAACAAACACGATTGCATCGCCCTGAGTTTCGGTGCGCTCGATCAAATCACCTGTGGTGTTGACGAGATGCGGAATATCGATCGCGGCGAGGGGATCGGTGCAGACGACTTCGAGGCGGTCGCCGGGCGCCACTCTTTTCAGGGCCTTACGTGTTTTCAGGGCCGGAATCGGACAATGGAGCCCGCTCAAGTCGAGTTTCGTCGTTGTCATCGGCGTATGATGGCCCCAGGGGGGTCGATCGGTCAATTTTCTTCGGCGCCGCGAGCCCGAGCCGAAAGGCTCGACCCGTTCGGCGTCAGAACATCAGCAAATAGGGCAGAAAGGAGACGGTCTCCCCTGGCTCGACCCGGGTCGTCCGTTCCGGGAGCTCGACGAGGCCGTCGGTTTCAATCAACGACGAGAGAAGTCCGGCCCCTTCTCTCGGAAACCTTACCGCCTCGAGGACGCCGTCGGCGCCGCGCCGTAGGTCGGCTCGCACGTACTCGCGCCGCCCGGCCTTTTTCCGATAAGCGAAGGCCGACCGCGCCGGACTGGCGGCAAAGCGCTCTGTGGCCGCTCCCGCCAAGGCGAACACGACCGCGCGCGCAAGATAGGCGAAGGTGACGAAGCTCGCGACCGGATTACCCGGCAAACCCATGAACGGGACGCCTTCGACCGAGCCCATGGCGATAGGGCGGCCCGGCTTGATTGCCACGCGCCAGAAGACGAGCTTTCCGGCGGTCTCAACGCCGGCCTTGACGTGGTCAGCTTCGCCTGTCGATACGCCGCCCGAAGCGAGTATGAAGTCGTACCCGGCCGCCGCCTGGCGGAGAGCGTTGGCGATCAGGGCGGGATCATCGGCGAGAATTCCGAGATCGCCGACCTCGCATCCCAACCGGCGCAGCATTGCAGCCAGCATAAAGCGGTTCGAGTCGAAAAGCTGAGCATCGCGTCGCGGCGAGCCGGGCGATACGATCTCATCTCCGGTCGAAAAAACCGCAACCCGCACCGGCCGGCGGACCTTGACTTCGGTCAGGCCGAGCGCGGCGCAGACCGCGACGTCCTGCGGGCGAAGACGTCGGCCCTTCGGCAGGACGACGGATCCCTCGCCGATGTCCTCGCCGGCCGGCCTGACATTGGCTCCGCGGCGAAGGCCGGCCGGGAAGCGAACCCGTCCATCTACGACCTGCACGTCCTCCTGCATGAAGACCGTGTCCGCCCCTTCCGGCATCGGCGCGCCCGTAAAAATGCGCACAGCCTGTCCCAATGGAACCGGGTCCTTCGCCGCGCGCCCCGCGGTCACACGATCGGCAACTTTGAAGGGCGCGCCCACGGCCACCTCGACATCGGCGAGCCGCACGGCGTATCCGTCGACTGCTGAGTTGGTGAATGGTGGGAGCGCCATTGGCGCAACGAGGTCGCGCACGAGCACGCGGCCATCCGCGTCAGCGAGCGCAACGGTGTCAATGTTGGCGACCGGCGCCAGATTGCCGGCGATCTGGTTCACGGCCTCGTCGACGGAAAGCATCCGCTCTCCAAAGGCCTCCAAATCGCTCGAAAGTTGAGCCATAGCCTCGATCGATCAACGAGGAAGCCGAGGGGCGCCGCATTCCCTCAGCTGCGCTTAGTGGTTACCCTGATGGGGCGCTACCTGCAATGCGGCGGGGTTCGACGCGGTCGCGACAATCGGACGGAATATGCTCACAACAAAGCAGCGGCACAAGAGCCCGATCATGCCGAACCCCTCGGACCCGCGGCTTACGCAGCGCGTCGAAGGGATTGATCAAACCGGGGCCCGTATCGAAGTCAGCGTCCCGGTCGAACGCTCGCTCACCCTCTACCTTAACTCACAAGAGATCGTCACCATGATGACGATCTGCGACTACCCGGAATACCTAGCGATCGGCTATTTCCTCAATCAAAATATGCTGAAGCCTGACGATGTCGTAATGACGGTCGAGTACGACGACGACCTTGAAGTCGTGGTTGTGCGCACCAAGCGTGGAACCAACTACGAAGAAAAATTGAAGAAGCGCACCTTGACGTCGGGTTGCGCCCAGGGCACCGCCTTCGGCGACCTCATGGAGGTGATTGAAGGAATCGAGCTTCCAGCCGCAGAGTTGCGGACCTCATGGCTTTTCGAACTCGTCGGCGCGATTAAGACTATCCCTTCAATCTACCGAGAAGCCGGCTCGATTCATGGCTGCATTCTGTGCGAACGTGGAAGGCCAATCTGCTACATGGAGGATGTGGGTCGTCATAACGCGATCGACAAAATTGCAGGCTGGATGTACCTAGGCGGTATCGGCGCCGCGGACAAGATTCTTTACACGACCGGCCGTCTCACCTCCGAGATGGCGATAAAAACCGTCCGCATGGGGATACCCATTTTGATTTCGCGGTCCGGCTCGACGAGCTGGGGCGCCGAGCTTGCCCGGAAGGCCGGCCTTACAATGATCTCCAGGGCGCGCGGGCGTAGATTCATTGCGCTCTCCGGCGTCGAACGTATCATTTTCGATGACGTCGAGCGCGGGGCGGCGTCAAATGAAATGCGAGAGGTCGCGTACGATGACGAATAGTCGCGGCGCTGTCGGCGTCATCCTTGCCGGCGGGCTCGCGAGGCGCATGGGCGGCGGCGACAAGCCGATGCAAACCATCGACGGCCGCACAATTCTCGAGCGCGTGATTTCGCGGTTTCGGCCCCAATGCGACGACCTTCTGCTAAACGCCAATGGCGACCCCGCCCGGTTCGCCATGTTCGGCTTGCCTGTTGTGCCTGACGGCATTGCAGACTATCCGGGGCCACTTGCCGGCGTCCTCGCGGCCCTCGACTGGTCGGCCAAACAACGCCCGAACGCGAAGTGGGTGGCGAGCGTAGCTGGCGACTGCCCTTTCCTTCCACACGATCTGGTTACGCGCCTTCACGATGCTCAGGCGCAGGCCGATGCGACGCTCGCGGTCGCGCAGTCAGGCGCACAGCGTCATCCAGTGGCAGGACTATGGCGCGTCGACCTGCGGGAGGAGCTTCGGGACGTTCTCTTGTCCGGCATTCGCAAAATCGAGCGCTGGACCGCGCGCCATCCGATCGCAGTCGCGACTTGGGCGGCCGAACCGGTGGATCCTTTCTTCAACGTCAATACCGCCGAGGATCTCGACGAAGCGCGTCGCTTGGCCCCCCTGCTCGAGTAACCGGTTAGACTCGTGAAAAAATGGAATGTCACCGGCAAATCAGTTCCGTAGCAAAAAAGTCGACACTTCATTTTGGTAAACCGCCTTGAAAACAGCGAGTCTTCGGACACGCACGGCAGCTCTTGACTGCCCGCACGTCTTCCTCCCCGGCGCCCGGTTCCTCGAAAAGGACGGAACATCCATCAATACCGAGGGTTGCATGAGCAGACGCGCGAGGCGGATCGAGCCTCTGGCCGGCAAGGCGGATCGGCAGACGACGGTCGCGCTGGCCAGTAGATTGGGCGTACAGATGCATTGCGCGCATCTTGGGCGAGATCATGGACAAGATCGCGGCGACGAGGCCGGCCTTCGCGGGCGTATCGTGCTCGGCTCGACCCAGTGGCGGGCCCGTGCCGCCGAGTGAGAGCGCCGCCTCGATCGAGGTCGAGGCACGCACATTTTTCTATGATTCCAGCATGGACGAGCGGGCGTTTGTGCGCGCAGTCGCCGTCGAGGCCCCGATCGAGATCACCATTGCCGGCGCGCCCTTCGCCGTGATGATGGCGACGCCACGCGACCTGGAGGATTTCGCCTATGGATTTTTGTTGACCGAGGGCGTCGCCGACGGCGCCAATGACATCCGCGGGGTCGAGATCGAGGAGGGCGGCGCGGGCTGGCGAGTAAGCGTGACGCTCACCGGCGAGAAGCTTCAGACGCATCTCGCGCGCAAGCGCGCCATCGGCGGGCGCACCGGCTGCGGTCTCTGCGGGGTCGGGGATCTGTCGCAAATGCCTTCGCCGAGGCGCCCGGTCGACCGCCGGTCGCCAGTCGAGCCTTCCGCGATCGGTTCGGCGCTCTCGGAACTCGAGATTCGGCAGCCGCTCAACGCGGTCACCCGCGCCGCGCACGCGGCCGCATGGTGCGCCCGAGACGGGAAAATCGTGTTGATCCGCGAAGACGTCGGACGGCATAATGCGCTCGACAAAGCGATCGGGGCGCTGAAGCGCGCCGGCGTCAGCGCCGACGGAGGGTTTCTCGTCATCACCAGCCGCTGCTCGTTCGAGATGGTTGCTAAGGCGGCGATCTTTGGCGCGGGGACGCTAGTCTCGATCTCCGCGCCGACGTCGCTCGCTCTCTCGCGAGCGCGCGACTACGGCGTTTCGTTGATCGCCGTCGCCCGAGCCGACAAGGCGCTGAGCTTCGTGAGCGACCCGGACACGCGGAGCGGAGGTTTGGCGGCGTGACGACAGACAAGACGGAAAAACGCGTACGCATGGCCGATCAGATCGAAGAATTTTACGCCGCCATGCCCGAGAACGAGGCGACGGAAAGGCAGGCAGGAACCTCAAGCGTTACTGGACGCCGAAGATGATCCGCGAGCTCATCGTCTACTCCGACGCGGGCCAAGCCGGTCTCAGCCCGACCGCGGCCCGGGCGGTCGAGGCGCTGAAGCAGGCGGCGCGCGCCTGACGTCGCACTTCCATGCTGCGTTGGCGACCGCCTGACCTCAAGCGGCTGCTGGTCGGTCAGCACATCGTCAACGGCGTCAGCGTCGGCGTCGGGGTCATCGCGGTCGCGCTTGCGGCGTCGGCGATCTTCGGGTTCGTGGCCGGCCAGCCGGCGACGCTCGGCGCCATCTCGGCCAGCATCTCGGATCTTTCCGCGCCCTGGCGTCAGAAGGCGCGTACGATGGGGTTCGGTTTCGCGCTCGCGTTGGTCGCGACAATCGCGATCCAGCTCGCCCGGCCCTGGGCGCCGCTCGCCCTGCTGACAATCGGGGCGAGCGCTTTCGCCGGCGGAATGATCACCGGAATGGGACGCTGGGCGATCGCCGTCGGCATGCAGGCCCTTATCCCGATGGTGTTCGTTCTCGGATTCCCGCGCGAGACGCTGGCAACTGCAATGCGAATCGAGGCGGTGTTCGCCGCCGGCGGCCTCGCCTACATCGCCTTCGCGCTTCTCGCCACCGTCGTCACCGACGCCAGCGCCCGCAGACTGGTGGCGAGCGAATCGATCCGCGAGCTCTCCATCTATCTGCGCACAGTCGCGGCCATTTTCGATCCCGAGACCGATCTGGAGGCGGCTTATGGCGCGGCGATCCGCCAACACGCGGCGCTGGCTGAGCAATTGCAATCCGCACGCGCGCTGCTCTTAGAGCGCGCGCGCCATGGCACGGAAAGGCTTCGTCTGGCCGCCACAATCGCCATCCTGCTCGACGCCTTCGACGCGCTGGTCGCCGCCCAGCGCGGCGTTGCGTTGATTCGCGACGCGCCGGCGGGGGCTTCCCTGCTCAAGCATATCCGATCGGCCTTGCGCGTGGGCGCGCTCGATCTCGATCACCTGAGCCTCGAAATCCTGACGACAGCCCGACCGACATTGCCGCCGGACCATCAGCTCGCCATCGACGCCCTCAAGCGCGAGGCCGCGAAGCTCGAGCAAGCCGCCCCCGGGCGACGGGCGATCGACGCGCTGAGCGCCGCGACGGGCCGTCTCGCCATGGCGCTCAGCCATATTCGGAGGCTGGAGAAGGCGCTCTCCGACGACAGGACGGCCGAAGCGGCGATCGCCGGAGTCGACCTCGCGGCCTTCATCCCAAAGCGCTCATACTCGCTTGCCGCGCTGGGCCCGCACCTCACATTCGCTTCGCCGGTGCTGCGCTATTCCGTGCGGCTCGCGCTGGCGATGATGGCGGGAGCGATCGTTGCGCAATTTCTCGGCGATTCGCGACACGGCAATTGGGTCCTGTTGACGATCTCGGTGGTCATGCGCGCGAACTACGGGCTGACCAAGCGGCGGCGTGACGACCGGGTGGCCGGCACGTTGATCGGCTGCGTCCTGGCCGCCGGCGCGGTCGCCTGGCTGCCGGCGGGCGCCCTGGTCGCGGCGCAGGGGTTGTCGCTCGCCGTCACACACAGCTTCGTCCGGCTCAACTATATGCTCGCCTCGGTCGGCGCTTCGGTAACCGCGCTGGTGTCGCTGCATCTCGTCCAGCCCGAGCTGGCGGCCCCCATCCTGGCGCGCCTCGCCGACACCCTGATCGGCGCGGCGCTCGCCCACCTCTTCAGCTTCGTCTGGCCGCACTGGGAATTCTTCGAGGCGCCCGGCATTGCGATGCGGCTGCAGGCGCGACTCGCGGCTTTTGCCGGCGTTGCGCTCAGACTCGACGCCACCCCGCAGGAATATCGTCTTGCGCGAAAGAACATGATCGAAGCGCTGGCCGCGCTCTCGGATTCGGCCGGGCGGATGAGCATCGAGCCGACTACGGCCCGGAAGGGGCTCGACGAAATGGCGGCGCTGCTGATCGCCGCGCACGGGCTGGTCGCTGAGCTCTCGGCGGCCCGGCTCGACGCGCGCAACGAAGGCGGTCCCGCGCCGGACGAAGCGATGCGGGCTTGGCTTCAGGCGCGCCTTGCGCCGAAGCCAGAGGCGGTGGACGCGGGAGATGGAAGGGCGCCATCCGGCTCCCTTGCTTCGGCGGCGCTCGCCGTCATCGATGCGGCGGAGCGCTATCGGTGCGCAGCCGAAATCGAGCCGGAGAAGCCATAAGCCTGCCCAAGGCGCTTCGGGGACGGCTTCGGGTGCGCGGGTCGGGCGGATTATCCGTCGCAATAAAAAAGCCAAGCTCGCATGTCACAGGATTTGAGTCTCGAACGTCTCACGTCAGGAACACGAAGCTAGGCGAGGACGTTCAGTTGTGGGCTGGGGTTTTCAGGCGGAGGAGAACCCTATGGCTAACGTCGAGTTACGATACGCGTCCGGGCCATCGGCTCGTTATCTGGACGTCTCGCCGATGATCTCGGCGCTTCGCTTCCAGCCGGACGATTTCGAGTTCAAGCACGGCTGGCTGCATCACGTGCCGAGCCGTCACCGGTTTCAGTTCGACAAGATGGGGCGAGTGACGATCGACGCCCTGTGCGGCTGCGCTAGCATGTCGGTCAAGCCTGAGCAGACGGACGAATTGGTCACGATGTTCAAGACTTGGCGCAGCGAATACTGGGTTCCGCTGGAGCAGAACCGCGAGTTCGCCGCGCACTTCCGCAAGCCCAACGCTTGGGTCCGGTTGTTCCGCGACGTCCGTATGGCGTTTCGGCGGTTCCTGCGCCGCGAAGAGCCGGTCAGCATTCCGGTCGACGATCTGGCCGCGGCGCGGGCCACGCCGGCGGAATAGGAACTCGGGCGCTCGCGTCTCTTCGGCCGTGCTGCTCGCCACCCAACCGGGGCGGCGCGGCCTTCCTTTGTCTTTCCTCCGCCTGAGCGTCGTGTTTCACGCTGCCGGCGACATCTGGCTCGAGGACGTTCCTGCGCCGCAGATTAAGGAGCCGACCGACGCGATTGTCCGCCTGAGGTCGTCGGCGATCTGCGGCACCGACCTTCATTCTGCCCGCCGTATCAGTTCGCCTCGCTGGTGGTTATGCCCCGCACGCCCAGTTTGTCGAGCGCCGCCCGTTCCTCTTCGAGTTCGAACGGCTCCGCCGCCGCCATGATGAGTTTCATAGAACGCCCTCCCCGGATCGCTCCCTGACCCCCCGCTCTTTCGCCAATTCCCGCGCGCGGCGGAAGCGGTGAAAACATGGGCGAAAGAGGGGGAGCGCGATAGAATGGTAGCGGGACCCGGACTCGAACCGGGGACCTACGGATTATGATTCCGCCGCTCTAACCAGCTGAGCTATCCCGCCGCGCCGAACGCTTAGGAGCGCGTGCGGCTCAAAGGCGAAGCGCGGGTATAATGAGGTGAGTTCGGCGCTGTCAAGACGCGCCGAGGCTCACGCCTCACCCGGCGTTTCCGGAAAGACGCGTGTCACGTGACCCATCTTGCGCTCGGGCCTGTTTTCGAGTTTGCCGTAGAGATGAAGGCAGAGATCGGGCTGGGCAAGGATGTCGCGCCATTCCTCGGCGTCCTGGCCGATGAGGTTGTGCATTTCGACCCGGCCGCGCCGGGTCGGCGCGCCGAGCGGCCAGCCGGCGATTGCGCGCACGTGCTGTTCGAACTGCGAGGTCTGTGCGCCGTCCAGCGTCCAGTGGCCGGAATTGTGGACGCGCGGCGCGATCTCGTTGACGAGGAGAGCCTCGTGGCCCTGCCGGTCGCGGGTGACGAACAACTCGACCGCCAGCACGCCGACATAGTCGAGCGCCTCGAGGACCGTCGTGGCGATGCGTCTGGCCTCGAGCGCCGCTTCGACCCCGACGCGGGCTGGCGCGCGACTGCGCGCTAGAATATGCCGCTCGTGCTCGTTCTCGCTGAGGTCATAGGCGACGACGTCGCCTTCCAGGCTGCGCGCCGCAACGACCGACACTTCGCGCTCGAAGCCGACAAAGCCCTCGAGGATCATCGGCGCCCCCCCCAGCGCCCGGTGGACCGCGGAAACGTTGGAGCCTTCGCGGATGAGCGACTGGCCCCTGCCGTCGTAGCCCAAACGACGCGTCTTGAGGATCGCGGGCCGGCCAAGCTCGGCGACCGCCCGCGCGAGCGCGCCGGCATCCTCGACCCCGACGAAGGGCGCGGTCTTGAGGCCTAGGTCGCGTAGGAAGGTCTTCTCGACCAGCCGGTCCTGAGTCAGCGCCAGCGCCCGCACGCCCGGCCGGACGGGCAGGCGCTCGGTCAGAAACTCGACCGTCTCGGTCGGCACGTTTTCGAATTCGTAGGTGACGATGTCCACGCCGTCGGCGAACCGCTCGAGCGCCTCCTCGTCGTTGAAGGCGGCGATCGTGCGGGCAGCGGCGGCGTCGTAGGCCGGGGCCTCGGTATCGGGAGCGAAAACGTGGGTCCTCAGGCCGACTTTCAGCGCAGCGATGGCGAGCATGCGGCCGAGCTGGCCGGCTCCGAGAATGCCGATTGTCGCCCCGGGGCTGAGAATCATCGAGCCCCCTCGCTGTCCGGACGCTCGGCGACAGCCGCGGATCGCTCGGCCCGCCACGCCTCGAGCCGCGCCGCGAGCGCTTCGTCGGAGAGCGCCAGCACCGCGCAGGCGAGAAGCGCCGCGTTGATGGCGCCGGCTTCCCCGATTGCGAGCGTGCCTACCGGGACTCCCGCCGGCATCTGCACGATCGACAAAAGGCTGTCCTGGCCCGACAGGGCCCTGGAGGGGATCGGCACGCCGAACACCGGCAGCGTGGTGAACGCCGCCGTCATGCCGGGCAGATGCGCTGCGCCGCCGGCGCCGGCGATGAGGATCTTGAACCCGTCCGCCCTCGCGCCTTTCGCGAAGGCGACCAGCCGATCGGGAGTGCGATGGGCGGAGACGATTCGAGCGTCGTAACCGACCCCGAGCGCCTCGAGCGTTTCGGCGGCGCGGCGCATCACCGCCCAGTCCGACTGGCTGCCCATGATGACGGCGACGGGTCCCCGAGCGCCGCTCACGGGAGTGAGCCGGTGCGCGATTCGACGAAGTCCATGCGGATGGCGATTAACGGAAGGCCGCGGGGGGCGCAAGCGCCGGACCCGGCGCCGCAGACTGACTAGAAGACGTCGGTCGGCGCGACCGCCGACGGCGTCCTCCCAATCTTCAGAAAGCCTCAAAAGATTCCCGAAAGTTTCCGCCCAGGCTTCCAAAAATTTCCATTTCCTTCAGATTCCTTCCGAAAGCTTCCGCCGAAAATGTAGCATCGTCAATGGCCTACGGCGAAATGGACCGGCCTGAGGGTCCAGAAAAATTCGGCGCCGGTCGGCGTGGTTCAGGGCCGTCAATCAACATCTGAAACTCGGCCTCCCGGCGGCGCACTACACTGCATGCTGCGCGCGAGAGCAATCTGCTGGGGGATTGGGCGGGTTCGAGGGGAGCGGACAACGGCATTCTCCGTACTTGTGAACATAACAAGAACATAAACTCATGAGCTTGTGAAGAAGACTTTGATCCGGCTTTGAGCGCGCGCCCTTTCCGGTCTGCTTGGCGGGACACAATGAGAGCACTGCGTTCGTCTTATCAGGACAGGCTAGCCCAATTGCGCAGTGTGATGGCGGATAATTCGGCGGTGACTGACCCAAATTGCGCAAAGTCGGGAGGTGATCCAAGCAAGTCAATAGGTTAGACAAACTATCCGCATTTATACTTGAGCATATTGTAAAAATCACCGCAGTTGGTGCGTTAGAGTTGCGAATGCTAGGCGTCCGGCGCGCCGGCCGGGTCGGCGAGCCTATGCAGTCGATCCGCCGCGGCCTGGGCGAAGCGCAGCAGCAGCGCGCGCCGGCTTGCCGAGGCCATGCGTTTGAGATCGGCCTCGCGCAGGATTTCGGCCCCGTAGGGGTCGGCGACGATGAGGCCCGCCTCGGACGGCGCGCTCTCGGCCGGAGTGGCCTCGGAAATGGCGAAGTAGAGCCGGTCGCAGCAGGCGGCGTAGTCGCGCCATTTCCGGTCCGCGCGGAGATCCGCCGGCGAGGACTTGATCTCGACGATCAGCACCTCCCCCTCGCCGTTGACCGCGACGATGTCGGCGCGGCGACCGTCGACCAGCGGCAGCTCGGTCACGCTGGAGAAGCCTCGCGACCTCAAGAGCCGGCGCACGCCGCGCGCGATCATCGTCGCCGTCTCGGATTGGCGGCCGTCCGGCGGGAGGAAGAGCCGCTCGCCCATTTTACGCTCCGACCGCGAAGCAGGCGACGTCCCGCCCCTGCTTTCTTTCGAGCGGCGGCTTCTCCAGCCGGCAGCGGTCGAAAGCGAGGAAGCAGCGCGAGCTGAACGGACAGCCGGGCGGCGGCGCGATCGGCGAGGGCGGCTCCCCGGTCAAAAGGATGCGCTCCCGCTTGGCGCCCGGAACGGCGACCGGAGTCGCCGATAGCAGCGCGCGGGTGTAGGGATGCCGGGGACTGGCGAAGATCGCATCGCGCGAGCCCGTCTCGACCGAGTGGCCGAGATAGATGACCAGCACCTCGTCGGCGATGTGGCGCACCACCGAAAGGTCGTGCGAGACGAAGACGTAGGCGAGCCCGAACTCCTCCTGCAGCGCGGTGAGCAGATTGAGCACCTGGGCGCGGATCGACACGTCCAGCGACGACACCGGCTCGTCGAGGACCAGGATCTTGGGGCGCAGGACAATGGCGCGGGCGATGGCGATCCGCTGCCGCTGGCCGCCGGAAAACATGTGCGGATAGCGGTGGTAATATTCGGGGCGAAGGCCGACCTTCTCCATGATCGCGAGCGCCGCCGCCTTCCGCTCCGGCGCGCCCATCCTCGTATTGACGAGCAGCGGCTCCTCCAGCGCCCTGCCGATCGTCTGGCGCGGATTGAGCGAGCCGAACGGGTTCTGGAACACCATCTGGATTTCCCGGCGCAGCCGCCTGCGCCTCGCCGTCCCGGCGTTGGCCACGTCTTCGCCGTCGATGAGGAGGGCCCCGGCGGTCGGCCTTTCGATGAGGGCCAAGAGCCGCGCCAACGTCGATTTACCGGAGCCCGATTCGCCGACGACCGCAAGCGTCCGGCCCGTCTCGAGCGCGAACGAGACGCCGGCCAGCGCCTTCACCGTCGCAGGCGCGCGGAAGGCGCCGCGCGAGACAAAGTAGTCGCGGGCGAGGCCCCTCGCTTCGAGCGCCGCCGTCACGGGTCTGCCTCTTGCAGCGCGCTCGGCTGCGGAACGCCGCGCGCGAGCGGCGTGTGGCAGAGGGCGCGGCCCAATTGAGGCGCGGCGCGGCGCGGCGTCAGTCGGTGGCAGGCTTCGAAGGCGAAGCGGCAGCGGGGGGCGAAGAGACAACCAATCGGCCGATCGAACTGGCCCGGCACGACCCCTGGGATCGCCGGCAAACGCCGCCCTGCCGCCCGCTCCGGCAAGGCGGCGAGAAGGGCGGCGGTGTAAGGGTGATGCGGATCGGCGAACAGCGCATGGGTGTGGTTGGCCTCGACCTGCTGGCCCGCATACTGGACGATGACACGATCGGCGGTCTCGGCGACGACGCCCATGTCATGGGTGATGAGCGCGAGCCCCATGCCGTTTTCCCGCCGGAGGGCGAGCAGGAGGTCGAGAATCTGCGCCTGGATGGTGACGTCGAGCGCGGTCGTCGGCTCATCCGCGATCAGGAGCTTGGGCCGGCAGGCGAGCGCCATGGCGATCATCACTCGCTGGCTCATGCCGCCCGACAATTGGTGGGGAAAGGCGCGGGCGCGCCGGGCGGGATCGGGAATGCCGACTTCCGCGAGAAGCTCGACGATGCGGTGTTCGCGCTCCCAGCGGCCGAGACCGAGATGGGTTTTCAGCGACTCGCCGATCTGGAAGCCGACCGTGTAGCACGGGTTCAGCGAGGACATCGGCTCCTGAAAAATCATCGCCATGTCGCGGCCGGCAAGGTGGCGGCGCTTATCGGGCGACATCGTCATGAGGTCGGCCCCGTCGAAGGCCAGGCGGTCGGCGGTCACGGTCGCGGTTGGCGGCAGGAGGCCCATCACCGCAAGCATCGCCACCGATTTGCCCGACCCGGACTCGCCGACGATCGCGAGCACCTCGTTGCGGTCGAGATCGATGTCGATCCCGTCGACCGCCGTGAAGGCGCCGCGTCGGGTGGCGAAGGAGACGGACAGATTCCGGATTTCGAGGAGCGCCATCCTCAGCTCCGCCGCATCTTGGGATCGAGGGCGTCGCGCAGGCCGTCGCCGGCGAGGTTGATCGAAACGACGGTGATGAGGATCGCGAGGCCCGGCAGGGTCACGATCCAGGGGTTGGAGCGGATGAATTCGCGGGAATCGGCCAGCATCGAGCCCCATTCCGGCGTCGGTGGCTGCGCGCCGAGACCGAGGAACCCGAGCCCCGCCGCCTCGAGGATCGCGTCGGAGACCCCGAGCGCGGCCATTACGATCAGCGGCGCCAGGCAATTGGGCAGCACGGTCGACCAAGCGAGCCTGAGCGGCCCGACTCCCGCCACGCGCGCCGCGGTCACGTAATCTTTGTTGAGCTCGCCGAGGGCGGAGGCGCGCACGAGGCGCACGTAGCGCGGCAGGTACACGATCGTCACCGCGACGATCGTGTTGGCGAGGCTCGGCCCGAGCACAGCGACGACAAGGATGGCGAGCACGAGGCTCGGCACCGCCATGATGAGGTCCATGAGGCGCGTCACCGCGACGTCGATGATCGGACCCGTCATGGTGGCGAGGAGCCCGAGCGCGGCCCCGATGACGAAGGAGACGCACATCACCGAGAAGCCGATGAACAGCGAAACCCGCGCCCCATAGATGAGGCGGGATAGCATGTCGTGCCCGTCGCCGTCGGTGCCGAGAATGAAACGCCATGACCCGCCCGTCTCCCAGACCGGCGGGGCGCGCACGGCGTCGCGGAACTGTTCGATCGGCGAATGGGGAGCGACGAGGTTAGCGGCGAGCGCGAGCGTGAGCACGAAGGCGAAGACGGCGAGGCCGAATGCGGCGCCCTTGTTTTCAAGGAACGCTGCCCAGAAGCCGGCGAGCGGAGAGGGCTGCGCCAGAACCTCAGCCGCGTCGCTTTCGTCGCCCGGAGGAGTTCCAACGGCGGCGAGGTCAGCGGGCATGGCGGATTCTCGGATCGATCGCTCCGTAAATGAGATCGACCAGAAGGTTGACGAAAATTACGACGGCGGATACCAGCATGACGCCGCCCTGCAGGGCGGGATAGTCTCGCCGGCCGATCGATTCAATGAGCCATTTGCCGACGCCCGGCCACGAAAAAATCGTTTCGGTCAGCACGGCGCCGGCCATCAGACCCGAGACCGAGAGACCGATCACCGTCACCACCGGCAAGAGCGCGTTGCGCAGCGCGTGAACGCCGATGACACGGCTCGGTGAGAGGCCCTTCGCGCGAGCGGTCCGGACGTAATCCTCGTTCAGGACCTCCAGCATGGAGGAGCGCGTCATGCGCGCGATGACGCCGAGCGGCACGGTTCCGAGCACGATCGCCGGCAGAACGAGATGGCGGAGCGCGTCGAGGAAAGCGCCGGGCTGGTCGGACATCAGGGCGTCGATGGTCATGAAGCCGGTGGGCTGGTCGAAATAATACTTGATGAGGTCGATGCGCCCCGACACCGGCAGGAGCCCCAGCTTGACCGAGACGAACATGATGAGCAGCAGACCCCACCAGAAGATCGGCATCGAATAACCGAACAAGGAAGCGGTCATCAGCGCCTGGTCGAACAAGCTGCCGCGCTTGACCGCCGCGACCGCGCCTGAAGGCACGCCGATCAGCACGGCGAACATCATTGCAAAGAAAGACAACTCCAGCGTGGCCGGAAACAGCGTCAGGAACTCGGTCAGCACCTTCTGCTGCGTCGCCAGCGAAACGCCGAAGTCCCCGTGAAGGAGCTTCCACACATAGTCGAAGAACTGCTTCCACAGCGGCTGGTCGAGGCCGAGCTGGTGACGGAAGAAGGCGAGCCGTTCGGGCGAAATCCCATGCTCGCCGACTCTGACCTCGACCGGATCGCCGGGGACCAGGCGGATCGCGACGAAAGTGAGAAACATGAGGGCCAGAAACGTGGGGATCGTCAAGGCGACCCGGCGGAGAAAGTAGGCGAGCATGGCCAGTCCGAAAACTGCCGGCTCCGTCTTCCGACGGAGCCGGAACCGGCCTTACCGGATGTCCACGCCTTCGAACGCATGCGTGCCGAGCGGGCTCTGCTTGTAACCCGTCACGTTGGAGCGCATGGCTTCGTAGACGATCGAGTGGGCGAGAAGCAGCGACGGCGCTTCGTCGCGCTCGATCTCCTGCATGCGCTGATAGAGCTTGGCTCGCTCGGCCTGATCGGCAATCGTCCGCGCCTTCAGGAGCAGCTGGTCGAACTCGGCGTTGCACCACTTCGGAATGTTGTTGCCGGCCGGCTTGCCTTCGGGACAGCCCAACAGAAAGAAGAAGTTGTCAGGGTCGCCGTTGTCGCCAGTCCAGCCCATCTGGCCCGTCATGTCCTCGCCGTCCTGAATGCGTTTTCGATACTCGCCCCATTCATAGGTGACGAGTCTCGCGTTCACCCCGATCTTGGCGAGATCGGCTTGCATCATCTCGCCGATACGCTTGCCGTTGGGGTTGTAGGGGCGGGAGACGGGCTGATACCAGAGATCGATGTCGAGCGGCGTCTTGACGCCGGCGGCCGCCAGCATGGCTTTCGCCTTTTCGGGGTCGTAGGGCGTGTCCGGGATCTTGTCGTCGTAGGACCACATCGTCGGCGGGATCAGAGTCTTCGCCTTCTCGCCCGCCCCGAGATAGACGTCCTTGATGATGGCGTCGCGGTCGATTGCCGTCGACAGCGCCTGCCGCACCTCCTTTTTGTCGAATGGAGGCTTCTTGTTGTTGAACGCCCAATAGGCGACATTGAGTCCGGGGGCGTGGATCACCTTGAGGGATGGATCTTTCTCCATCTCCGCGAGGTCGGCCGGGCGTGGATAGGCATTGACCTGGCATTCGCCGGCCTTGAGCTTGGCGTAGCGGGCGGTCGGGTCGGGGGTGATGGCGAAGACGAGGTCGTCGACCAGCGGCTTCTCGCCGTAATAGTCCTTGTTCGCCTTGTAGCGGATCACCGAATCCTTCTGATAGGCGATGAAGGAGAAGGGGCCTGTGCCGACCGGGGCCTGATCGAACTGCTCCGGGGTTCCCTTCTTGAGCAGGAAGTCGGCATATTCCTTCGAGCCGATCGCCATGAAGTCCATCGCCAGATTGGCCAGGATGGCGACGTTCGGCGTCTTGAGCTTCATGACGACGGTGTGGTCGTCGGTGTTTGCGACCGAGTCGAGCAGCTTCGGCATGTCCATGTCGTTGAAATAGTCGTACTTGCCGCCGGAGACCCTGTAATAGGGATGGTCGGGCTTCCACTGGCGGTCAATCGACCACAAGACATCGTCGGCGTTGAAGTCGCGGGTCGGCTTGAAGTCTTTCAGCGAATGGAACTTAATGCCTCTTCTGAGATGGAAGGTGATCGTCTTGCCGCCGTCCGCGATGTCCCAGCTCTCGGCGAGGCCGGGGACGACTTCCGTCGTGCCGCGCTTGAATTCGGTCAGGCGGTTATAGACCGGGCGCGCTGCGTCGAAGCTGGTGCCGGTCGTGTTGATGGCGGGGGTGAAATTCTCGGGGCTGCCTTCCGAGCAATAGACGAGCGTCTTGGCGGAGGCGGGGCCGGCGCCGGCCAGCAGCGCCGCCAGCCCGAGGCTGGCGAATGTGATGGTTTGCATTGAGTTTCCTCCTGACAGAAACTGCGCCTGGGCCCGACGGCCGCGCCTGAAGTTGCGCCTTCCTCCCGCGCCGGAGAACGCCAGCCATCGAAACCCTTTTTCCAGTCGAAGGCAATGTTGCTTCGCGCGGAGAGGCAGGGCGGCGCGCGCAAGGTGACGAGGCGCTCAGGCGCAAAGCAGGGAGCGAAGCGACCGTGGCGCTCCAGCAGCCGGATACACCGTCACGAGCGAGGGCGCCGTCGCGCTCTTGGCTGCCGCTTCGGTTCTTGCCGCGCTCAGGGCGGCCGTTCGATAGCTGATGCGTCCGAGCTCTGCGTCCAGCCGACGATGACGGCGGCCGAGTGCTCGGCGAGCCCGGGCGCCCTGTCGATGAGCTCGGCGCGTCGCGCGAACGCCGGGTTCGCCTTGGTCGCGGGCTCAAGCTTGCGCCGTTCGGCCCGCATGACCTTGGCGATCGCGTTAAGCGCCCTGGTGACGATGGCCGGCAGGAGAGAGATTTCGTATATGAGACGTTGCATGAACAAAGTCGCGATTCGCATTCTCGGCGTCGACCCCGGCCTGCGAAACACGGGCTGGGGCCTGATCGAGGCCGCGGGCTCGCGCTTGAGCTTTCTCGCCTGCGGCTCGATCCAAACCGACGTGGAAATTTCGCTGGCGGACAGGCTCGCCTCGATCCATCGCGCTCTGACGGCGCTCGTCGAAAAAAGCGCGCCGCACGAGGCGGCGGTCGAGGAGACGTTCGTCAACCGCGATCCGCAGTCGACCTTGAAGCTCGGGCAGGCGCGCGGCGTCGCTCTCGCCGCGCTGGCGCTAAAAGCCCTTCCGGTGTCCGAGTACGCCGCCAATCTCGTCAAGAAGACGGTGGTCGGCATCGGGCACGCGGAGAAGAACCAGGTGGCGACGATGGTCAAGATGTTGCTGCCCGCCTCCAACGCTTCGGCCCCGGACGCCGCCGACGCGCTCGCGGTTGCGATCTGTCATGCTCTGCACCGGCGCACCCGGGCGAGGGACCCGTCATGATCGGCAAGCTTCGAGGCCTCGTCGACGGCCTGGACAACGAAGGCCTGATCCTCGACGTCAATGGGGTCGGCTACCTCGTCGCCGCGTCAGCTCATACGTTGCGCGCTTTGCCGCCAACCGGCGAGCCCGTCGAGCTGCTGATCGAGACGCATGTGCGCGAGGACGCGATCAGGCTCTACGGATTCCTCACCGCCTCCGAGCGCGACTGGTTCCGCCTGCTGCAGAGCGTGCAAGGCGTCGGCGGGAAGGTCGCGCTCGGCGTTCTGGGGACGCTGAAGCCGGAGGCGCTCTCGGCGGCGATCGCCCGGCAGGACAAGACGATGATGGGGCGGGCTCCCGGAGTCGGGCCAAAACTGGCCGCCCGGCTGGTGCTGGAGCTCAAGGACAAGGCGCCGGCTGTCGACGCAATGGCCTTTTCCGGGTCTGCCCCGGACGCTGAAGGAACCGCCAAGCTGCCTAGGGAGGCCGAGGACGCGATCCTCGCCCTCGTGGGCCTGGGTTACGCCCGCACGCAAGCTGTGACGGCGATCGTCAGATGCTCTGCTCGGCTCGGCGAGGAGGCGCAAACGGCGGCGCTTATCCGAGCGGGCCTGAAGGAGCTGGCGCAGTGAGCGGCCCGGCAGCCACCGACGCGATCGCCGGCCTCGCCCGCGCGACGGCCCCGGGACTCTTCGGGCTGACCATGCAGCCCCCGACAGGGCGACCCGAGAAACGGGGGCGAGTTGATGGCTGATGCGCCGCGCCGTCTCATCTCCGCCGAAAAGCGTCCCGAGGACGATGCGGCCTTGCGCCCGCAAGTGCTGGCGGATTTCACCGGCCAGGAAGCGGCCCGCAAGAACCTTAAGATCTTCATCGAATCCGCCAAGGTGCGCGGCGACGCGCTCGACCATGTGTTGTTCGTCGGACCGCCCGGCCTCGGCAAAACGACGCTCGCCCAGATCGTGGCGCGCGAGCTCGGCGTGAATTTCCGCTCGACCTCCGGACCGGTCATCGCCAAAGCCGGCGATCTCGCAGCGCAATTGACCAATCTCGAGCCGCGCGACGTCCTGTTCATCGACGAGATCCATCGCCTCAATCCGGCGGTCGAGGAAATCCTCTATCCCGCAATGGAGGATTTTCAGCTCGACCTCATCATCGGCGCCGGGCCGGCGGCGCGATCGGTAAAGATCGACCTCGCCAAGTTCACCCTCATCGGCGCGACGACGCGCGCCGGACTACTGACCACCCCGCTGCGGGACCGCTTCGGCATCCCCGTGCGGCTCAATTTCTATACGACCGAGGAGCTGCAGAGCATCGTCGCGCGCGGCGCCCGGGTAATCGGCCTCGCCCTGGCCGAGGATGGCGCGAACGAAATCGCCAGGCGGTCGCGCGGGACGCCGCGGATCGCCGCCCGCCTTCTGCGCCGGGTTCGTGATTTCGCCACCGTCGAAGGCGCAAAGGTGGCGACGCGGGCGCTCGCCGACGGCGCGCTACGCCTTCTCGACGTCGACCCGATCGGGCTCGACCAGATGGACCGCCGCTACCTCGAATCCATCGCGATCAAATTCGGCGGCGGGCCGGTCGGCGTCGAGACCATTGCGGCGGCTCTATCCGAGCCCCGTGACGCGATCGAGGACATCATCGAACCCTATCTCATCCAGCAGGGGTTCGTGCAGCGCACGCCCCGGGGACGCCTCCTCACCCCGCACGCATTCCGGCATCTTGGTCTCGACGAGCCAAAACGCGAGCCGCCGCAGGCGAGCTTGTTCGAGGACGAATAAGACGGTAACGAACTGCGCGTTTCGAGATCCTGAGATCGCGTTTTGCCGAGCCTTATCCGCTTTCTCGTCGCCCTCGCGGTGCTTGCCGCACTCGTCTATGGCGGCCTGTTTGCGCTGGCGAATTTCGTCAAAGTGACGCCGCGCGAGATCACTCAGACAATCCCGCTGCCCAAGGCAGGCAAATGACTGCGCCGGCAAACCGTCTCGTGGCTCAGTTTCTCGATGCACTCGCCTCGGACCGGGGAGCAAGCGCTAATACGCTTGCGGCATACCGCCGCGATCTTTTCGACTATGAGGCTCACCTTTCCACCCAAGGGACTGACGCGCTGAAGGCCGGCGCCAAGCATGTGCAAGCCTTTCTTTCTTTGCGAGGCGCGGATGGGTTGAGCGCCGCCTCGCTCGCGCGACGACTGTCCGCCGTCCGCCAGTTCCACAAGCATCTCTATGCGGAGGACTATCGGCGTGACGATCCGACGCTGCCGGTCGAAGGGCCGCGCCGCAAGCGGCCCCTGCCCAAAGTGCTAACGGTCGATGACGTCGATCGGCTGATGCGGACCGCCCGCGAGGGTCTCGACGCTTCGGAGCGGCCGCTGCGCGAGCGGCTCGCCGCTACCCGGACGATCTGCATCATCGAACTGATCTATGGTTCGGGCCTGCGGGTCTCCGAAGCTCTCGGCCTACCGAAGTCCGCGGCGCACGCCAAAGAGCCGCTCGTCGCGGTGCGTGGCAAAGGCGGCAAGGAGCGTCTCGCGCCGATCTCCGCTCCGTCTCGCGCCGCAATCGCGGCATACCGCGTGCTGCTGAGCGAAGGCGCGCCTTCAATGGCGTCGTCGCCATGGCTTTTTCCCGCCGACAGCGCGAGCGGGCATATGACACGGCAGGGCTTTGCGCGTGAATTGAAGGTCGTTGCTGCGGCGGCCGGCCTTTCGCCCGCGCAGGTCAGCCCGCACGTGCTGCGCCACGCCTTTGCGAGCCACCTGCTGCAGAACGGCGCAGATCTGCGCGTCGTCCAAGACCTTCTTGGCCACGCCGACATTTCGACCACGCAGATCTACACCCACGTGCTTGACGAACGAGCCAGGGCGATTGTGCGCGATCTGCATCCGATGAACGACGTGGACGAGCCGTGAGTGATGAACCGGCGGTCCGCTTCCAAAGCGAGGTTCGATGTCGGCGCCTCGGTCGCTTGCCCCTCGGCGTCGGGCCTTCTCGGGCGAGCTGCTCGTCAGCGATCATCGCTCGTCGGCGTCCCCGAGCCTCCGCTCCGCTTGCTCGATCCATTCCTTGAGCGGTGCAAGCAGCGGTCCCTGGGTCAGACCTCCGCAGCCGTGGCCATGTGGCGCCTGAGCCCAGGTCGCGATCGCGAGCGCCGTCCGGCCGTCGCCCGTCCAGATCGGCGCGCCGGAATCGCCCGAGCAGGCGCCGGCGCTCCCGCCGTTCGGCGCGGCCGCCCAGATGAGCACGCGCGAGATGGGTTCGCGCACCGCGAGCGCCACGCTCCTCAGCGTGCCGCCCGACCGCCAGTCGCCCTCGCGCGCCACGCCGTAGCCGGAGAGAATGACCGGCTCGCCGACGGCAGGCCTTCCACCTGAGGCGAGCGCAGCGCCTTTGAATCGAGCTTCGAGCGGGATTGCGGTGCGAATCAGAGCCACATCGATCGACTCGACGCGGTCCCTGATCGCATCGGGCCGAAAGAGCGGATGGGCGACCTTCGCCGACACCGGCACGACGACCGGAGCGCCCGACGCGTCACGATAGTGAACGGCCATGTCGCGGATCGAGCGAAGGCAATGGGCGGCGGTGAGTAGGGTGCGGGAATCGAGAACGAGCGCCGAGCAGAAGCTCGCCTCGCCTCTGCCTCGCATCAAGACCATCGCCACCCGGTCGGCGAAGCGCCCGTCCGGCGCCGCTCCGACGAGGGCGCGGGACGGTGCGAGCGGGGTCGCGAGCGCGACGACGGTCGCAAGGGGAATGAGGCCGCGGCACGCACGCATCGCGGGTTCATGCGCTAAAGCCCGCGCCGGTTCAACCGAGGACTCGATCGAGCCGAAAGCGCTGCCGGCGTCATTCACATTGCATTCAGCCGCTGTTGCGAACATGGTCGGCGCCGTTGGGAAAGAGGCTTTTGTCGACATGGCCGCGCTCGCTCTCGCCTGCCGCGCCGCGGTCTTAAGTCTCGCCACTGCCGCTGTCGCGGCGCGTGGCGCGGAAACTCAGCAGCGCGTCCCCCCGGCTAAGCCGGTTTGCCTCAGCGCCGCCGAGACGCGCGACGCGGTCAAGGCCCATAGGCTGCTCGAGCCGTTCGCCGCACTCAAATTCGCGGCTCAACAGCGCAAGGCCGAGGCCTTGTCGGCAAAACTCTGCCACGCTGGCGACGAATTCATTTATGAGATCACCCTCCTGCATCGCGACGGCCGACTCGTGCATGTCCAGATGGAGGCAGGGACCGGTAAGCTCATCAGCCGCCCGCCGCGCGAGATGCGCGAACAGCCGGCCAAAAACGAGCCCCATGAGCAGCCAGTCAAGAACGAAAGTCCTGACCAGCCAGCCAAGAACGAAACTCATGACCAGCCGGCCAAGAATGAGCCCCATGACCAGCCGGGCAAGAGCGAAATCCATGACCAACCGGTGAAGAACTGACTGCGGGAAGAGACGAGAGGAACCTGGATGCGCCTTTTGGTTGTCGAAGACGATCGGGATCTCAACCGCCAGATGTTCTCGGCGCTCGAAGCTGCGGGCTATGCGGTCGACCGGGCCTACGACGGCGAGGAAGGCTGGTTTTTGGGAGACACCGAGCCCTACGACGCCATTGTGCTCGACATCGGCCTGCCGAAGCGCGACGGCATTTCCGTCGTCGAGGCCTGGCGCAAGGCCGGCCGCACGATGCCCGTCCTGATTTTGACCGCGCGCGACCGGTGGAGCGACAAGGTGCAGGGCATCGATGCAGGCGCCGATGATTATGTCGCGAAGCCCTTCCACATGGAGGAGGTGCTGGCGCGGCTGCGCGCGTTGTTGCGTCGCGCTGCCGGTCACGCAAGCAGCGATCTCGTTGTTGGCCCGGTGCGGCTCGACGCGCGCGCGGGGCGAGTCACCGTCAACGGCGAACCGGTAAAACTCACCAGCCACGAATACCGGTTGCTATCCTATCTGATGCACCACGCCGGACGCATCATTTCTCGCAGCGAGATCGTCGAGCACCTCTATGAGCAGGATTTCGACCGCGACTCCAATACGATCGAGGTATTTATAGGCCGCCTGCGCAAGAAGCTCAGCGTCGACATCATCAAGACCGCGCGCGGTCTCGGCTATCTCGTCGGGGTCGACGCGGAGACGCCCGCTTCACGCTAGACGTTCTTTGCTCTTTTGCTATCAACTCTTTCGGGCTGCCACGAAATCGGCGGCGGCGCGCAAGCCATCGCCCGCCTCGCCGACACCCGAGGCGTCGATCGCCGCTCTCGCCTCGCGGACGAGACGGGTGAGTTCGACCCGCGCTCCCTCGGCGCCGAGCGCGGCGACGAGAGTCGCTTTGTGACGGCCGGCGTCCTTGCCGGCCCGCTTGCCGAGCGTCGCAGCGTCGCCTTCCGCATCGAGAAGGTCGTCGGCGACCTGAAACGCCGCGCCAATTGCCAGGCCGTAGCTGTTGAAAGCCGCACGCGCCGATGCGGTTGCGCCGGCGAGCAAGGCACCCGCCTCGACGCTGAATTTGAGGAGTGCCCCTGTCTTCATGGCTTGCATGAGCATGATCGCCTCGAGCGGAAGCGGGCCAACGGCGGTTTCCGCCTCGATGTCGAGCATCTGGCCCCCGACCATGCCGGAGAGGCCCGCGGCGCGAGCGAGGCCGGTGCAGAGGTCGGCGCGCATCCCGGCATCCGGATCAGTTCGTGGATCTGCGAGAAGCTCGAAGGCCATCGTCTGCAAGGCGTCGCCCGCTAGGATGGCGGTTGCTTCGTCGAAGGCGCGATGGGTCGTCGGCCGGCCGCGCCTCAGGTCGTCATCGTCCATTGCCGGCAGATCGTCGTGGATCAGCGAATACGCGTGAACGCATTCGATCGCCGCACCCGCCCGGACCGGCGCATCGTCGACCCTACCCAGCGCCCGCGCCGCCTCGATCGCGAGAAACGGCCTCAGTCTCTTCCCGCCGGTGAGGGTCGCATAGCGCATTGCTTCGACGACACGTCGCGGCCGCGCCAATTCTTCGGCCTTCGGCTCGACCGCGAGAGCGTCCTCGAGCACCCGCTCGACCGCCGCAGCGGCCTCGGCCAATCTCGCCTTAAAGGCCTGTTCCTCCATTTGTCGACGCGCCTCCTTAGGCACCGTAGTCGGCCGGGTTGAACACGCGTTTTGTCGAGCAGAACTCGCACGTGACGCCGATCATGCCGTCGTCTCCGATCATGTGCCGGACTTCTTCAGGCGGGAAGCTGCGCAGCATTGTGTCGACGCCTTCGGCGGAGCAGCGGCAGACCGCCGCGAGCCGTGTCGGCTCGAATACCCGCACGCCCCGCTCATTGAACAGGCGGTACAACAGGCGTTCTCCAGACAATGTCGGGTCGATCAGTTCATGCGCCTCCGTCGTCGTGGCTAGTGCTTGTGCCTCGGTCCAGTCGTCATCCTCGTCGGCCCGATGCGGCTCCGTTCCCGCGGGCGCGTCGCCCTTGTGAAAATCCGCGCGTCGCTTGGTTGGGGCCGGAAGATACTGAACGATCAGCCCCCCGGCTCTCCAAGCGCGGCCGCTAGGGGCGATCGACTCGCCGACCGCGAGCCGCACCAGCGTCGGGATCTGCTCGGATCGTTCGAAATAGTGGTGTGCCGCGCCCTCGAAGCCTTGGCCTTCGAGAGCGACAACGCCCTGATAACGCGTCATGTCGCCGCCGGGATCGATGGTGAAAGCCATATGGCCCCGGCCGAGCAAATCCTCGCTGTCCGCCGCCTGCGCGACTCTCGCCTCGTCGAACCTCGCCAGAGCCCTTAGGTTCGACGGGGCGTCGAAGTCGACGAGCAGCATGGAGACAGGACCGTTTGTCTTCGTCTGCAGCTGGAAGCGCCCCTCGAGCTTCAGTGTCGAACCGAGGAGCGCCGCGAGCGTCACGGCTTCCGCCACAAGTCTCGACACGGACTCCGGATATTCGTGGCGCTTGAGGAGCTGATCGACCGCAGCGCCCAGACGAACGAGACGCCCGCGGATGCTCAGAGCTTCGACGGCGAAAGGAATGACGATGTCGTCCACGACCTCGGCCGATGCGATCCGCTCCGCCGCTTTCACGGTGCGGCTTCGAGACACCACGCCAGCACTCCCTTCTGTGCGTGGAGGCGATTTTCCGCCTCGTCCCACACGGCCGACTGCGGCCCGTCGATCACCTCCTCTGTCACTTCTTCGCCGCGGTGGGCGGGTAGGCAGTGCATGAAGATGGCGTCGGGCTCAGCGCATTTCATCAGGGCGCTGCCGACCTGATAGCGTTGAAGCAGGTTGTGGCGCCGTCCCTCGTCCTCGTCGCCCATCGACACCCAGCAGTCGGAGATGACGGCAGCGGCGTCCTTGACGGCCTCCTCCGGGTCCTCGCGGAAAACGATATTGGCGCCCGCCGCGAGCGCCGCCGCAAGCCGCTGCTTTGTCGGTTGCAATTCCCGCGGGCAGGCGATGTCAAGCTCGAAGTCGAATCGGGCTGAAGCGTCGATCCAGGACGAAAGAACATTGTTGTAGTCACCAGACCAGGCGATCTTTCGGCCGCGGATGGGGCCCTTCCGCTCCTCGAATGTCACGATGTCGGCCAGCACCTGACAGGGATGCGACTGTTTTGTGAGGCCGTTGATGATCGGAACGGTCGAGTGGGCGGCCATCTCCAGCATGTGGTCCTGGTTTAGGATGCGGATGACAATCGCATCGACGTATCGCGACAGCACGCGAGCGGTGTCGGCGATAGTCTCGCCCCGGCCGAGTTGCATCTCAGAGCCCGTCAGCATGATAGTCTCGCCGCCGAGCTCTCGCATCGCGACGTCGAAGGAGACGCGCGTGCGTGTCGAGGGGCGATCGAAGATCATCGCCAGCGTCTTGCCCTCGAGCGGCCGGGAGCCGCGCGTCAGCCCCTTGACGCGCGCCCTCTTCATCGCCGCCGACATCTCAAGGATGGTGCGGAGCTCCGCGGTCGTCAAATCGAGAAGACCCAAAAAATGCCGTGGGGCGGCGACAGGAGCGTCCATGCTCTTGATCAGTTGATGGCGACCACGAGGCGCTCCTCGACGGCCGCGCAGGCAGCATCGAGACGTCGTAGGCCTTCGGCGATTTCCTCCTCGCTGATAACCAGAGGCGGCACGACCCTTACGACATTGTCTCCCGCCGGAATGACCAGGATCTTCTGGGCCAGCGCCGCTTCCGCGAACTCGGTTGGAGGAACTTTCAGCTTGATGCCGACCATCAGGCCTTCCCCCCGCACCTCCTCGATGACGCTCGTCCGGCGATCCTTCAGTTCCGCCAGGCGCTGCCGCAAAAGGAGGCCGAGCTTGGCCACGTGGTCGAGGAAGCCCGGCGCGAGGATGATGTCGAGGGTCGCGTTGCCGATCGCCATGGCGAGCGGATTGCCGCCAAAAGTCGTCCCATGCAAGCCGACCGTGAGCCCCCGCGCCGCATCAGCCGTGGCAAGGCAGGTCGACATAGGAAAGCCACCGCCGATCCCCTTGGCGGAGGTCAGGATGTCAGGGCGGACATCGCAGAGCTCATAAGCGAAAAGACGCCCCGTGCGGCCCATTCCCGTCTGCACCTCATCGAAAATCAGCAGGAGCTCATGCTCATCGCAAATTGCACGCAAGCCGCGCAGGAACGCGGGAGGGATCGCCCGCACGCCGCCTTCGCCCTGGATCGGCTCGATCATGATCGCGGCCGTCTCCCGCCCGATTGCCGCCTCGACCGCGGCGAGGTTGGAAACCGGAATCTGATCGAATCCGTCGACCTTCGGACCGAACCCTTCAAGGTACTTCTTCTGGCCCCCGGCGGCGATCATCGCGAGGGTGCGGCCGTGGAAGGCCCCGTCGAAAGTTAGCACGCGATATCGCTCTGGGCGCCCATCGACCCACTGGCGTCGCCGCGCCATCTTGATCGCAGCCTCGTTCGCCTCGGCCCCCGAGTTGGTGAAGAAGACGAGATCCGCGAAGGTCACGTCGACGAGGCGTCGGGCGAAGCGCTCTCCCTCGGAATTTTGGTAGAGGTTGGAAACGTGCCAGACCTTCGACCCCTGGCGGACCAGCGCCTCGACCAGATGTGGATGAGCGTGGCCGAGCGAGGTCACAGCGATGCCGGCGCCGAAGTCGAGATAGCGCTCGCCGGCCGTCGAGATGAGCCAACAGCCTTCTCCGCGCTCGAAGCCGACATTGGCCCGCGCGTAGGTCGGCACGATCGCTGATGGCGCTTGAGCGACGGTCAACTGCCCAACTCCACGTCCCGCTTTGGTTCGCGGCTTTGCGAAGGCGGTAGCCCGCCGATGCGAAATAAAAACGCCGCCCGGCTGGGGCGGCTCGCGACGTCAACCATATAGCGGAAGCGACGGGCTCTGGTCAATTGACGATGCGTGAGACGAAGAAATTCATCGGCGTGCGCCGCCAGTCTTCGATCCGCGAAGGGCTTGATGTGACTCAGGCAATCGAACCGCGGGCGGGACGGCAAATTCGCCGCCGCGCTGAGACCTGTTGAAAACCCGGGCGGGGAGCATCGGACTCTTGCGGTCAATTCAACAAATAGTGTAGTTTTTGCCCCGGGGACCACGAGATGTCGTGGCGATGGCTTCAAAGAGAATGCGTGTTCGCGTTTTGCCCGACGAGCGCGTTGTCGGGCGTGGGAGGGATTACGTCGGAAGCCCAAGGCGAAGGAATTGACGAACGAGGCGACCATGTCCTGGACGGATGAAAGAGTAGAGCAGCTCCGGCAGCACTGGATCGAGGGCAAGAGCGCGAGCCAGATCGCAATACTGCTCGGTCAGGGGCTGACGCGCAACGCCATTATCGGCAAGGTCCATCGACTGGGTCTGGTAGGCCGCGCCAAACCGACGAGTTCCCCGGCTTCGCGTCCTCGCGCGCCTTCGTCCAAGCAGGGAATACATCGAATCGCTACGTCCCGAACAACTGCCCCGGTCGCTCCGCGCGTCGTTCGCGGGGCGACGGCGCTCGCGATTGCGCCGCGGACTGAGGTCGAGCCCGAACCGGAGGCTTGCGAGAGCGTCGTGCTGCCGATGTCGCTTCGGGTAACCATAGTCGAGCTGAAGGAGGCGATGTGCCGATGGCCTCTTGGCGACCCGACCAGCCCCGACTTCCGATACTGCGGCTCGCCGGTCGCGAGCGGCCCTTATTGTGCGTATCATGGTCGATTGGCTTATCAGCCCGCCCAGGATCGACGACGAGAAAGCGTTCGCCAACGGCGACTTGTAATCCGTCGACCGATCGGCTAATGCACCACTACGTCTTTCCGAAGGTTTCGTCGAACGCGTAGCCAGTCCCACGCACGGTGCGTATGGGATCGCGTTCTCTTCCTCGCGACAACGCCTTGCGTAACCGCCCGACGTGCACGTCGACCGTTCGCTCGTCGATCTCTGCCGCCTGACCCCAAACGCCGTCGAGCAGCTGGGCTCGCGTGAACACTCGGCCCGGCTTCTCGAGCAGATATTCGAGCAGCCGGAACTCCGTCGGACCGAGATGAATATCGCGCGCTCCGCGCCGCACCCGTCGTGTTTCGCGGTCGAGGTCGAGGTCGCCGGCGCCGAGGCGATCGGCGATGCGCTCGGGCCGGCTGCGGCGCAAGAGCGCCCGCACCCGGGCCATCAACTCGGGGACCGAGAAGGGCTTCACGACGTAGTCGTCGGCTCCGACGCAAAGGCCCCGCACTCGCTCGGCCTCCTCGCCTCGCGCGGTCACCATAATAACCGGCAGCGTCCGAGTGCTCTCGCGCGCCCTCAGCCGCCGACAGATCTCAAGACCGGACACGCCGGGGAGCATCCAGTCGAGAACGACCAGGTCGGGCGGATTTTCGGCTAAGCGAAGTTCGGCCTCGTCGCCGCGCTCGACGCTCTCGACGACATAGCCCTCAGCTTCCAGGTTGTAGGCGAGCAACAGCGCGAGATCGGATTCGTCCTCCACGACGAGGATACGCGGCGCCGAAATCGGACTTGCGCGGCCAGTTTCCCTGCGAGTTTGGTTCATGCGTCGCCCCCCGCGGCCTCGATGTCGAGGTCGGTTTCCTGCCGTCCACGCGGACGTTCGGCCGGCATAGACTCGCCCGTGACGAGATAGACCACGGTTTCGGCGATGTTGGTGGCATGGTCGCCGATGCGCTCGATGTTCTTTGAGCAGAACAAAAGATGGGCGCAGAACGAGATGTTGCGCGGTTCCTCCATCATGTGGGTGAGAAGATCGCGGAAGACCGAATCCTCTAGCGCGTCCAGATCGACGTCGCGTTCCCAAACCTCCCGGGCTCGTTCGGCGTCCCGCTGAGCGTAGGCGTCGAGCACGTCCTTCATCAGTTCGGTTGCGACCTCGTTCATGTGTTTGATACCAACGACTGCGCGCGGAACCCGCGCTTCGCCGCCGATCCTGATCGCGCGCTTGGCGATGTTCTTGGCGAGATCGCCGACCCGCTCGAGATCGCCGGCGATGCGGATGGCCCCAATCAGCTCGCGCAGGTCTACCGCGACGGGTTGACGCCGCGCGATGGTCATCACCGCCAGATTCTCGATTTCGCGTTGCAGCGCGTCGAGCCGCGGATCGGTCGCAACGATCCGATGGGCGAGGACCGTGTCCGCGTTGGAAAGCGCGTCCATGGCGTCGATCACCATTTTTTCCGCGATGCCGCCCATCTCGGCGATGCGGCGCTCGAGCGTGTCGAGCTCCTTGTCGTAGGATCTGACGGTGTGGTTGACCACGGCTTTCGCTCCCTCAGCCGAATCGGCCGGTGACGTAATCCTGGGTGCGCTTGTCGCGCGGAGAAGTGAAGATTCTGTCCGTCTCGTCGAACTCGACTAACTCTCCCAAATACATGAAAGCCGTGTAATGCGACACGCGCGCGGCCTGCTGCATGTTGTGAGTGACGATGGCAATCGTGTAGTCCCCCGAGAGTTCGTCGATTAGCTCCTCAATCTTGGCGGTCGAGATCGGGTCGAGGGCCGAACATGGCTCGTCGAACAGGATCACCTCGGGCTTGATCGCGACGCTGCGGGCGATGCACAGGCGCTGCTGCTGGCCGCCCGAGAGGCTTAGTCCGCTCGCCCGCAGCTTGTCCTTCACTTCGATCCACAGCGCCGAGCGTTTGAGCGCCGATTCGACACGCACGTCCATCTCGGACTTCGACAGTTTTTCGTATAGACGGATGCCGAAGGCGATGTTGTCGTAGATCGTCATCGGGAAGGGCGTCGGCTTCTGGAACACCATGCCGACACGAGAGCGCAGAAGGTTGAGGTCGAGATTACGGGAAAGTATGTTCTCGCCGTCGAGCAGGACTTCGCCCTCTGCGCGCTGGCCGGGATAGAGGTCGTACATACGGTTGAGCACGCGCAGCAGCGTCGACTTGCCGCAGCCGGAGGGGCCGATGAAAGCGGTCACTTGGCCCTCGAAAAGGTTCATGTTTACTTCTTTGAGGGCGTGGTTCTCTCCGTAATAGAAATTGAGCCCACGCATGACGACCTTGTCCTTATGCGCGCTTGCGGCTCTGGCGGGCTTCTGGGCCTGGATTTCGTTGCTCATGAAAGAGGAACCTATCATTTCTGCGCCGTCGAGGCGGCCAGCGCGCGGGCCCCAACGCTGACCGCCAGCACCGCAAACGTGATCAACAGCGCCCCGGTCCATGCGAGCTGTTGCCAATCTTTGTAAGGGCTCAGCGCGAACTGAAAGATCACCACCGGCAGGCTCGCCATAGGAGCGTTGAGGTTCAAGCTCCAAAACTGGTTGTTCAGAGAGGTGAACAGCAGCGGCGCCGTTTCACCGCTCACCCTCGCGAGGGCGAGAAGCACGCCGGTGATGAGACCGGCCCTGGCGGCGCGATATCCGACTTGTCGAATGACCATCGAACGGGGCATGCCCAGAGCGGAAGCGGCCTCGCGCAGCGAGTTGGGGACCAGGTTCAGCATGTCCTCGGTCGTGCGCACCACGACGGGCGCCACCAGCACCGCCAGCGCAAGAATTCCGGCGATCGCCGAGAAATGACCCAGCGGCGCCACCACGATTTCATAGATGAAGAGTCCGACCACGATAGACGGGGCGCTAAGCAGGATGTCGTTGATGAAGCGCGCCATTAGCGCCAGTTTCGAATAGCGGCCATATTCGGCGAGATAAGTGCCCGCCAGCATCCCGATCGGCGTGCCGATGGCGACGCCGATTGCCGTCATGATCAAGCTGCCGACGATGGCGTTGCTGAGCCCCCCCGCGCTGCCGGGAGGCGGCGTCATTTGCATGAACACGCTCAGCGACAGCCCCGAAAAGCCCTTCCACAGCAACACCGCGAGAATCAGGAACAGCCAAGCGAGGCCGAACGCGGCGGCTGCGATGCTAAGTCCCATCCATGTGGCGTTGCGACGGCGACGCGCGGAATAAAGCGACATTATTTACCTTCCAGCCTTCACGTCGAGCCGCATCAACATGATTCTCGCCACCGCGAGAACAACGAAAGTGATCATGAATAGAATGAGGCCAAGGGCGATCAGCGACGAGGTATAGAGATCTCCCACCGCCTCCGTGAATTCGTTGGCGATTGTCGCAGAAATCGTCGTTCCAGGCGCGAGCAGCGAACTGGCTATCTTGTGCGCATTGCCGATTACGAACGTGACCGCCATCGTCTCGCCGAGCGCCCGTCCGAGGCCGAGCATGATTCCGCCGATGACGCCGGCGCGCGTATAGGGGATGACGATATTCCAGACGACCTCCCAGGTGGTGCAGCCGATTCCATAGGCCGATTCCTTCAGCACCGGCGGCACGGTATCGAACACGTCCCGCGAGATCGAGGTCACGAAAGGCAGCACCATGATTGCAAGGATGAGAGAGGCCGTCAGGACCCCGATGCCGTAGGGCGGGCCGGCGAACAGCGAAGAGAGCACCGGCACACTTCCGAAAAGCGCAATCATGCCGGGTTGAACGTGCTCCTGCAGGAAGGGAGCGAAAACGAACAAACCCCAAATGCCGTAGATGATGCTAGGAATTCCTGCGAGGAGTTCGATGGCGATGCCGATCGGCCGCCGCAAAGGCGGCGGACAAAGTTCGGTGAGAAAGACGGCGATGCCGACGCCGACCGGCACGGCGATCGCCATCGCGATGGCCGAGGTGACCAACGTTCCGAAAATTGGCGCGGCCGCGCCGAATTTTTCCGTGACCGGATTCCAGATCTGGGTTGTGAAGAACGCAAGGCCGAACTTCCGGAAAGCAAGGGCCGACCCATAGACCAATGAAAGGACGACGCCGCCCAGCATCACCAGGACGAAGGCGGCGGAGCTCTGTGTGAGCAGCCGAAAGACCGAGTCGCTGAGCGCGAAGCGCCTTGCCGCTCTGAGGCGCAGATGGAGGCCGGAGTCGACGGTCTTGAGCTGCGGCGTCGATATCTCAGCCATTGTATGACACCGATGTATTCTGGCGGCCGCGTCCACAACGCGACACCACCGGGAAGCTCGAGGGCGCCCCGTCAACGCCGGTTGATGTGTCTAGGAGGCGCTGTAGACCGGCTTGCCGTCCGGCCCCTTGATTTCCGCCTTCCACATCTTCTCGATCTGGTCGACGACAGACTGGGGCAGCGGCACATAGTCAAGCTGTTCGGCGACCTGGCCGCCTTTGGCGTAGGCCCAAGTGAAGAACTTGAGGGCCGTGGCGGCGGCCGCGGGATCGGCGGGCTGCTTGGGCATCAGGATGAAAGTCGCGCCCGCGATCGGCCACGTGTCGGGGCCAGGCTGGTCGGTCAGGATCACGTAGAAGTGGTCCGAGTTCGCCCAGTCGGCGCGCCCGGCTGCGGCCTGAAAAGCAGCGCCGCTCGGCTTGACCCTGTTGCCGTCCTTGTTGATCATGTCGACCGACGCCATCTTGTTCTCCAAGGCGTAGGCGTATTCGACATAACCGATGGCGCCCTTCGTCTGCTGCACGTTATTCGAAACGCCCTCGTTGCCCTTCGCGCCGATCCCCGTCGGCCATTCGACCGCGGTGCTCGAGCCGACGTCCGTTTTCCACTCCGGGCTGACCTTGGACAGATAGTTGGTGAAGATGAAGGTGGTTCCCGAACCGTCCGAGCGATGCACGACGACGATTGCGTCCGACGGCAGTTTGACGTCGGGGTTGAGCTTCTTGATCGCCGGGTCGTCCCACTTGGTGATCTTGCCGAGAAAGATACTCGCCAGCGTCGGTCCGTCCAGTTTGAGTTGGTCGGCCCCGACGCCATCAAGATTGAGGACCGGCACGCTTCCGCCGACGACGGTGGGGAATTGAACAAGGCCTGCTGCGTTGAGGTCCTTCGGCTCGAGCGGCATGTCCGAGGCGCCGAATGTGACGGTCCCCGCCTTGATCTGTTTGATGCCGCCGCCGGAGCCGATCGACTGATAGTTGAGACCGATCCCGGTCTCCTTCTTATAGAGGTCGGCCCATTTGGCGTAGAGCGGGTAGGGAAACGTCGCGCCGGCGCCGGAAATGTCGGTAGCCGCCGCCATACTGACGCCCGCGGCGAGCAGGGCCGCGCCGATGATGGACTTCATAAACATAACGAGTTCTCCAATGGACGGAATAGAGCAGGCTGTGTGTTTTCCGTCGTGATCTGCGGCGATTGAGCGCCGCGCACTCCCTTACGCCGCCAAGCTCAGCCTTGTATGACGGTTACGCAAACATTTGATGACATTTCATCATATTGAAATGATGCGCGTTCCAAACTTATCGCTTGGCAACATTCTCGTTTCCTGGGCGCATTTGGCGGAGAGCGCGCCAGAGAGAGGCAGCATGAGCTTGGCGCGTCAGCCAGGTCGTCCCGCGAAGGCTCTTGGCTTTCAGACCGGCACAATGTGGTCCGGCGTCCGCCGATGAAGCTTTAGAACCGCGCCCGCAAGCGGGAACGCGCAAGGCGGCTGAAGGACCCAAGTTCGGCTAGGCGCTGCTCAACTTCCGCGATTGACCGATGAGGGAGATAATCGGGTGACGAGGCGCCCGATGCAGGTTAGCACTCCATCGAATAATAAAAACAACATAATCGCGAACGCGAACAGAGCGATACCGATCACATCATGAAGAAGTCCCTCGATCCAGCTCACGCCAAGATAGTAGGACGCAAGAACCAACGCCAGAACACGGAAGCAATTGGCTAGAATTGTTATTGGAATAATCGAGATGATCAGAATAATCTTACGTAACCAACTATTCACGGGGACGAATTCATGAACATAAAAGAGTCCAATTGCGGACAAGGCGAGGATTGAATTTATTCCGGAACACGCATCCTTTACCATGAGTTCATAAGATCCGATCATGATCATGACGCCGTTCTGTGCAATAGGATAGCCGAGAGCGTACAGAAAGTCCGTCACAACGTCAGATATCCAAGCTTTGAGCGGGACCGTAAGGGCGTCCAACATCCACCCTGGCGGAGGTAGAGTGAGGGCAAGAAACGCAAGCGGAAATGCGAACACCCCTACGAGCGCCCACCCTCCGATCAGCAGCATGCAGGCAAGCAACACCGGAATTTGTGTAAAGACCTCAACGATGAGGATGTCCTGCGACCGAGCCACCGCCATAAAGAGCAAGGAGCCCCCCAGTATCATCCATCCTGCAAACGCAGCCGGGGCTAAAGGGGTTGCGGCGATTCTCTCCCTCCGTTGCCAGGCGAGCCAAACGGCGACGAGCATGATAAGCGAGCCCTGGCCTTCTTGCGCTGTTTGCCAAGGTCCGCTCGCCAACTTTACATAAGTCGGCAAATAAGCGGCGATGAACGAGGCCGCCAGAGCGCCCAGATAACCAAGTTTGACGCCCCGAGATCGCGAGGGGACCGATAGAGAGGCGCTTGCCGAGGATTCGGCCTCTAATAATTTAATCGCCATCTTCTGCTCTTTGGCGAGCAACGGCGTTGTAGCGTCGGATTCCTTCAGGCATAGCCGCACATTCGTAATTCAGTGCGCGTTCTCCCTGGTTAAAACAACCAATATAGTCCTCATCATGATTGAGAAGTCGAGCCAAATGGACCAGTTATTAATGTACCATAAATCGAGTTCGACTCGCCGTTGCATCTTTTCGAGAGTATCTGTCTCTCCGCGGGCCCCACAAACTTGCGCCCATCCCGTTATGCCCGATTTAACATGATGGCGGAAAGCGTATTTTTCGATTGTAGATGCGAAATAGCGGTCATGGACGGAGGCGTGGGGGCGCGGACCAACGACTGACATGTCACCCCGAACGACATTAAGCAGTTGGGGAAGTTCATCGATGCTCAGCCGACGTGTCCAATATCCCACTCGAGTGACGCGTGAATCGCGCTTCTGAGCCTGCTGCACGACGTCGCCATCCTCCATCACCCTCATTGACCGAAATTTATAGATGCTAAACGGTCTCCCGTTGAACCCGTGCCTAGTCTGGCGGAAAAGCACAGGTCCTGGAGAGTCCAACTTGATCGCGACAGCCACCACCGCCATCAAAGGCGACAGGAGGGCAAGCGCCGAGACGGACAAGACAACATCGACAGCGCGCTTGAGGATTTGCTCCGCTGGTGAGAGCGCGGCCCGCTGCAACTCGATTGCGACGGTATCGCCGATATCGTTGTGGACTCTCTGAAAAAGCTGGGAAAGAGGGCCGAGTGGCACAAGCGTTACCGGCAATGGAAGAACTCGCAGCCGGCGGGCGATCGACCTCAAATGGGACATCCGCTCCGGATTAACAAACAGCACAACCTCTTCGATCTCCGAGGCCCGGCACATCGAGATGATGTCGTCGACTACATCGTCGGCGGTCGATTCGCCCAAAGGGATGCGGAAATGGGCCGCGATATGGTAGCCGTGACGCGCCAAGTTTTCGATGGAACGCTGAGGTATGGCTTCCTCGGAAGTGAGAGTCACTACCGTGCGCCCTAGCAAGGCGCCGCTCTCGAGCGCGCGAGGGAGAACGATCCGCCAGAATGCTCGGTGCGTCAGGAGAGCGGTAGCCCCGAACGCCCAAAAAATCAAAATGTCGCCGCGCGATAACTCTTTGCTGACGCCCCAAGTGAAAACGCCGGAGGCCAGAATCAAGAAAGCCCCGCACCAAGCGCTGAGCACGCTACGCGCCTGATCCTCCATGACGATCAGTCGGATAGGATCATAGAGCTTCTGGACTCGCATAGCGACGATGAAGAGAACCGCGACGAACATCGCCGCAGCCATTGTGCGGGAGAACTCCCCTTCAAGTTGGGAAGGAACGTTATGGTAGAGCGCCTCGGCGCCGAAGGCGCTCACTGAGATCAGCACAAGGTCGCTGGACAGCGCTACAGAGGGAATCGCGCGGTAAGAAATCGGCAAACGCCACGGCCTCGCCGAAGACGCACGAGATGCGCTCTTGTAGGGACTCGCTGTTTCAGGCGCGATTTCGCTGTCCGTCCTCATCTATAGCGCTCGTGATCTGTCGGGACGCCCGACATTGCCAATTTCGGCGTCAGTTTCGCCACCACGCATGAGCGACCCCGAAGTTTGTCAACGGTTCCAGTCCCGGAGGGCGAACCGCCGCCGCAGCTATCTAAGCAAAAAACCGGCAAAAAGCGATTGCCTTGCCTCCTTACCGCGTCAGCAAAAAACCTGAAATGTCTCGCCCACCTGAGGAAGCCAATTTTGCGCGTCGCCATCGCCGTTTGCTGTCATGAGAAGAGGAGATATGCGTTAACGTTTTTTCTTCAGGACGATAGCCTTTAGTGCATTATCGCGGGTTAAATAGGCGTCGCTGGACTCTGACCTGCGCGACAACGTCCTCGGGAGCGGTTACGCACAGGTCGCGGCTCTCTTTAACCCCTGCGCCACGCCGGGTGCGACGCAAAAAGAGATTCCGTGCAGTGCAAAAAGCGCTTATGTTACGTGACGAACCATTGGATCCACGACGACATGGCCGATTCCACTCCTATCACCATTAAGAAATACGCGAATCGTCGGTTATACAACACCGCTTCCAGCACGTATGTCACTTTAGCAGACCTTGCCAAGATGGTTAAGAATGGTGAGGATTTTGCCGTGCTCGACGCGAAGACGAGTGAGGACATCACTCGGTCGGTCCTTACGCAGATTATCTTCGAACAGGAGGGAATTGAAGGCCAGTCTCTTCTGCCGACGACTTTTCTTCGTCAATTAATCAGGTTTTACGGCGACAGTATGCAGGTCCTATTACCCAGTTATCTTGAGTTCTCCATCGATAGATTCAACGGAGAAAAGCAGGCGATAAGGGATGCTGCAAGTCGAATATTCAGTACTGGTGCGTTTACGCCCAATACTTTCAGCACCCTTCAAGAGCTTACCCAGCAAAATTTAGCGGCCTTCCATCAAGCATTAGGTATTTTTTCACCATTCGCAACCACGACGCCTGTATCAGAATCGCGATCACCTTCTACCGGCTCTTCGGACGAAATCGATAAGCTACGAGATCAGCTTTCAGAGATGCAGAAAAAACTTGAGTCATTGGCGAAGAAAAGTTAAAGCGTACAATGTTGGCAAGCTACCGTCGTGAAATAATTGGCTCGTCGCTATTTCAAATGGGTGAGTTGGCGAGCACGTCACCGGCGATGAGGTAGACGATGGCTTTGAGGTTTCGTCTGGTTCGGTAGCCCTTGGCCTTGCGCTTGGCGGCCTGGACATTGCCGTTGATCGCCTCCAGGACGCCATTGGAAGGGCCGGTGGCGATCGATCTGAGGATGCCTTCCGACTTGGCCGTGATTGTCTTGGCCAGCCTCTTCATCGCCGCGAGGTCGCAGACCTGAACCCAGGCGTTCCAACGGTCGAGGAAGCGCCGAGCCGATTTGGCGCCCATCGTGAACAGCTGTTGCAGGTTCATGCGGATCTGCATCGCCTGGATCGTGTCCAGGTTCTGCGCCTCCAACCG
>DASRSL010000137.1:0-16991 GCA_035656495.1 Roseiarcus sp.
CAGACTATGAGCGCCTTCCAGGGTTTGGCCGCGCGGCGCGTGCTGCTCACCCTTGCCGCTTCTTCGGCGCGTAGGGGTTGTCGCCGGAGCGCAGTGACAGCCGGATCGGCACGCCGACGAGGCCGAAGGTCTCGCGCAGGCCGTTGACGAGATAGCGCTTGTAGCTCTCCGGGATGCTTTCGACCGAATTGCCGAACACGACGAAGAAGGGCGGCCTAGCCTTCGGCTGGGTGATGTAGCGGATCTTGATCCGCCGCCCGGAGACCGCCGGTGGCGGTGTCGCCTCGACCGCCGGGGCGAGCCACCGGTTGAGCCGTCCGGTCGAGATCCGCCTGTTCCACGCGTCGTGCGTCGCGACCACCGCTTCGAGGAGCCGGTCGACATGCGCGCCGGTCAGTCCCGACACCGGGATCACGCGAGCCCCCCTGAGCTGCGGCAGGAGGCGGTCGGCCTCGGCGCGCAACTCCCGCGCCCTGTTCGACTTGTCGTCGACCAGGTCCCATTTGTTGAGCCCGATGACCAGCGCCCTGCCCTCGCCCTCGACGAGGTCGGCGAGCGCCAGATCCTGCTTCTCGAACGGGACCGTCGCGTCGACGAGCAGCACGACGACCTCGGCGAAGCGCACCGCGCGAAGAGCGTCGGCGACGGCGAGCTTCTCCACCTTTTCGGTTACCCGGGCGCGCCGCCGCAAGCCCGCGGTGTCGAACAGCTTCAGCCTCCGCCCCCGCCATTCCGTCTCGAGCCCGATGCTGTCGCGCGTGATGCCGGGCTCGGGGCCGGTCAGCAGCCGGTCCTCGCCGAGAATGCGGTTGAGGAGCGTCGATTTTCCGGCGTTCGGACGGCCGAGGACCGCGATGCGCAAGGGCTTCGAAAGATCGAGCTCGCTGCCGTCCTCTTCCTCGCCGAGGACAAGCGCCTCGGCCTCCTCGCCCTCGTCGGGATCGAGCCGGGCGGGCGGCAAAACCTCGGCCAGCGCGTCGTAGAGCTCGCCGACGCCTTCGCCGTGCTCGGCGGAAAAGGCGATCGGATCGCCGAGGCCGAGGCCGAAGGCCTCATAGGCGCCGTCCCGCCCGGCGAGACCCTCGGCCTTGTTGGCGACGACGATGATCGGCTTGCCGGCGCGACGGACGGCGGCGGCGAAGTGGCGGTCGGCGGCGGTGATCCCGGCGCGCGCGTCGACAACGAACAGGATCGCGTCGCTGCCGGCGAGCGCCGTCTCCGTCTGCGCTCGCATGCGGCCGGCAAGCGTCTCCGGGTCGCCCTCCTCGAGGCCGGCCGTATCCACCAGCGTGAAAGCAAGGTCGGCGAGTCTCGCGTCGCCCTCGCGCCGGTCCCGGGTGACCCCGGGCTCGTCGTCGACGAGCGCGAGCTTCTTGCCGACCAATCGGTTGAACAGGGTCGATTTGCCGACGTTCGGCCGGCCGATGATCGCGACCTTGCTCATGGCCCCTGGATGGCCCTCACTTCGTCGAAGTGCGATTCGAGGCGACGAGGCCGAGCCAGCGTTCGGCGAGGGCCCGCTCGCTTGGCGACGCTTCCGGGTCGCCGAGCACGAGGTCGAGCTGCTTCCCCGCTTCGTTGTAGTCCCCGCGGGAGATCGCCACCGCGCCGAGCGTCAGCCGCGCGACCAGTCGGTATGGCCCTTCGCCGCCGGCGAGCGAGGTCAGCGCCGCGGCGCCCGCCTGCTCGTCGTTCGGCTGATCGAGCCGAAGGAGGGCCGCCCGCAGACGGGCGGCGTCGCGAAAGAGGGGGTCGACCGATGCGTTGCCGGCGATCGCGTCGAATGCGGCGATGGAAGCCTGAGGGTTGGCTGCCGCCTTACCCCCCGCTTCCGTCATCTGGGCGAGAACGCGGTAGCCGCCCGGCGCGTCGGCCGCGAGCTTGGCGAGGTCCCCGTTCTTCGCCGCGTCGGGCTTGCCGGCTTCGATGGCGGCGATCGCCGCCTGGAACCGGTCGCCCGCCGCCTGCTCGGCCTTTTCCTTCTCGTACTGCCAGTAGCGAAAGCCGGCCGCGGCGAGCACGATGAGGACCGCCACGCCGATGATCAGGTTCTGATACTTTTTCCAGAATTCCGCCGCCTTATCGCGCCGGACTTCCTCGTCAACTTCCTGAAAGATGTCTGCCATTTTGGTTCGATTTCGGGTGCGCTCGACGGCTTTTCGCGGGACTTCGGGGCGTTTGGCGGTCGCCCTAACATAATGGGCCCGGGAAAGCGAGAACATAAGCAGGCCTGGAAAGCGAGCCACGCGTTTACACGCGCTTTCAATATCGACCGGCGCGACATCGGGCGGAACTGCGGCTTCCGCATGCCTGCCGAAGACCGCGGAGCCCGGAGGGGCGGCGTCCCGCCGCCCAAAGGCGCGCGGGTCGCGCACCCTCCAATTCAGGCGGGCATGGCCGTCGTTACGGTCAGGTAGATGTCGTCGATCGCGGTCGCCGACGGAGCCTCGCGGGTGGCGAAAAAGAACGGCGCGCCGACCTCGCAGGTTTCACACATCTTCCCTCCTCCGGTTCTCACGTCGCTCGGCTCCGCCGCCCGCTTTGCGCCGGCGATCATCGCCCCGACAAGATTCTCCCGGCGCCGGACGCTCGCCAGCGCGACGCCGGCCAGGTGCGCGAGCACGAGCAGCATGAGGCCATGGGCCGCGACTGAATGAATGCGCTGCGCTCCGGCCGATTGCGAGGATCGTGAGGGAGCTGAGCAGGGTCTCCGAACTGCGATGTCGAGAACGTTCGGCGTCAGTGCGCTTGCCAACGTTTCGAGCGTCGATTTCGCGACCCAATCGGCCGAATTTGCGGTTCTGGGATTACCGATCGCCAATGTCGGCGGGATCGCGGACAGGGCTCCGCCGCGCTCGTCCGCCTGCGCCGCCGGCCTTAGCCGCCGATCTTCAGCGATGTCAGCGACGCCTGAACCCCGGCTCCGCTTTGCGCCGCGGTCGAGCTCGAAAGCGGCTTATAGTCGCCGTCCGAGTCCTTCGTCTGCGAAGTCTGCAAGTTGGCGGACTTGTAGTCGCGCTTCCTGGCAATGCCTCAATTTGAATGAGGCACTACCGAATCCCTCGCCGACTCCCTGAAAGACATCTGCGGCAGAAAACCGTGGTTCGCGAGGTTGCCCCGACGCCGCTTCGGCTCAAGTCGCCAAGTCTCGCCGGCGCTGGACTCTTAGAACGCTTCCAAAATTGGATCGCTTCTAATCTTGGGGCCCTGTTCTTGTACGGTTGCGGCCCCATCGTTATCGAAAGACCTGCCGCTGCACGCTTCGGGACGCGTCAACCGGCGCGCTTCCAAGCGCTGAACCCGAAACGTTCCGAAGGGCGCACTCGTCGGAACGATCGAGGAGAAACAGGAATGACTGGACAGCAAGATTTGTCCGGCGGCGACGGCTGCCGGACGACTTTGCTCGGCGCGTTGGCCGCATTGACCGCCCTGCTCCCGCAGGCGGCGGCGTCAGCCACGCAACCGGCCAGCTTCCTGGATCGAGTCCATCGGCAGACGACGTTGACCTCGACCGTGCCCGACAACGGCGACCAGAACCCTTACGCGATCGTCGTCGCGCCGGTTTCGGCGGGGTCCATTCAGAAGGACGACGTGCTCATCACCAACTTCAACAACGCGGGCAACCTGCAAGGGCTCGGCACGACGATCGTCGACTACAATCCGACGATCAAGAAATTGTCGACCTTCGCCACGCTGCCGCGCAATCCGCCCCAATGCCCCGGCGGTGTCGGCCTGACGACGGCGATGACCATGCTCAAGACGGGATGGGTTATCGTCGGGAGCGCTCCAAGCTCGGACGGCACGACGACGACCAAGGGCGCGGGCTGCCTCATCGTGCTCGATCCCTATGGCAAGGTTGCCGGAACGATAGCCGGCGACAACATCAACATGCCGTGGGGAAACATGGCGACGATCGACGACGGGCAAACTGCGACCTTGTTCGTCAGCAACGCTGGATTTGGCGTCGGATCGCCGGAGGGCGATCCGCCCGTTGTCCATGAGGAAACCGTGCTGCGCATCAAGCTGTCGATACCGCAGGGCAAGCCCCCGATGGTCATTGAGCAGACCGTCGTCGGCAACGGCTTCGGCGCCCAGCCAAGCAAGGACGTGTTCGTCGTCGGACCGACCGGGCTTGCTCTTGGCTCCGACAACACGCTCTATGTTTCGGACGCGACGGGAAACCGGATCACCGCCATTTCGGATGCGAGGACGCGCGATCACAGCGCAGGCCTCGGCCGGACGGTCACCAAGGATGGCCTGCTTCGAACGCCGCTGGCGATGACCACAGCGCCGAACGGCCATCTCTTGGTGACCAACGCCAAGAACGGGCAGGTGGTGGAGATCGACCCCGTCGGCGGCGAGCAGATCAAGGCGCGCTGGATTGATCCCAATAAGGCGCAAAACCCACCCGGCCGCGGAGACCTGTTCGGCATCGCCCTGACCCCGGCAGGCGACGGGTTCTATTACGTCGAGGACGAGAACAACACGCTCGTCTTGGCGAAATGAGCTGTCCGTTCGGCCCCGTGAAGACAGGTCCGACGCGCCGAAGCCTGCTGGCCGGCGCCGGCGGGCTCGTGGCGAGCGCGGGCGTCGGGACCTTTACGCGGGCCGCAGCGCAGGAACTTCCCGCCGGCGCTGCCGCGCGCGAAATGTTTTTCGGTGAGCATCAAGGCGGCATCGCAACGCCTCAACAAGCCAGCAGCTATTTCGCCGCCTTCGACCTCGTCGCCAAGTCGCGCGACGAGGTGACGACGATGTTGCGCCTCTGGACCGAGGCGGCCGCCCGGATGACGGCGGGAGAAACGGCTCGCCCGCTCGGAGAGGACCTGTCCACGGAGGCCGGGGACGGCGCATCCGCGCTCGGGCTGTCGCCGGCGCGGCTGACCCTCACCTTCGGCTTCGGCGCCGGGCTCTTCATGAAGGACGGCGTCGACCGTTACGGTCTCGCCGCCAAGAGGCCGGAGGCGCTGGTCGACCTTCCCAAATTCAACGGCGATCAGTTACAGTCCACGCGCACCGGCGGCGATATCTCCGTGCAGGCTTGTGCCGACGATCCGCTCGCAACGTTTCATGCGCTGCGCGAACTCGATCGTCTGTCGTACGGCGCGGCGAGGATCCACTGGGCGCAGACGGGCTTCATGCCGAACACGCCTCCTGGGGAAACGCCGCGCAACCTGATGGGATTCAAGGACGGGACCATCAATCCTCCGGTCGGCCGCGCCCCGACGACGCCCGATGCTCCCCGAAGTCTTGAGGATGTCGTGTGGGCTGGCGAGGAGGGCCCCGACTGGATGCGCGGCGGCAGCTATCTGGTGGCGCGTCGAATCCGGATCTCGCTCGAGCATTGGGATCGAACCGAGGTCGATTTCCAGGAGCAGGTGATCGGCCGGCATAAATACTCTGGGGCGCCGATCGGCAAATCCGGAGAGCACGACCTTCTCGACCTCGATCGTCTCGACAAGGACGGCAATCCGTTGATCGCCGACACCGCGCATGTCCGGCTCGGCGCGGCTGCGGTCAGTAATGGCGCACAAATCCTGCGCCGGGGCTATTCGTACAATGACGGGTTGAGCTTCAACGCCGAGCGCTGGCCGCCCTGGCGCCAGGGGATGATGTATGACGCGGGGCTGTTCTTCGTCGCCTACCAGCGCGATCCGCGCGCCGGCTTCATCAAGATCTTCGAGAACATGTCCAAACTGGACGCTCTCAACCAATTCACCACCCATACCGGCGGCGGGCTTTTCGCCTGCCCGGCCGGCGCTCGAGAGGGCGAATTCATTGGACAGCGATTGTTCTAGAGCCTCTCCCGAATAAGACGAACCCATCGCCCTCATTGTGTCCCGCCGAGATGGCCGGAAGGGCGCGCGCTCAAAGCCGGATCAAAATCCTCTTGGCAAGCTCGGAGTCATTCGTTCTTATTATGTTCACAGTAAAGAGAATGCCTCTCGTCCGCTCCCTTCGAACCCGCCCCTCTACGCACAGATTGCTCGTTCGCAGGCTGCCCTTGTGCGCCGAAAATCCCATTATGAAATGCTGATTCATGGCCCTGGAACCGCGCCGACCGGCGCCACGAACGTTTCTGGGCCCTCAGGTCGGTCCATTCGCCGTAGACCTTTTGATACTCCTACATTTTCGGCTGAAACTTTCGGAAGGGGTCTGAAGGAATTTGAAGTTTTCGGAGGCCTGGGAAACTTTCCGAAATTTTCTGAAGCTTTCTGAAGATAGGGAAGGCGGCGCCGGCGACGGAGGGCGATTTCCACCGGACGGAACTGCTCTGAGCGCAGGACCGTCTTGGCCCGGTCAGCAAGCAGGGTTAGCGCAACATCTACCCCGGGACCCGGCTAACGGCTAAACGCGCCCCAAGTCAAATCAGCGCCGCGCGGAAAGCGGCGCCCGTCACGAACGGGAGGTCAGATCTTTGCCCTGCATATCAAGGTCGAAATCCAACGAGTCCCGTTCCGTCGTAATAGAGAGGACACAGCGCCGCCGAAGCGCCGCAATTGCGCCGCGGAATTGACGCATGAGGCTGTCGGCGGTCTCCGCCGGAATTGCAATCCTACGAGGCGACCAATGAATAAGGGTGGAAAGCGAATCAGCCGTCGGACTGTTCTGATTGCGGTGGCCGGCGCCGCGCCGGTTCTCGCGCTGATGTCGGGCGCGGCGGAAGCGAAAATGGCGCAGGCTGCGGTGAAATATCAGGCCGACCCGAAGGACGGCCATCAGTGCGACGGCTGCACCTTCTTCATCGCGCCCAATTCGTGCAAGCTGGTCGATGGCGACATCTCCCCGAAGGGCTGGTGCGCCCTCTGGTCCGCCAAGAAGGGCTGACGGCCTCAAGGGTGGCGATACGCTGCCCCTTCCTCATTGATCTGCCGCCCGCCGCAGCTGCCCGCTTGCGCCGGTTGCGGGCTCCGGAGCGCGCCGGAGCCGCGCTTCGGCTTCGATCTCGACTTTCATTTCCGGCCTGAGGAGGCCGGGGACAACGACGATCGTCGCCGCCGGGCGGATGTCGCGGAAAACCTCGCCCTGCACGTGAAGCGCCGCCTCGCAATAGGAAGCGCGCGTGACATAGGTCCGCAGCCGCACGATGTCCGCGAGCGTACCGCCCGCCGTCTTCAGGACGGCCGCAAAAGTCGCGTAGATGTTGCGTGTCTGCTCCGCCGGATCCTCGGGCATCGTCATCGTGGCGTAATCGTAGCCGGTCGTCCCGGAGACGAGGACCACGTTGCCGGCGACGACCGCGCGGGAAAAGCCGTAGGCCGCCTCGAACGGAGAGCCGGACGTGAGGAGCCGGCGGCCGCCTGCTTTGCTTACGCGCACTGCAAGAGACTTCGTCATGCGAACTCCATGATCGCCGCGTCGACTGCGAGCGAATCCCCTTCCTTGCAAAGGATCGCCTTGACGGTGGCGTCACGCTCGGCGCTCAGCACGTTCTCCATCTTCATCGCCTCGACGATGCAGAGCTGCTCGCCCGCCTTCACCTCCTGCCCGACCTTGACCGCGATCGACTTGACGAGCCCCGGCATCGGACAGAGCAGCGTCTTCGAACCGTCGGCCCCTTTTCGCTCGATCATCAGCGCGGCGAGCTGCGCCTCTCGGCGCGTATAGACGCGCGCATCGACCGCGACGCCGGCGTGGGAGAGCGCATAACCGTTGAGGATCGGGCGCGTCTGCACCGCGATCTCGGCCCCGTCCACCGCGCCGCGCCAGAGCGGGTCGCCCGGCTTCCAGTCCGAGCGGGCCTCCATCCTGCGCCCGTCGCCAAAGACGACCGAATAGCCGCCCCCCTTTGCGTCGATCTCGAGCCCGATGCGGCTCCGGCCCAGCGCGACGAGCCGCTCGAGCTCGAAGCGAAGCTGCTCGGGCGCCCGCAATTGCCCGGAAATGCGGCGCTTGCGCTCGTTGAGGACGTAGTCGACATGCGCCGCCACGACCGCGAGGCGACGCTCGGTCTCACCCTTGGCGACGAGGGGGCGAAAGCCGTCAGGAAACTCCTCGCCGATGAAGCCGGTCGAGAGCCGGCCTTCGCGCCAGCGAGGATGCTGCATCAGGGCCGACAGGAAGGGGACGTTGTGGCGGATGCCGTCGATGACGAAAGCGTCGAGCGCGGTCGACTGGGCGTCGATCGCGGCGAGCCGGTCGGGCGCATGGGTGACGAGCTTGGCGATCATTGGATCATAGTGGATCGAGATCTCGCCGCCCTCGTAGACGCCTGTGTCGTTACGCACCGTCACGCCCAGCCTCGAGCCCTCAGCCGGCGGCCGGTACCTCGCCAGGCGACCGGTCGAGGGCAGGAAGTTGCGGGTCGGGTCCTCCGCATAGACGCGGCTTTCGACCGCCCAGCCCGCGAGCTTCACGTCTGCTTGGCTCAGGCGCAGTTTCTCGCCGGCGGCGCTGCGGATCATCTCCTCGACGAGGTCGACTCCGGTGACGAGCTCCGTCACCGGATGCTCGACCTGAAGTCGAGTGTTCATCTCGAGGAAATAGAAGCTCTTGTCCTGAGCGGCGACAAATTCGACGGTGCCTGCCGAATCGTAATGGACCGCCTTGGCGAGGGAGACCGCCTGCTCCCCCATCTTGCGGCGCGTCTCGTCGTCGATGAGGGGCGAGGGCGCCTCCTCGATCACCTTCTGGTTGCGGCGCTGGATCGAGCATTCGCGCTCGCCGAGATGGATGACATTGCCGTGCTTGTCGCCGAGCACCTGGATCTCGACGTGGCGAGGATTGACGATGAATTTTTCGATGAACACCCGGTCGTCGCCGAACGACGACCTCGCTTCCGACTTGGCGCGCGCGAACCCCTCGAACACGTCCCGGCGCGTGTATGCGATGCGCATGCCCTTGCCGCCGCCGCCGGCGGAGGCCTTGATCATCACCGGATAGCCGACCTCGTCGGCGATCTCGGCCGCCCGCTCGGGCTGCTCGATCACGCCGAGGTGGCCCGGAACGATGGAGACTTTGGCCGCGCTGGCGAACCTCTTCGATTGGATCTTGTCCCCCATCGCCTCGATCGCGCGCGGATTCGGGCCGATGAAGACGATGCCGGCCTCAGCCAGCGCTTTCGCGAAGGCCGCGCGCTCAGACAGGAAGCCATAGCCCGGATGAACGGCCTGGGCGCCGGTCTGCACGCAGGCCGCGACGATCTTGTCGATCACGAGATAGGACTGCGCCGCCGCGGGCGGGCCGATGGCGACCGCCTCGTCCGCCATCTCGACGTGCAGCGCATCCTTGTCTGCCTCGGAATAGACGGAGACGGTCTTGATCCCCATGCGACGCGCGGTCTTGATGACCCGACAGGCGATCTCGCCGCGGTTAGCGATGAGAATCTTCTCGAACATCTGCCCCCAGGAGCGAAAGCGCCGGCTCTCCAGCTGGGGCCGTTCTATTGGATGCGGGCCGGCGCGTAAACAAGCCGGGACTGGCAAATCGATCGCTCGCCTCGTCGCCCGAGCCCGAGATCAGTACCAGTCGCAGATCTGCGCGCGCAACCATCTGTTGTCGGCGCGCACGCGGGTGAAATAGCAGCCGACCGGCCCGTGCCCGAGCGCCCGCGCCAGCCAGGAGGGACCGAAGGAGATGGTCGGGCCGACATAGCCCGCGCCCGGCCCTCCCCAGGCGGCCCAGGCTGGCATGACCACCGGCGCGCCGTCGGCTTGCGCGCCGACCGGCACTGCGGCGAGCGCCAACGCCAGCGCGCCCGAGCCCAACGTCACGACGGCTCGCTTCATTATGACTCTCCCCGCTGCGCAGGTTTCGGCGCGCCAAGATGCGCCTCACGCACACTAGCGGTTTGTCCCGATTGTGCGAAGCTGAAAACTGCGGCGCGCAAAGCCGAGGCCTGCTTGGCTAACCCGCCGCGGCCCGTAGCGCTTCCTGGACCCCCGGCCAACCGCCCGTGGCCCGCGCCCGAACGTCGGCGACGAACCATTGCGGCGCCCGTTGCGCCTCCGCCAGCACGTTGACCATCGCCGCCAGCGCCTCGACGGTCTTGCATTCGTCGGCCTCTTGCAGAAGCCAATGGGCCTGCTCGTCGGTTACAACACCGGTCGGGCGCGTCTGCCAGACCACGTGTTCGGTGATCAGCTCGACGAACAGTTCCGTCCATTCCGGCGCGTTGTTCATCCGGGCCCGGACCACGGCGAAGAGTTCCTCTGCGGCTTCGCGCGACACCTCACCGTCGGCGAAGACTTCCCGCCTCAGCCAGGCGACGTCCTGTGCGGTCACTCTGCGGCCGAGGATCATCGCGCTGATGATCGTGCGGCTCCTGTCGATCGCGAAACACATTGTTACACCTACCCGTTACTTGACGCCTGATCCGCCGGCTTCGATCGGCCGGCCCTTTTGTTGGCGGAAAGGCTGAGCGCCAAAATTTTCCGACAGATGAATAAAATTGTTGGGACAACCGGTTCCGACGCAGCGGAAGCGGAAGCCTGCGCGGACAGTTAAGGCCCCGCAAAGCCGAATGGTTTCGCGAAGATGAAGCCGACCGCGCGTCAGGCGCGCGGCCGCGGGAGAAGCCTACGCGGCGAGCGCCTGATCGAGGTCGCGGATCAGATCGTCGGCCGTCTCCAACCCGATCGACACGCGAATGACGTCGTCCCCGGCGCCGGCCGCGGCCCGCTGCTCGTCGGTCAGCTGGCGATGCGTCGTCGAAGCCGGGTGCAGGATCAGGCTGCGCGTGTCGCCGATGTTCGCGAGATGCGAGAAGAGCCGCACGCTCTCGACCAGTCTGACGCCGGCCTCGTAGCCGCCCTTGACGCCGAAGGTGAATACGGCGCCCGCCCCTTTCGGCAGATATTTTCGGGCGAGGCCGTTATACGGACTCTTCTCGAGGGTGGCGTAGGACACCCAGGCGACCATCGGATGCACGGCGAGGAATTCGGCGACCTTGCGCGCGTTCTCGACATGCCGCTCCATCCGCACATGCAGGGTCTCGATGCCGGTGATCGTCAGGAAGGCGTTCATCGGCGAGAGCGCCGGGCCGAAATCCCGCAGCGCCACCGCCCGGGCCTTGGTGGTGAAGGCGAAATCGCCAAAATTCTCGAAGAATTTGAGCCCGTGGTAGGCCGGTTCCGGATCGGTCAGCGAAGGAAAGCGGCCGCCCTGCGACCAGTCGAATTTACCCGATTCGACGACGGCGCCGCCGAGCGCGTTTCCGTGGCCCGACAAGAACTTCGTCGTCGAGTGAACGACGAGGTCGGCGCCGTGCTCGATCGGCCGGCAAAGATACGGGGTCGCCAGCGTGTTGTCGACGATGAGGGGCACGCCCGCCTCATGCGCGACTTTCGCGACGCGCTCGATGTCGACGACGACTCCGCCGGGGTTGGCGAGATTCTCGACGAAGATCGCCTTGCACTTCTCCGTCAGCGCCTTGCGGAAATTCTCCGGATCGGTCGGGTCGACGAAATGGCAGGTCCAGCCGAGCTTTTTGAACGACAGCCCGAATTGGGTGAGCGAGCCGCCGTAGAGGTTGCGCGAGGCGACGAACTCGTCGTCCGGCCCCATCAGCGTGAAGAAGGTCAGGAATTGGGCGGCGTGCCCAGAAGCGGCGGCAACCGCCGCCCGGCCGCCCTCGAGCGCCGCCAGCCGCTCCTCGAGCACCGCGACGGTCGGGTTGGTCAAACGCGAGTAGATGTAGCCGAAATTGTGCAGATTGAAGAGCGAGGCGGCGTGGTCGACGTCGTCGAACACATAGGCCGTCGTCTGATAGATCGGGGTCGAGCGCGCCCCCGTCGCCGGATCGGGCGCCGCGCCGGCATGGATCGCGCGGGTCTCGAAGCCGTAATCGAGGTTGCGCGGCGGGGCCGCTCGCCGCTTCATCCGGCGCGGCAGCGGCGGGTCGGGGGCGCGGTTGCGGATGATGCCGCTGTTGACCCCGCTCCACGACAATTCGCCGCCGAGCCGCCCGAACTCGATCTTCGGGCAGCGGTTCATGACGACCTCGATCCCGGCGGACTCGGCGGCCGCCGCCGCCTCGTCGTTGCGGATGCCGAGTTGCATCCACAAGACCTTGGCGCCGATCGCGATCGCCTCGCGTGCGACGTCCGGCGCGTCCTCCGCGGCGCGGAACATGTCGACCATGTCGACCGGGTCCGGAATGTCGCGGAGCGAGGCGTAGACCGTCTCGCCGAGCAGGGTTTGGCCGGCGACGCCCGGATTGACCGGGATCACGCGATAGCCCTTGCCCTGCAGATACTTCATCACGAAGTAGCTCGGCCGGTTCCAGTTCGGCGAGGCGCCGACCAGGGCGATCGTCTTCACCCGCTCGAGGATCGAGCGGAGTTTGGCGTCGGGATAGGGGATCGGTTCGAGATCGGCCATGGGCCCAAGCTCCATCGCGAGAGAGCGGTTATTCTACTTCCGTGACTCCGGCGCGCTACCCCCCGCGCCGCGCAAGCCGGAGCCTCGAGCGCGGGCCGCATTCCCTGCCGCAGGGAAAACTTCAGGGAATCTTTCTCATTTCGGCCGATTCGGGACAAAAGCATCCCGAAAAGCTCAATGATTCGAGGCGTTTTCGGAATAATTCCCTACGCGGCCGAACAGGGACATTTTTTGGCCCATCAGGGAATTGAACTTCCCTGTTCGGGCCGATTGCAGGGATAACTCGTGCCTGAACGCCGCCTCATCGAGCAGCGTTCGAGCCGGCGCCTCCCGGGCGGCTTCGTCTCTTTCGCCAGCGGCGGCTTGTGCGGGAGAAGATTGGAACGGCGCTCAGCGCGAGCGGGGATATGCCGAACCGCCCGTCGGCGCACGGCGACCTTCTTCAGGCCAGGGCTTGCAGACGTCGTGATGCGGCGAATCTTTGCGAAACGATCACGTTGACGTCGGGCAGGATCACATCAATCGCCCGGCGGCGTCGAGTTCGTCCAGCTCCTGAAGGGCCGCCATGTCGTTGAGGTCGATTCCCGGCATCAGGCCGCCACTTCGCCGAACTGACCGGCAGCGAAGCCCGACCTGCTTTCACGCCCGACGGCCGCTCACTGAGAACCCGGCGCAACCCGTCCTCAATCAGCGCCGGAAGGCGGCTACTGGGCCGAGGTTCCCGCGATTCCGGGATGCGCAGGGCAAACCATGGAAGAGCTTCTGCGGAACCTGCACGAGGCGATCGAAGGGTGCTTGTCGGTCGACGTCGCCGAGCCGATGCCGGACGATAAGAGCCGGATCCTGGAAATCGCCGTATGAAATCATTGCCCGGGTGGGATCGCCACGCTCCGCCTTAGACCTTCCTTAGATTGAGCCGAAGAAGTCATTGATCCGCTTCACGACGACGTTGTGTGGTCGACACATAGTCTTACGCTTGTAGAACATTGCCCACGTCGTCATTGCGCCCGAAAAACGAATTGTCTCGTCTACGAAATAGTAGCATCCAGTAAAGTGCCCCTTCAGAAGCGAGCGTAGCGCCTTGTAGCCGTCTTTGGAATGGCAGCAGGAAAGACTAAGAACTCGCTGTTGCCCGGGCGAGAAAGCGCATGTCAGGCTGCGCTCGGGAAAAACCCTCTCCGAGCCCAACGCGTCGCGCGCATGCGAGACAGGCGAGAATGTCGTCGTGCGTCACGCCCCGGATAATTCTCCAGGATCTCGACTTCCCTCCATCCATCGGCCATGAGGCCGATCACGAATTCCACCGAAAGCCGCGTGCCCCGGATGACTGGTTTGCCGGCAAGGACTTCGGGGGCGAGGGTAATGCGAGGACGCTCCGCAATGGTTGATAGGTCACTCTCATTTTCTTCGCTGATATTACTCGACCTCAGCAGCTGGGGATAGGGGCAAATAGCTTTGGCTCCTCACAGCGGAATATTATCGTGCTTCTTCCACGGGTTCTCGAGCTTCTTGTTGCGCAGCATGGCGAGCACGCGCGAGAGGCGCCTACGGGTCGAATGCGGCATGATGACCTCGTCGATATAGCCGCGCTCGGCCGCCACGAAGGGCGACAGGAAGGTGTCCTCGTATTCTCTGGTGTGTTCGGCGATCTTCGCCGGATCATTGATGTCGGAGCGAAAGATGATCTCGACCGCCCCCTTCGCGCCCATCACCGCGATCTGGGCCGTCGGCCAGGCGAGATTGATGTCGCCGCGCAAGTGCTTGGACGCCATGACGTCGTAGGCGCCGCCGAAGGCCTTGCGGGTGATGAGGGTGACCTTGGGCACGGTCGCTTCCGCATAGGCGAAGAGAAGCTTCGCCCCGTGCTTGATCAAGCCGCCGTATTCCTGCGCCGTGCCCGGCAGAAAGCCCGGCACGTCGACGAAGGTGACGATCGGGATGTTGAAACAGTCGCAGAAGCGGACGAAACGCGCGCCCTTGCGGGAGGCGTCGGAATCGAGTACGCCGGCGAGCGCCAGCGGCTGGTTGGCGACGAAGCCGACCGTCGAGCCTTCGACGCGGCCGAAACCGGTGACGATGTTCCTGGCGTGCGCCTCCTGGATCTCAAAAAAATCGCCCTCATCGACCACTTTGAGGATCAGCTCCTTGATGTCGTAGGGCTTGTTCGGACTGTCGGGGATCAGCGTGTCGAGCGACGCGTCGATCCGGTCGGGGCTGTCGAAGCTCGGGATGGTCGGCGGCTGCTCGAGATTGGAGGCCGGCAGAAAGTCGATCAGCCGGCGCATCTGCAGCAAAGCTTCGACGTCATTGTCGTAGGCCCGGTCGGCGATCGAGGAGCGGGTGGTATGGACCAGCGCGCCGCCGAGCTCCTCGGGGGTCACGGTCTCGCCGGTGACCGTCTTCACCACGTCGGGGCCGGTGACGAACATGTAGCTCGTGTCGCGCACCATGAAGATGAAGTCGGTCATTGCCGGCGAATAGACGTCGCCGCCGGCGCAAGGTCCCATGATCAAGGAGATCTGAGGGATGACGCCGGACGCCAGCACATTGCGCTGGAAAACCTCGCCGTAGCCGCCGAGCGCCGCCACCCCCTCCTGGATGCGTGCCCCGCCGGCGTCGAACAGGCCGACGATCGGGGCGCGGTTCTTGACCGCCATGTCCTGGATCTTGGTGATCTTCTGCGCGTGCGATTCGCTCAAAGAGCCGCCGAAGACGGTGAAATCCTTGGCGAAAACAAAGATCGTGCGGCCGTTGACGGTGCCCCAGCCGGTCACCACCCCGTCGCCCGGGATCTTGGTCGCCTCCATGCCGAAATCGTCGCAGCGATGCTGGACGAACATGTCGAACTCCTCGAACGAGTCGTGGTCGAGCAGCAAGTCGATGCGCTCGCGCGCGGTGAGCTTGCCCTTGGCGTGCTGGGCCGAGATGCGTTGCTCCCCCCCGCCTAGGCGGGCGCGCTCTCTTCGGGCGTCGAGCTTGGCGAGGATGTGTTTCATGGGGAGGGTCGCTCTGGAATCTGGCGCTTTGCCACGCATAGCACGGCGCAGGCGGGCCCGAAACGGGCGGCCGGGACGCGGGTTTTGACGGACCTGTCCGGCCAGGCCGCAGCTTGAGCGCCGATGCCCGTTCCATCGCCGTTTTTAAGCGATTCCAATGGCTTGCGGCGCCATTTCCATCGCGGCTGACGGCCGGCGGCAGGGCCGCGTCCAACGTTTATCTTTTTAGATCAATTGCTTATCAAAAATAATCGGGACGTTTGTTTTTGTACGTCCCCTCGCCGAAGCTTTTCTCAAACCGCGCGACGCCATGGCGGCTGAAATGGCGGCGAGGATCGCGTTGATCCGCGATGTCAGCCTGCGTGATGTCGCGAGGGGTCGGGCTCCGACCCAAAGCAAATGCGGGGCCGACGTTGAATCCATGCCAATTTTCTCAAGAGCCGCCGTTGCCGCTTTGAGGCCTTTTCAAGGATTTAGTCTTCGCAAGCGGAGAAATTCGCCTTGGCGATACGCCCATTGTGTTGGATACATATCTCCGCTCCAAGTTCGCGCCTCCGCAAGGGCGCGCGTCGTTCTTTGTTTGTACCATCTTTTTCGAGATTCCGCAATGAGGCGGCTGCAGAAAATTTCGCTGTCGCACGGGCCTCCAATCGCCCCAAGCGCACGATCCATCCTCGAGATGCCGCCGCTCCCGCGAGGGAGCGCAATGGCGTTATCGTGCGGGCGCGCCGCGCTCATTGCGGCAAGAGGAAACTGCGATTTTGCGACAATCGAACAGCGAATTCATTTCGAGGAAACAGCGAGCCGATTCGAACGAGCAGCGAGTTCGACGCGGCACAGAAAACCCGCGACTCGGATGTTTCGGACTCGTCCGAACCTCCCGCCCGGTTTATGGTTTGGCGCAGTCCGGCACGCAGATCGCGGATCAATTCCGCCGGAATGCAGCCGGCGCGCCGAACGGGAGGAGCGAACGTGCCGATCGCCCGAATGGACCATTTCACGATTCTGACGACCGACGCCGAGAAGACGATCGCGTTCTACCACGACGCGCTCGGCTTCGAGCCGGGCGCTCGGCCCGCCTTCTCGTTTCCCGGCGCATGGCTCTACAACGACGGCAAGGCCATCCTGCACGTCGTCGAACGCCAAGCCATTCCGGATGGCGCCGGGGTCCTCGACCACATGGCGTTCTGGGGAACGGACCTGCCGAGCTATCTCGCCAAGTTCGATGCGCGAGGGATGAAGTACGATCTGCGGCGCCTGCCCGAGGACGGCCATCTCGGCGGCCTCTGGCAGCTGTTTTTCTTCGATCCGAACGGCGCGCGGGTCGAAATCGACTTCGCCGCGAGCGAGCGAGGCGAAGCGCAGCCGCAGTAGAGGCGATTCGCACCGTGTCGGGCGGTCGTGGCTGAATTGGATTTCGGGTTTGGGCGGCGGATCGCGCGCCTTGCGCCCGACGAGACCTCGAGCGCGCTGGCGCAATGTCAGGCGAAGCCGGCTTTCGCCAGCAGTTCGAAGAAGAGACCGCCATCGTCGCTGTTTGAGGTCTCGACACCGCCATTCTCGCGCATGAAGGTGATGGGATCGGGGCGCTTCGCTTTGTCCTCGATGTAGGCCCCGAGCCGACGCGATTCGGCGACGATCAGCGCGCTTGCCGGGCGGCGCACCGCATCGTAG
>DASRSL010000138.1:0-19081 GCA_035656495.1 Roseiarcus sp.
CGATCATCTCGCAGAACGGCAACGCCTATGAGGAGGGGCTGAGCGAAGGCTGGAGCCCGATCCGGGCCTACTGGCAGGATCCGTCCGAGGCCAACCGCGAGGCGCTGCGCGCGTTCCTCAAGCCCGAGACGACGATCTGGCAATATACCCACGGCGTGCCCGACACGACGATTGTGTCCCCGGACGGCTACTCGCTCGACAATTTCTACCTCTCCCGGCCCGGAGCAGCCGACGTGCAGCTCGACCTGTTCGGCGACTACAAGAGCAACGTCGCCCTCTACCCGACCTTCCAGACGTATTTCCGGACCCATAAGCCGCCCCTCCTGGCGGTTTGGGGCAAGAACGACCCGTTCTTCCTTCCGCCGGGGGCGGAGGCGTTCAAGCGCGACATTCCGGATGCGGTCGTCCGTTTCTTCGATACAGGTCATTTCGCGCTGGAGACCCACGCGGCGGAGATCGCAGCCGTCATCCACGACTTCCTGCCCCGCTGACTCTCCGACTTGACGCCCGCATCTCAGAGGAGAGCTTGGATGTCGAAGTCGGTCGCCATCGTCACGGGAGCCAGCCAGGGCATCGGGCGCGCCACCGCCGTTCGTCTCTCCCGCGACTTCTCGGCGCTGGCTCTGGTCGCGCCGAATCGCGCCAACCTCGAGCAGACGGCGGAGACGGTAAGGGCAGGCGGCGCGAAAGCGCTGATCATCGATGCTGACCTGGCCCAGCCGGAGGCGGCAGCGGCGGTGGTCGATCGGGCCCTGGCGGCGTTCGACCGTCTCGACGCGCTTCTCAACATCGCGGGCGCTGTGCCGCAGATCGATCTCTTCGAGATGACCGACGCACAGTGGGAAGCCGGCCTGGCGCTGAAGCTGCACGGCGCGCGGCGGCTGACGATCGCCGCGTGGCCGGCGCTGAAAGCCGCCAAGGGCGCGGTGGTGCTGATGTCCGGAAACTCAGGCTTGTTTCCGAAGGCGCCCTAGGCCGCCGTGGGCACGATCAATGCCGCGATCGTCGCCCTCGCCAAGGCGTTCTCCGACCGCGGCATTGCCGATGGCGTGCAGGTCAACAGCGTCTTGCCCGGGCCGGTGATGACCGGTCGGCGCCGTTCGTATCTCGAGCATTGGGCCCCCTGCACGACATGACGGTCGAGGAAGCGACGACCCGCTTCCCCAAGGAAGCCGGAATTGCGCGCTATGGCCAGCCGGAGGAAATCGCCGACCTGATGGCGTTCCTCGTATCGCCCGGGGCGCGCTGGATGACAGGCTCAACGATCCGCATGGACGGCGGCGAGGTGAAGTCGATCTGACCGTCGTCGTCAGAAAGGAAACAACCATGGCACAGCCCGAACAATTTGACGTTCTGATCCTCGGCAGTGGAACGGCAGGGAAGCTGATGGCCTGGCATATGGGGGAATCGGGACGACGGACCGCGGTCGTGGAACGAAGATGGATCGGCGGCGCCTGTCCCAACATCGCCTGCATGCCCAGCAAGAACGAGATTCGAAGCGCCGAGGTCGCGCATCTGGCGCGCCACGCCGCGCAATTCGGCGCGATGACCGGCCCCGTCAAGGTCGACATGGCGACGGTTCGCCGGCGCAAGCGCGAGATGGTCGAAGCGCAGGTCGCCAAGCATTTGCAGAACTACAAGAAGAGCGGCGCCGAATTGATCATGGGGACCGGGCGCCTTGTCGCGCCCAAAACGCTCGAGGTGAGCCTGAATGACGGAGGGACCCGCACGCTGGCGGGGGGCCAGGTCTTTATCGACGTTGGAACGCACGCCGCAATTCCCAGCGTTCCCGGCCTCGAAGCTACCAAGCCGCTGACCCACATCGAGGCCCTCGAGCTCGATTATCTGCCGGCGCATCTGATCGTGATCGGCGGCGGTTATGCCGGCCTCGAATTGGGCCAGGCTTACCGTCGCTTTGGCAGCGAGGTGACGATCATCGAATCCGGGCCGCAGCTCATGGGCCGGGAGGATTTCGACGTCTCGCAGGAGATGCGGCGCATTCTCGGCGATGAAGGCGTCAAGGTTCATGTGGAGGCCGAGCTCTTCCGTGTGCGCGGCAAGTCCGGAGAGGGAGTGAGCCTCGACGTCCGCACGAACTCCGGCGAGCAAAAAATCGAGGGCAGCGACATCCTCGTCGCAGCGGGGCGCGTCCCGAACACCGCAGGGATCGGGCTCGGCGAGGCGGGCGTCGAGTTGGACGGTCGCGGGTACATTCGCGTCAACGAGCGGCTGGAGACGAGCGCGCCCGACGTCTGGGCCCTCGGCGAATGCGCGGGCAGCCCTCTTTTCACCCACATATCCGAAGACGACTTTCGCATCGTTCGCGATAATCTGGCCGGAGGGCGGCGCAGCACGCGCGACCGGCTGGTGCCATACTGCATGTTCACCGATCCGCCCCTCGCGCACGTCGGATTGAGCGAAGGCGAAGCGGAACGCCGCGGCGTCATCACCCGTGTCGCCAGGCTGCCGACGAGCGTCGTGCTGCGGGCGCAGGCGACCGGCGAGAAGGAGGGCTTGATGAAGGCTCTTGTCGCCGACAGCGACGACCGCATTCTCGGCTTCACCATGATCGGCGCCCAGGCGGGCGAAGTCATGGCCGTGGTGGAGACGGCGATGCTGGCGGACTTGCCGTACACGCGGCTCCGCGACGCCGTTCTCGCGCACCCGACCATGGCGGAGGGATTGGGCTTCCTGTTCTCGAACGTGCCGCCTCGCTCGACAAAATAGGTCACCATGACCGGCGCCGAGGCCGGCGAGGCACTGGCTGTCATTCGCCACCGTTCCGGAGCGCTCGGCTTGACGGCCCGTATCGAATAGCCTGCCATGGAGTTCGACGGCGCCCCAGGGGAGCCTTCCGAACGCATGACGACGGGCAAATCCAAGTGAACCCATACGAGGACATCGTCGCGGATCGCCGCGATCAGGCCTTTCCCATTCTCAGCGAGGCGGACATCTCGCGCCTCGAGGGGTTTGGCGAACGGCGGCGCTACCCCCGCGGCGAGCGGCTGTTCGCGGCGGGCGAGCGGACGGCCGGCATGTTCGTTGTGCTGAAAGGCGCATTGACGATGATTGCGCGCGACGGCCTCGGGCGCACGGCGCTAGTCGTGCGTCACGGACCGGGACAATTCACCGGCGAGGTCGCTCAGCTCTCGACTGGCGTTGCGTTGGTCGGCGCCGAGGCGGATGATGACGTCGAAGCGCTGCTGATCCCTCCCGATCGGCTTCATGCGCTGATCGTCGCCGAAGCCGAGCTCGGCGAAAGGATCGTCCGCGCCTTGATCCTGCGCCGCGTCGCTCATATCGAGTCGGGCGGCAGCGGGCCAGTGTTGATCGGCGATCTGCAATCTTCCGATATGCTGCGCCTGGAGAATTTTCTGCGACGCAACGGCCAGCCGCATCATGCCGTCGACCCATCTGAAGACAAAGCCGCCGCCCTGCTGTTGACCCAATACGGCGCCCGCGCCCAGGATGTGCTGGTCGCGTGTCCGAACGGCTCGATGCTCCTCACGCCTTCGGAAGACTCGCTTGCTCGCTGTCTCGGCATGCTGGATGCGCTCGAGCGCGACGAGTTGTTCGATGTCGTGGTGGTCGGCGCCGGGCCTGCCGGCCTCGCCACAGCCGTCTACGCGGCGTCGGAGGGACTGCGGGTCATCGTCATCGATTGCCGCTCGTTCGGGGGCCAAGCCGGTGCGAGCGCGCGCATCGAGAACTATCTCGGCTTTCCGACCGGCATCTCAGGTCAGGCGCTCGCCGGTCGTGCGTTCGTGCAGGCAGAAAAGTTCGGCGCGGAAATGCTGATACCGGCCGAGGCCGCATCGCTCGATTGCGCCAGGACGGGGCGCGATGGGGAGCTTAAGCTGAAGCTCAAAGACGGCCGCACGCTGCGATCCCGCACGGTCGTCGTTGCGAGCGGGGCGCGTTATCGTCGTCCCGCCGCGCCGAGACTTGCGGAGTTTGAAGGTCGTGGGATCTGGTACTGGGCTTCCCCACTCGAAGCCAAGCTGTGCGCCGGCGGGGAGGTCGCGCTCATCGGCGGCGGCAACTCCGCCGGACAAGCAGCGGTGTTCCTCTCCGGTTATGCGTCGAGGGTTCACATGCTGATACGGGGCGAAGGTCTGGCGACGACGATGTCGCGCTATCTGATCGACCGGATTGCTGCGACGCCCTCGGTCGCGCTTCACCCGAACACGGACGTGTCGCGTCTTTGCGGCGATGCGGCGGGCAGGCTTGCATCCATTGCGTGGCGGGACAAATGCACCGACATTGAGACGATGCGCGAGGTGCGGAACCTGTTTGTGTTCATCGGCGCCGATCCGGAAACCGAATGGCTCAACGGCTGCGGGGTCAAGCTCGACGCATACGGATTCGTCTTTACGGGAGCGCCCGCTCAAACGGCTGAAGGACTGGCGCCCGCCGCCCTCGAATCAAGCGTGCCCGGCGTGTATGCAGTCGGCGACGCACGGTCGGGATCGGTCAAGCGCGTCGGCGGGGCGATCGGCGAAGGCGCCATGGCGGTGGCGCTCATCCACGCGTATCTGTCTAACCTGCGGTGATCGCATCGCGGCGCTCCCTCTCGCCTCGACGACCACTCGGGCGCGTTTCCGCATTCGGGGCCGGCTCCACTGTTGCCTGTCGCCTTGCGCGATCAACCCAGAGGCGTCATCGTGCCTCAATTCACGTCGAATGCAGGGAGGGTCAATCGTCTCGACCCTCAAGGGCGCCCCGACGGACGATCTCCTCGGCCACATAGTTCTCGCCGATCGACATGGCGCAGATGCGGGAGAGATGCGTGTAGGGCAGGCCGGTCTCTTGCGCCCAGGCGTTGAACTGCTCCTGCACGAGCTTGAGATCGCGCTTCGACTTGGCTTCCCCGCCGACGTCGAGGCCGGCGTCGCGCAGGCAGGCGACGACGTCCTTCGACGTCACGAAGCCGTCCCAGCCGATAAAGCGGAGCAGCATCTGGCCCGTGTGCCCGCCGAGCCTGTCGCCGCGCTTGGCGAGAAGCTCGAGGAGCCCGACCTCGTCCCAGGACGGCCACTTCGCGAGGAAGGCGCTGAAGCTTCCGTACTCCCCGGCGATATCGCGGACGAAGCGGGCATTGGCTCTGACCGAGAAGATCTTCGCGGCGTTGCGCACGATCCGCGCGTCCTTGGCAAGCGCGTCAAAGAACTCGTCCGGCTCGAAGGCGAGGCGCGTGGGCTCAAAGCCGAGGAAAGCCTCCTCGAAGCCAGGCCATTTCGCCTCGATCACACTCCAGGCGAAGCCGGCAGAGAACACGCGCTTCGTCATTTCGGCGAGCGCCCGGTCGTCCTCGAGCGCCGCGAGCGCCTCATAGTCGGGCTTCGGCGGCAGGAGGCGGGTGAGCGCCTCGGCGCCGCCTTTGCGGGTTTCGGCCCGGGCGCGAACGGCCTCGAATGGGATCAGGTCCGCCTCCCTTGTTTCTCGCCTGCGCGGCCGTGGATTTCTTGCGGCTGCTCGGGGACATCGCAATTCTGCCGAAATTTCGCAACTGGAGGTTTTGATGCCTCCTATACCATTCGCCGTGGCGGAACCGCTGGAGCGGCCCGGCTCGACCGATTCGCCACGCGGCGGAGGCGAATGGCCATGCGATAAAGAGCCCCTTGTTAACTCTGATTCACCTTGCTAACGTTGTGGCGGCGGAAATGCGCCGTCCGTGCGGCGGAAATGCGCCGCCAGTCGAGGTCAATCTGTCCTCCAACGAGAGTCATATCGTTCATGTCGACGGGAGAAGCGCCATTTTCGAACGACGGGCCAGATCACGCGATGGAGGCTGAACACGAGGCCAAGCGCGAGGTCGGACGATTTGGGGAAATAATCTTGGCGCGAAAGCGGGCCATCGCGGCGCTTTCCGCAGCGATGATGAAAGGCGACGTCGAGGCGGTTCTGGCCGCGTTGAGCCGGCTCCGCGCGTTTCCGCCCTGCTTCTCCGGTTTTCGCTGGACCGGGGCCGAGGGCTGGACGCTGAGCGAAAGTCCATATTTTCATTAGAGCGGGTCTTCTCGGACTTCATGGACTGCGCCTTGCCGCAAACGGCGGTCGTTCTCGCGATCGAGCCGGCAAGGAATTATGCTCTGCCGCCAGGCGATGCTAGGCCTCGGCTGAGCCTACATTTTTGGCTTTGGCGCCGGCGCGCTCTTCCGGACTTTTTCCCGACGGTTGGCAGCTCCCTGCCGACGCGGCTGCCGGCCCGCGTCGGCTCAGGGCCGGCCCTTGCCCTCGAAGATGATTTGGTCCGCCCATTTGCGCGCCGCCTCGCGCTGATCTGCAGTGCGCACAGTCCACGTCATGACCGGCAGACCGTAGAGCTGCTTCATGAAGAACGGCGTCTTGTGCGGCAGATCGTCGACTTTGAAGGACAGGAAATCCGGCTGGCGCCGCATGAGCTCCTCCCAGTCGACGCATTCGCGCTTCTGCTCCTCCGTCAGAAAGTCCCAGGCGGGGTCATCGTAGGACGCCTCGGCGACGATTCCGACGGGGCAGGGGCGCCCCTTGGGCCCGAGAAGCGGCCAGCACAGCCGAAGATAGGCGACGAGATTCGGATCGAAGCTCTTGAAGGCGAGCGGACCATCGTAGGAGGTGGCCAGCGCGGCGATGCGGTCGGCGATCCGCCAGTCGCGGTCGAACCGGCTCTTCAGCTCGCAGACGACCGGCGTCCGCCCGGCGACGAGGCCGAGAAACTCGGCGAAGGTCGGAGGGGACGCGCCCGCGCTGCTGATGCGGGCCCCGGCGATTTCGGTGGCGCTTCTCTCGATCAGCGCGCCTGTCCTGTCGGTCAGCCGGTCGAGCGTATCGTCGTGAAAGACGAACGCCTGCCCGTCGGCGCTCAACTGGACGTCGCATTCGATGGCAAAGCCCGCTTGGATTGCCGCCTTCGCCGCGTCGAGCGTGTTCTCGATGACGCCCTGGGCCACGTCATGCAGGCCGCGATGCGCGATCGGGCCTTCGATGAGCCAAGCGGGCGCGTTCAGCGTTCTCAAGACGAAATCTCGAACAGGGGCTCGACCTCGGGCGGCGCTTTCATCGGTAAGCGTCCCACGCCATCCGGCGCGGCCGGCTCCGGCGGCGCGATCCTGACCTCGGCAGGTCGTCTGGCGATGTGGCTCATGGCGGCGCAACCCCGGGTTCGGCGGAGCCATCTTGTGGAGGGGCAGGGCGCTTTTCAAGCCAAAAAGCAAGCGCCGATTAGACGACGCATCGAGCAAGATGCCGCAAGCGGGGCCCAGCGAACCGCTGATCGTCGTTGTCGCCGTTCAGTCACCATTCATCGCGGCAGGTTCAGGATTGAATTGCTGGTGGTCTCTTGCCAGCCGTAGCAATAACGGGATCGCTCTACAGAGAAGATTCCCTCTGGAAGGTGATTTGTTTACACTGGTTTGAACGAGACTCGTGTAGCTCGACTTCAAAGTCCAGGTTCAAGGAGGTTTTGCCCGCATGCCGCCATTCGATCACTTTGCTTTCCGCGCCGCGGCGCTTGCTTTGCTGGTCTCGGCCGCCCCTGCCGCTCTTCTGGTGGCGCCGGCGGAGGCGCAGATCGCCGTCGGCGTCTCGATTTCGGCGCCGATTGCTCCGCCCGTGCTGCCGGTCTACGCCCAGCCGCCCATTCCGGGACCCGGGTACATCTGGACCCCGGGATATTGGGCGTGGAACGGGGGCTACTACTGGGTGCCGGGCACCTGGGCGCTGCCGCCTCGCGTGGGCGTTCTGTGGACCCCCGGCTATTGGGGATGGGGAAGCGGCATCTACGCTTTCCACCCCGGCTATTGGGGCCCGACCGTCGGCTTCTACGGCGGAATCAATTACGGATTCGGCTATGGAGGCGTCGGATTTGGCGGCGGCTACTGGAACAACGGCGCGTTCAACTACAACACGGCCGTGACCAACGTCGGCAATACGCACATCGGCAACACGTATAACGCTCCCGTCACCATCAACAGGACCACCGACGTCACCAACAACATCACGAGGAACGTCAGCAACACGAACAACATCACGAGGAACGTCAGCTACAACGGGGGACAGGGAGGAACGACCGCGGCCCCGACCGCGGCGCAGCAGGCCTATGCGTCTCAGCAGCATACCCCTCCGACGACGGCCCAGGTCCAGCACCAGCAAATGGCGAGCAAAAATCCGGCGCTCAGCTACGCCAACAACAAGGGGGCCCCGCCGATCGCCGCGACCGCTCGGCCCGCAGCGTTTCATGGCGAGGGGGTGACGCGCGCCGCTAACGCCGCGCCGCTCACACAGCCCGGAAACCACAATCCGGGAGCCGCGACGTCGGAGGGGAATCACCGTAACGGCCCGAACGGACAGAGCCCGGGTCTCCAGGGCCAACACAACGCGGCTCGTGTCGAGCAGGGCCAGCACAACGCGGCTCCTGTCGAGCAGGGCCAACGCAATGCGGCGCGTGTCGAGCAGGGAGCCGCGCCGCATCCCGCGGGTCCAGGCCCGGGAGGACCGCATCCCGGACAGCAGTTTGCTCCTGGACCTCATCCCGGGCCGGGATTCGGTCCCGGCGGACCTCGTCCGGGGCGCCAATTCGCCGCCGGGCCGCGTATGGGCCCCGGTCCGCGTCGAGGTCCCGGTCCGCATCCGGGACCGAACGGCGGGCCGCATCCTGGAGGCGGCCCGAGGCTCCGGTAGAGCCCAAACGCGCGCGTCGGCGCACGCCGCCGACGTGCAGGCCGCGGAAAGGGCAAGGGCAAGCTTGTTTTTGCCCTTGCGCGCGCTTACCTTTGCGGGCAACGAGGATCGCGCCGCCGGAGTGAGAGCGCCGGGCGGCGTCATTGCTTTCGGGAAAGCGGCCATGGGTAGCTTGAGTATTTGGCATTGGATGTTGTTCGCCGCGGTGGCGCTCCTCCTGTTCGGCGGCAAAGGCAAGATCTCCGACATCATGGGCGACGTCGCGAAGGGCGTGAAGTCGTTCAAGAAAGGCCTCGCCGACGACGACGCAAAGCCTGCCGAGCCAGCGCAGAATCCGCCGCGCTCGATCGAGAATCGGGTCGGCGTCGACGCCAACGACGTTCACAAGGTCGGCTGAGCGCGTCCTATCCTGAGGCTGATCAGAGGGGCGAAGGCTTTCGCGCGCCCCTAATGTCCGTTTGGCCGGATTCTCGATGTTCGACTTCGACATAGGCAAGCTGATGGTGGTCGCGATCGTCGCGCTCGCGGTGATCCCGCCGAAGGACTTGCCGCGCGTCATGCGCACGGTCGGGCAGGTGGTCGGGAAGATGCGCCGCATGGCGGCCGAATTTCAGGGCCAGTTCATGGACGCGATGCGCGAGGCGGACCTGGAGAACGTCCGCAAGGAGCTCGAGTCGCTCAACGAAAAGGCGAAGGTCGACGCCTCCTTCGATCCCGCCGGGATGATCCGCGACGAGGTGACGAAAGCGGCGGCGCCGCATGACGTCGGCACGTCGGAAGTCGCGTTGAACCCGCCCGAGCCGGCCCCGCCGTCGCCTGAGGCGCCGGCCGGGATCGAGGCGAACCTGGAGAACGTCCGCGGCGAGCTCGAGGCGCTCAACGAGAAAGCGAAGGCGGGTGCGCCGGCCGACGTCGCAGCGATGATCCGCGAGGAAGCGACGGGGGCGGCGGCGGCGCATGACGCCCGCATGCCCGAGGTCGCGCTGAACGACAGGGCTGCGCCGCCGCATGAAACGCCCGAGGCGTCCGCCAAGCAGAGCGCCGCGGAATGAGCCAAGAGGACATCGACGCCACGAAGGCGCCGTTGATGGACCACCTGATCGAGCTGCGGGCGCGGCTCATCCGGGCGCTGTACGCGTTCTTCGCCGCCTTCATCGTCTGCTTCTATTTCTCGCGCACGATCTACAACGTGCTGACCGAGCCCTACGTGCGGGTGGTGGGGCCGGAGAAGGCGACGCTGATCGCGACCCACTTCCTCGAGCAGTTCTACACCAATATCCGGCTCAGCATGTTCGGCGCCGGCGTGATCGCCTTCCCGGTCATCGCCGTCCAGCTCTACAAGTTCATCGTCCCTGGACTCTACAAGCATGAACGCCAGGCGTTCCGGCCCTACCTGATCGCGACTCCGATCTTCTTCCTGTTCGGGGCGCTGCTCGTCTATTTCGTGGTGATGCCGCTGCTCATTCGCTTCTCCGTGTCGTTGCAGCAGGTCAACACCCCCGGTGAGGCGACGATCGAGCTTCTGCCGAAAGTGAGCGAATACCTCTCGCTCATCATGACGCTGATCTTCGCCTTCGGCATCGCGTTCCAGCTCCCTGTGATCCTGACCCTTTTGGGCCATGTCGGCATCATCGACTCGGCCTACCTGGTCCGTATGCGGCGCTACGCGATCGTGACGGTCGTCGGGATCGCCGCGATCCTGACGCCGCCGGACCTGATCAGCATGACCTCGCTCGCCCTGCCGATGCTCGCGCTGTACGAGGGCTCGGTGATCGCGGTGAAAATGGTCGAAAAGCGACGCGAGGACGCCCGAGCGGCGGCGGCGAAGGCCGGGACGTAGAGCGCTCGACCCTTGCTCTGCATCCCAACGGGAAAGACCAAGTCGCGCCGAGCAGAGGACGAAGCGCGGTTCGGCAGCGATGAGAAGCTCGGCTGCCTGTCCCGCCGGTCCGGGTCGGCTTCGTCTTGACCCCGCGCGACACCCTGGCCGCGGTCAGCGTCGCGGTCGTCTGGGGCCTGACCTTCATCGCCATCAAGGTCGGCGTGGCGGAAACCTCGCCGCTGATGCTCTCGGCGCTCAGGTTCGTCTTCGCCGCGTTTCCCGCCGTCCTCTTCATCGGGCCGCCCAAGGCGACGCCCTGGAAGGTCGCGATTTACGGCCTCTTGCTCGGCGTCGGACAGTTCGGTCTGTTGTTCATCGCCATCCGTGCAGGCTTTCCGGTCGGGCTGGCCTCGCTCGTCATCCAGGCGCAGGCGTTTTTCACCGTTGCGCTGGCGTGGCTCTTTCTGAGTGAGTGGCCGCGACGGACCCAGATCATCGGCGGGTTCGTCGCCTTCGCCGGAGTCGCCGTGATCGGCTCGAACCATCTCAGCGGGGCGAGCCTTGGCCCGTTCGCGCTCGTCGTACTCGCCTCCTTCTTCTGGGGCTCGGCCAATGTCCTGGCCAAGACCGCAGGCAAGATCGACATGCTGGCCTTCACGGTCTGGTCGAGCCTCGCGCCGCCGGCGCCGCTGCTCGCCCTTTCCCTCGCGGTCGACGGGACCGCGCCGCTCGTCGCGCTCGCCCACCCGACGTTGAAGCTCGCCGAGAGCGTGCTGGTCGTCGCTTACGCCGGGACCGTGTTCGGCTTCGGGCTGTGGGCGCGGCTCCTCGCCCATTATCCCGCGGCGAATGTCGCGCCCTTCGCCCTGCTGGTTCCGGTCGTCGGCATGGCCGCGGGGACCCTCGTGTTCGGCGAGCCCTCCACGCCCGTTGAGCTTGTCGGCGGCGTTCTGGTAATGGCGGGCCTCGCCCTCAACGTGGTCGGCGACCGGGCGCTGCGCCGCGCGCTTTCGTTCAGGTGATTTCCATGCATGATATCAAAGCTATTCGTGATAATCCGAAAGCATTCGATGAAGGGCTGACGCGGCGCGGCCTGATTCCGCGCGCCGATTCCCTGATCGCGTTCGACGAAAGGCGGCGCGCCGCCATTTTCGAGCTGCAGGCGGCCCAGGAGCGGCGCAACGCCGCCTCGAAACAGGTCGGCCTGGCGATGGCGCGGCGCGATTCGGTGGCCGCGGAAGACTTCCGCGCGGAGGTCGCCGGGCTGAAAGCGACCATGCCGGAGCTCGAGGCGGCGGAGCGCGAGGCGAGCGCGGCGCTCGACAAGGCGCTCGCCGAGATCCCGAACCTGCCGTTCGACGACGTCCCCGAGGGTGAGGACGAGAACGGCAATGTCGAAGTGCGACGTCACGGCGCGCCGCCGAGCTTTCCGGAGGGGTTTCAACCAAGGCAGCATTTCGAGATCGGGGAGGCGCTCGGCCTCATGGATTTCGATGCGGCGGCCAAGCTGTCGGGCGCGCGCTTCGTTGTGTTGAAGGGCGCGCTGGCGCGGCTCGAACGCGCGCTCGAGCAGTTCATGCTCGACCTTCATACGAACGAGCACGGCTATCAGGAGATCAGCCCGCCCGTGCTAGTGCGGGACACGGCGATGTTCGGCACCGCGCAGCTGCCGAAGTTCGAGGATGATCAGTTTTGGGCCGTCGGGGGAGACCTTATCCGAGAGCCATCCGGGGACGAAATCGACCAACTCGAGCAGTTTGAGGCCCAAGCCGCACTCGCAGGCCGTCTCGACAGAATTAGGAACAGCCGATTTGGTCTCATCCCGACCGCCGAAGTGCCGATGACCAACCTCGTGCGCGAAAGCATCGTCGACGAGAAGACGCTGCCCTTGCGCTTCACCGCCGGCACGCTCTGCTTCCGGGCGGAGGCGGGAGCGGCGGGCAAGGACACACGCGGCATGATCCGCCAGCACCAGTTCAACAAGGTCGAGCTCGTGTCGATCACGACGCCCGAAGAGGCGCGCGACGAGCACGAGCGGATGACCGCCTGCGCGGAAGAAGTGCTGAAACGGCTCGGCCTCCATTTCCGCACCGTGGTCCTCTGCACCGGCGACATGGGCTTCGCCTCGCGCAAGACCTACGACATCGAAGTGTGGCTGCCGGGGCAGGGGCGATTCCGCGAGATCTCGTCCTGCTCGGTGTGCGGCGACTTCCAGGCGCGGCGGATGAACGCACGCTGCAAGGCGCCCGACGCCAAGGGGACCCGCTTCGTTCATACGTTGAACGGCTCAGGCGTCGCGGTCGGCCGGGCGTTGGTGGCGGTGATGGAGAATTACCAGCAGCCGGACGGCTCCGTCGCGATCCCGGACGTCCTGCAGCCCTACATGGGCGGGCTCAAGCGGATCGCCGCTGGAAGATGAGGCTTTCCTGTCGGCCATATGAGCGAAGGAAGCGCGCTTGATTCGCCATACCTTCGCCAACAACGAGGTCCGCCTCTTAATTGAAAGGAGCTTTAAGAAGTCTCGGGCGTTTGAGTGGTGAACTCAGCGCCAGGGGATTTCGAAAAATGAGAATAGCCCAGATCTCGCCGTTGATCGAGAGCGTCCCGCCCACGCTTTATGGCGGAACGGAGCGGATCGTTTCCTATTTGACCGAGGAGCTGGTGCGGCAGGGACACGAGGTCGTCCTGTTCGCAACCGGCGACTCCGAAACCGCTGCGGAGCTGGTTCCCTGCGCCCCGGCGGCGCTCAGATTGGCGCATGCCCACGACGTTCAGGCCTATAGCGTGCTGCAGCTCGAAAAAGTCCGCCAGCGCGCCGGCGATTTCGACGTCCTTCACTTTCATACCGACTACCTGCATCTTCCCCTTGCCCGCAGTCTTGACTTGCCCGCCGTAACGACGATGCACGGGCGGCTCGATCTGGCTGGTTGCCAGCCCGCGTTCGAGGAATTCGCGGACATGGCGTTGGTGTCCGTCTCGGAAGACCAGCGGAAACCCCTGCGTGCCCGATGGGCGGCGACGGTTCCCCATGGCCTGCCTCCTGACCTTTACGCGTTCTGCCCGGATGGCGCCGACGGATATTTGGCTTTCCTCGGTCGGATCTGTCCGGAAAAGCGTCCGGACCGCGCGATCGAGATCGCCAAGCGCGCGGGCGTGAAGCTCAAGATCGCGGCCAAGGTCGACAAGGTCGACGAAGCCTATTTCGAGGAGGTGATCCGCCCGCTGCTCAAGGATCCGCGGATCGAATATGTCGGCGAAATCAATGACAGCGAGAAGCAGGCCTTTCTCGGCGGAGCGATGGCGCTGCTCTTTCCCATCGATTGGCCGGAGCCTTTCGGTCTGGTGCAGATCGAAGCGATGGCCTGCGGCACGCCGGTCATCGCCTGGCGCAGAGGCTCCGTGCCGGAAATCATTCGCCACGGAGAGACCGGCTTCGTCGTCGACGGAATGGATGAAGCAATCGCCGCGGTCGACGAGGTCCGTTCGCTCAGCCGGGAGGGCGTGCGCAGCGGTTTTGAGAAGCGGTTTTCCATCGAGCGCATGGCGCGCGATTACGTTGGTGTTTACCAATCCCTGAGCGCTGAACACGCTCTCCTGGCCCGTGGCGCGCAAGCCGCCTTGCGCATCGCTCGCCGCTGGAGCGTCTATGAAAGAATCGGACGGCGGCCTCCCTGGTCTGCCCCCGAACTCGCCTCGGAGCAGGCTCCGACGTGACCTAAGCAGAATTTCGCGGACCACCACACGCTTCAATGGAGGGTGCGCGTCCCGCGCACCTTGGGCGGCGGGACGCCGCCTCTCCGACTCACCGTGATTTCCGTGGGACGGCCAATAGGACTTTGCTTTAGCCGGACGGCGCAAGCGATCCCCGGCCGCGCCACGCGCTGACTCTTTTCACCCCGGGCGAGAACTTGCGCGGCGCGTCCACTTCGGGCCACCGCGCCCGCGCCGGCTCTATTCCGCCGATCGACCCGTCGAAACCCGGGCCGACAGCGCGCGCGGCTCGGTGAACGCAATCGGCGTCCTTTTGTCGGCATATCGCAACAGACAGGCGAAACCGTATCCGATCGGGCGCCATCCCCTGCCATCGGACGGTCGCGCGAATCGGCTAACCGCTCTAGAACCGCCTCGGCCTCGGGCGTATAGCGGGCGAAAGGTCTGCCGATGCGAATTCTGCTCACCAACGACGACGGCGTTCACGCGCCCGGCCTCGCCGTGCTCGAATCGATCGCACGCGAGCTTTCCGACGACCTGTTTGTCGTTGCGCCGGAATCCGACCAGTCGGGGGTCGCCCATTCGCTGTCGCTCAGCGATCCGCTGCGTCTGCGCGAGGTCAGCCCCCGCCACTACGCGGTGAAGGGCACGCCGACCGACTGCGTCATCATGGCGGTGCGGATGATCATGGCCGATAGGCGCCCGGATCTGGTCTTGTCGGGGGTCAACCGCGGCCAGAACGTCGCCGAGGACGTCACCTATTCCGGGACGATCGCAGGCGCGATGGAAGGAGCGATGCTCGGCATTCCCTCGATCGCGCTGTCGCAGGCCTACGGCGGCGCCCAGGGCCGGGCGACGATCGAGTGGGACGCGACAGAAGCGCACGCCGCGCCGCTCATCCGCAAGATCCTCACAGCCGGCATCGCCCCGGGCGGCCTCGTCAACGTCAACTTTCCCGCCTGCCCGCCCGACCAGATTGCGGGCGTCGCCTTCACCCGGCAGGGCCAGCGCAACGCCGAGCTCATGCGGGTCGAGGAGCGCCGGGACGGGCGCGGCTTTCCCTATTATTGGCTGATGTTCCTGCGCGGCGAGATCCGATTCGAGGACGGCACCGACTTGGCCGCTCTCGCCAGGCGAAAAATCTCGGTCACTCCGCTAAGACTCGACTTGACCGACGATGATTCGCGCCTGCGTCTCGAGAGGGCTTTCTCGCCGCGCTGACAGCGGGCCAGATGAGGGAGGGGCTCCCGGTTGAGCGCGTCCGAAGCGGAAGAGCGCGCCCAGTTCACCCTCGCCATGCGGGCCAAAGGGGTCGGCGACCTCGGGCTTCTGCGCGCGCTCGAGCGGGCGCCCCGCTCATTGTTCATGCCGCCGCGATTCGCCGACATCTCGAGCCGCGACGTCGCGCTGCCGATCGGCTGCGGACAGACGTCGCCGCCGCCCTCGACGCTGGCCGCGATGATCGCCGCGCTCCGCCTTAAGCCCTCCGACGACATTTGCGAAATCGGCACGGGAACAGGTTATTGTACGGCGTTGCTGGCGCAACTCGCCAAGGAAGTCGTGTCGCTCGAACGCTTCCAGACCCTGGCCCTGGAGGCCGCCGCGCGCATAGAGGCCTTCGGGCTCGCCAACGTCGCCGTGCTGTGGATGGATGGGTTCGACTTCCACACGCGCGGCCGGCGCTTCGACAGGGTGATCGCGCATGGACTGATCGAGCCGCCGGCGCGGCAGTTTCTGAGCCTGCTCGCGCCAGGCGGCGCGCTCGTCGCCGCTCTTGCCGGGCCGGGCAAGGGGGAACAGCGAATCGTCCGCCTCACTCTCGAGGACGAGGGCCCCGTGCATGTCGGCGAAGTCGGGCCGGCGCGCGGCCTGAGACCGCTCGAGCGCGGCCTCTCCCGCGCCTTCTAACGCCGTCTCCCCAAGGAGAGCGCCGGTTTCCACCGCAGGAACGGCTACACTTTCAAATTTCAAGCACAGGAACGATTAATCTTAAACCTTCCCTTAACTCGATTGCGCCAATTTGAGCTTGTCTTCGGCGGGTATTGGGCGGGTTCAAGAAATGAGTGATCGCGTTGCGTTTATCGATGGACGCGCTTTCCCGCGCCTCGCGCTGACTGGCCTGGCTCTGCTGTGGCTTTCCGGGTGTTCGAGCGAGGTCAGCCGTTTCGACATGAGCAGCAATCCCTTCTCCAATCCGTTCAGCTCTCAAACGGCGAGCGCGACCTCGACGAAGGCCGCCCCTTCAGGACAGCTTGCGGCCGCGCCGTCCGCTCCGACTCAATCGGTCGCAAGCGCGGCTCTGCCGAGCGTTTCCGCCGCCCCGGCGGCGGTCGGCGGATCGGCGGCTGGATGGTCCGCCCGCGGCGGCACGCCGATCGTGGTCGCCCAGAACGATACGCTGGACACGCTCTCGCGCCGCTTCGGCGTGCCCGCCTCCGCGCTTCTCCGCGCCAACGGCCTTTCCAGCCCGGCGGAAGTCAAGGGCGGCATGCATATCGTCGTGCCGGTCTACAACGCCGGAGGCGCGCACGCCGTAGCTGACGCCGCGCCTTCCAAGCCGTCGGCCAAGAAGCGCTCCGAGGTCGCCTCGAACGACGGCGCAGAGCGTTCGAAGACCCGGAAGGTCAAAGACAAAGCCGACGAGAAGACGGCCGACAAGAGCGACGAAAAGACGGCGCATGGATCCTCCGACAAGAAGAAGGACAAGCTCGCCGAAAAGACGAAGGACAAGCCCGCCAAGACCGTGGTCGCCAAGGCAGAGCCGGCGAATCCGACCGGCAAGAAGGTCGCCGTCGACGACACGCCGACCGGCAACGTCAACCCGAAGGCGGCGAGCGCCAAGCAGCCGACCACCTCGGCTGAAGCCGACGCGTCGGGCTCAACCCCCGAATTCCGGTGGCCGGCGCGCGGCCGGATCATCGAAGGCTTCAAGTCCGGCGGCAACGACGGCATCAACATCTCCGTGCCGCCGGGCACCTCGGTGCGCGCCGCCGAGAGCGGTGTCGTCGTCTATTCCGGCGACGGGCTCAAGGGCTATGGCAATCTCGTGCTGATCAAGCATCCGAACGGATTCGTCAGCGCCTACGCCAACAACGGCGAACTGGACGTCAAGCGCGGCCAACAGGTCAAACGCGGCCAGATCATCGCCAAGTCGGGCGACACCGGCAACGTCAATGCGCCACAGCTCCACTTCGAGCTGCGCAAGGGGTCGACCCCGGTCGATCCGACCCAGTATCTCGCCGGGCTTTAAGACCCCGCCTCCGGCCGGCAATCCTGGCGTCCCGACACGCTCGAGGACATCGCGACGCCCGTCTTCGAGGCGTCAGGGCGGCGGGTCCCAGGAACGGCTCGCCACCCTCGATCGTTCGCGATCGGCGGCGGACCCGGGCGCCCTCTTTCTCCCCGGCAACAAGGACAAACGCAGCGTTCTCTGACTTGGCGCCTAAAATACACCCGTGATCCCAATAGCGTCCGCAGAAAGGCTCACTCCCGTCGCGAACAAAACAACAGGGAGACGAGCGCGCGTAGAAGAAGTTCACGGCGGAACCGGAAAGGACAGGACTCGGCTCTTCCGCCCGTAAAGCTCGTTCGCAGCATTCAAATTGCCGCGCATCGCTATGAAATCGAGCCAATTTCAGGCAGTCTTGCATCTTTACATGAAGGCGGGCGGCAGGGCCGAAATCACTGCCTTGGCTCGGGATGACGCAGCTCGAGCGGCAGGCCGGCCGCCGCCCAGCCGTCGGCCCCGTCGGGATACCAGGCGACGTCGGCATGGCCGAGGGCGAGCGCACGCTTGGCGGCGTTCCACGACATCCAACAATCCCTCAAGCAATAGAAGACCAGCGGGCGGGACCGGCCGCCCGAAGCCTTGTCGATGCCGCGCTCGAAATAGCCGAGCATGACCGGCGCGAGCTCTCCATAGCCGGTGTCCGGCAGCCAGACGCTGCCGGGAATGTCGTATCGCGGCTTCTCCCGCCAGACGACGTCGGCCGGCAGGCCCGCCGGACGGGGCGCCTGAGGGAGAACGTCGATGAACGCAGCCTCGCCCGAGCGCCACAGCGCCGCCGCCTCAGCGGTCGTGAGGACGCGGGCGCCTTTGAGAGTGGCGGGAGTGGGCGCGCGATAGTCGCTCTGCCGGTAGGAGGTCGGCTCCGGCGGGGCTTCGGCCGCTCCTGCACGGGCGAGAAGCCCGCCCAAGGCGAAGCAGAAGGCCGCGGCGGCCGCGGCGAGCCGCTGGCCGCTCAGAGTCGCGAATGACCTTGGCGCGGCCGCGACTGGGCGCTCGGCGGGCGGACGTTTCGGCATGCTCCTCCAGCTTCGAGGCGGCTCGGGCGCAGAGCCTTTTGGTCCCGGGACGGACGGAATGCAACCACGAGTCCACAGCGTCCGACGCCACCCTGGAGGCATAGTCAACGATTGCCTGCGTCGCGAGATTGGATCGCGAATGCTCGAGACCACCCTGGCCGGCAGCTTGCCCAAGCCGATTTGGCTGGCCGAGTCCGAAAAACTCTGGCCTGCCTGGAGGCTGGAAGGCGAAGCGCTGGAGGCGGCCAAGATCGACGCAACCGTGCTCGCGGTGAAGCTGCAGGAAGACGCCGGCATCGACATCGTCAGCGATGGCGAACAGGCGCGCATCCACTTTGTGCATGGCTTTCTCGCCAATCTCGACGGCGTCGATTTCGGCCGCAGGCGGATCATCGGCATACGCGCCGACCGCTACAGGGCCGAAGTCCCGACGGTGACGGGCCCGATCCGCCGCAAGGGCTCCGTCCATCGCGCCGAGGCGAGCGCTGCGCGCAGGCACACCAAGCGCAAGCTCAAATTCACCCTGCCTGGCCCGATGACGATCGCCGACACGATCGCCGACGAGCATTACCGCGACCGCGT
>DASRSL010000139.1:0-31766 GCA_035656495.1 Roseiarcus sp.
GTCGCCCCTGGCGTCGACGGTGATGATTTTGATGCCCTTTTGACCGCCGTAGGCTTCGACGGACTGCTTGATCTGATTGAAGAAGTCTGCCTGGAGATTGGCGACGGCGAGGCCTAGCTTCTTGAGTTCTTTCGCGTCGGCCGCGGACACCGCGACCATTGCGGCCGCCGCGACTGCGGCGAGAAGCGCAATTTTTTGAATTTTCATTCTTTTCCTCCTGCTTCAAAGGTCGACGTTCGGCGAAACCATTTCACCGGGTTCGTCGCACCCTTCTTCCGGACCAATCCGCTCCTCGTGAAGCGACGCCGTCTCGTTGGCGGCTTTCATGCGGCCCGCTCGTTCCACTTGCGACACGAGCAACTCAGTCACGTCCGGCGGCGTAACGTGTCGGTAGCGACCGCAACCGCGATGACCACGCCGATGACGACCTGCTGCACGAACGGCGACACCTGGAGAAGATTGAGGCCGTTGCGCAGGAAACCGATGATGAGCACGCCTACGATGGTTCCCCCGATGCCGCCGATGCCGCCGGATAAGCTAGCGCCGCCGATGACCACTGCCGCGATCGTGTCGAGCTCGTAGCCGATGCCAGAACTGGGCTGCGCCGAGTCGAGTCTTGCGGAAAGGATGACGCCGGCGAGACCCGCAAGCAATGCGCAGAGCATGTAGACGACCAGGCTTGCTTCGCGCACATTGATTCCGGCGAGACGCGCGACCTCGGCGCTTCCGCCGATCGCGTAAAGGGCGCGACCAGACCGTCGGAATTGAAGGATCACCCAGGCGACGACCACGATTGCAATCATCACCCCGACGGTTGCCGTGAGAAAGCCAAAGTGGCGGATAATCGCGAGATTGGAAAACCAGTCGGGAAAGCCGACGATCTGCTCGCCATTGGTGATGATGCTGGCGATGCCGCGCGCAATCGACATCATCGCGAGCGTCGCGATGAACGAGGGAATTCGCAGGCGCGTCACCATGAGGCCCGACACCGCGCCGGCGAGCGCAGACGCAATGAGTGCGGCGACGATCGCCAGGACAAACGGCCAGCCGAGATTGTTGCCGAGATAGCCCATCACCATGCCCGAAAGGGCCAGCACGGAGCCAACTGAAAGATCGATGCCTCCGATCAGGATGACGAAAGTCATTCCGACCGCCATCACCCCCAACACCGTCACTTGGTCCAATACGTTGAGAAAGTTGCGAGGCGTCAGGAATGAATCGGTTGCAATCGACAGAAAGACGCAGAGCAGGATGAGCCCGATGAGCGGTCCCGTCGCGCCTTGCATAAACTTGAAGGCGCCGCCGCCGATCTTCGTCTCCGCCGTCATTCCTCCAATAGCCATGGTCATTTCCTCGGGCAGCGGTGTTGTCTTGGGCGGATGCGCTAAAGGATCGCTTGGCCTCGTGAACGGGCTACAGCCCGGCGCCAGGCGTTGCGTTGGCTCGCGCGCGCTGTGGAGCCGATATTCGGAATGAATTGCTGTCGTCCGCGATCGAATAGGCCGAGACGGTCCAAAGTGAACAGGCCCGCCCCCACCCCGGCGAGATGGGCCACGCCCATCGCCGAGAGCTCGGCGACATCGGTGCGCTCGACCGGGACTCCGACCATGTCGGCCTCGAACTGCATCAGCTGGTTGTTGCGCGTCGGTCCGCCGTCGACCAGCAGACGTTCGACCGGCGCGCCGCTCGCCCATACGGCGTCGAGAACGTCGGCGATCTGGTGAGCGATGGAATCGAGCGCGGCGCGCGCCAGCGGAATGCGCGTGACGCCGAACGTGACGCCGCTGACGATCCCGACCGCGGAAGCGTCCCACCATGGCGCCCCCAGTCCGCCGAAAGCCGGCACGACATGGACGCCGCGCGAGTCGGCCGCCATTGCGGCGAGCCGCGCGAGCTCTTGGGTATCGACGCCGAGGAGCTCGGCAGCCCAGATCAACGTCGACCCGGCCGAGCGGATGTTGCCCTCGAACGCCAGCATCGGCGCGTCGACCTGCCAGGCGAGCGTCAAGCAGACTCCCGCCGCGCCGGCGTCGCCGTCGCGGACGGCTTTGCGATCGACGAGGCCCATCACCGAAGAGCCGGTGCCGTGCGTCGCCTTGACCGGGCCCGGCGCGTAAGCGCCGTGCGCGAACAGCGCGGAATGGGAATCGGCCATCACCGCACCGACCGGTACGCCATCGGGCAGCGGCTCGAGCCCCTTGGCCGCCGAAAACGGTCCCGTCGAGCCGACAACGCGCGGCATCGCGGCGAGGGGCACGTCGAAAATCGAAAGCAACTCCTCGTCCCAGCGTCCCTCGACGACGTCGAAGAGCTGCGTACGCGAGGCGTTGCCGGCCTCGATCACCGCCTCCCCGCCGAACCGAGAAAGGATGAACGCGTCGATCGTTCCGATGCAGATCTCCGCCGCGGCGGCGCGGGCCTGTCCCGACGGGAGGCGGTCGAGGAGCCAGCGCGCCTTGGCGGCGGAGAACATGGGGTCGAGCGGCAACCCGCTCTTGCGTCGGATGACTGCGCCATGGCCGGCGTCGCGCAACGCCTGGCAGACGCTTTCGGTGCGCTGGTCCTGCCAGGACAGGACGGGGGTCAGCGCCTTGCCGCTCCGCCGGTCCCAGATGACGCAGGATTCGCGCTGCGTGCTGAGCCCGACCGAGACGACGCGCTTCGCCGCCGAGGCGTCGAGCGCTTCGCTTACCGCCGTGCGCACGCTCGCCCAGATCTCGTTCGCATCCTGCTCGACCCAGCCGGGCTCGGGCGTCGCCAGAGACACCGGCGCCTGGCCGCGGCCGACCACCTGGCCGCGATCGTCGACCAAGAGACACTTGGTCGAGCTCGTTCCGTTATCGATCGCCAGGACGAGCGCGTCCGACATCCTACCGTCCCTTCAATTCCAGAGCCGCGGCGACGATGCCGTCGCGGCTCAGGCCGAAGTGATCGAGAAGAAACGTGGCCGAGCCGGTCGGCGCGAAGCCCTTCACGCCGAGGATGCGCATCGGCACGGGCGCATTGCGGACGATCGTCTCGGCGACCGCCGCGCCGAGCCCGCCCTCGACCGTCGCTTCCTCGGCGGTGATGATCGCTCCCGTCTCGCGCGCCGCCGCGATGATTGTCGCCTCATCCAGCGGCTTGATGGTCGACACGTTGATGACTCGCGCTTCGAGTCCTTTGCCGGCGAGCGTCTCCGCCGCATCGAGCGCGCGGTTGACCAGCGCGCCCGTGGCGACGATGGTCAGCGCCGATCCCTGGCGCAGCACGTCCGCGCGACCGAAGGCGAAGGCATCCGATTCGTCGGGTGTGACGGATGGAACCTTCGTCCGTCCGATCCGAAGATAGGCCGGCGTCGCCGCATTGGCGGCCCAGCGGACGGCGGCCCGGGTCTGCGGCGGATCGGCAGGAACGACGATTGCCAGACCGTCGATCGCCCTCAGCCAGCTCAGGTCCTCGATCGAGTGATGGGTCGGGCCGAGCTCGCCGTAGGCCATGCCGGGGCTCATCCCGCACAGCACGACCGGATAGCCGTTGTAGGCGACGTCCACCTTGATCTGCTCGAGCCCGCGGCCGGTCAGAAACGGCGCCGCGCCGCAGACGAAGGGCAGGAATCCGCCGTTGGCGAGGCCGGCGGCGACGCCGATCATGTCCTGCTCGGCGATCCCGACATTGACGAGGCGATCCGGAAACGTCTTCAGGAACTGGATCAGGTTGCTCGAGCCGACGCTGTCGTTGCAGACGGCCACGATGCGCGGATCGGCGCCGGCGAGCTCGACCAGCGTTTCGGCGAAGGCGGCGCGGCAATCGAAGGTTTCGGCCTTGGCGGCGGCGGTGGCGTTCATTGCGCGAGCTCCTTCAGCGCGAGTTCTACCTGTTCGGAACTCGGGACCTTGTGATGCCATTCGACCCGGTCCTCGATGAAGGAGACGCCCTTGCCCTTGGTCGTCCTGGCGATCACGCAGACGGGTTTGCCTCTCCGCGGCGCGGTGAAGATGTCGAACAGCGCTCCATGGTCATGCCCGTCGCATTCGACCGCGTCCCAGCCGAAGGCCCGCCATTTGTCGGCGAGCGGCTCGAGGCGGTTGGTCTCCTCGGTACGCGCGCCCTGCTGCAGGCGGTTGCGGTCGACGATCGCCGTCAGCGTGTCGAGCCCGCGATGGCCGGCGCACATGGCGGCTTCCCAGTTGGAGCCCTCCTGCAATTCGCCGTCCCCAAGCACCACGAATGTCCGCCAGTTCGATCCGGAGAGGCTGGACGCGATTGCGCTGCCGACCCCGATCGGGAGACCGTGGCCAAGCGGACCGGTGTTCGCTTCGACGCCCGGCACTTTCCTGCGGTTCGGGTGACCGTTCAGCGCCGCGAGCGGCTGCATGAAAGTCTCGAGCTGTTCGGTCGGGAAAAAGCCGCGTAAGGCGAGCGTCGAATAGAGCGCCGCCGAGCAATGGCCTTTGCTGAGGATGAACCGGTCGCGCTTCGGATCGTTCGGCGCGTGCGGATCGACGCGCAGCACGGCGAAGAACAGGGTTGCCAGCGGATCCGTCGCCGAGAGATCGCCACCGACGTGCCCGGCCTTCGCGCGGCTGATCATCTGAACGACGCTCCGCCGGATTTGCCCGGCGATCGCCTCCAGGCGCTTCCGACGCTCGTCGGCGCCCATTGTCATCGGCAATGGAGGAAGCATCGTCCCGTTGCCGGAATTCGCTGATGTGACAGGCAACCCGCTCCTCCCTTGGATAAATATTCAATATTGAATGTAATTGCACATTACGCCGACGTCAACCTCTGTCAAGGAGAAAATGGACTTTCATTCGATCAAGTTTTGTCTGGAAGCCGCTGCAAGGGACGGCGCCCTGGACATCGGCGGCATTTTGAATATTTATTCTGAGAAGGCGTGGGATTCCTGGAAAGGGGCCTCGATCATGAGTTGGACGGATGAGCTTCGCATGATCTCGCGCGTGGCTCAGCTCTATTACGAGGACAAGCTCAAGCAGGCGCAGATTTCGGGGCGGCTGCGCCTCTCGCAGGCGACGGTGTCGCGCCTGTTGAAGCGAGCCGAGGACGAGGGGGTCATCCGCATCGCCCTCGTCGCGCCGCGCGGGACCTACCCACAGTTAGAGCAGGCTCTCACACAGCGCTACGGGCTGGTCGAAGCGATCGTGGCTGAGTGTTTCGAGGATCGCGAGGAGGCGATCCTCTCGGCCATCGGCGCGACCGCCGCCGCCTACCTCGAAGCGACTCTGAGCGAGGGAGACGTCATCGGAATCTCGTCGTGGAGCGCAACGCTCCTGCGCATGGTCGACGCCATACCTCCGATCAAGCACCCACGCGCCGAACGCGTGGTGCAAATTCTCGGCGGTATCGGCAACCCCTCGGTGCAGAGCCACGCGACCCAGCTGACAATCCGGCTAGCGCACCTCACGGGAGCCGAGGCGCAATTGCTTCCGGCTCAGGGCGTCGTCAGCTCGTCGGCGGCGCGCCTGGTGATGCTCGGCGACGTCTTCGTGCGGGCGGCGATGGATCAGTTTCGCAGGATGACGATCGCCTTCGTGGGCATCGGCGCGCTGCAGCCCTCGGTCATGCTTGCCAACTCGGGCAACGCCTTCACCAACGAGGAATTGCAGGACCTCGCCAGACGCGGCGCCGTCGGCGACATCTCCCTGCGGTTCTTCGACCGAGATGGAGTGCCGGTGCATGGGCCGCTCGACGAGCGCGTCATCAGCATCACGCTCGAGGAATTGAAGAGAACGCCGCGGGTCGTCGGCGTCGCCGGAGGGAACCGCAAGGTCGAGGCGATCCGCGGCTGTCTGGTTGGCGGCTTCGTCAACGTGCTCGTCACCGACAAGTTCACGGCGGAAAAACTGCTGCAGCCGTAAGCCGGCAAGGGAGCGAGGAATGTCGCGATTTTCAGGCAAGACCATCGTCGTCACCGGCGCGAGCCGTGGCATTGGCGCCGCCCTGGCCCGCCGCTTTGCGCGCGAGGGAGCATCGGTCGTCGTGGCGGCCAACGAGCCGGCCGCCGAGACGGTGGCCGCCGAAATCGCCGCATCGGGCGGCAAGGCGATCGCCGCGTTCGCCGACGTGACGAAGAAAGCCGACGTCGTCGCGCTCTACGACGCCGCCGAGCGCGCGTACGGCGGAATCGACGTCTCGGTCCAGAACGCCGGCGTCATCACCGTCGCCCGAATCGAGGCGATGACCGAGGCCGAATGGGACAAGGTCATGGAGGTCAACACGAAGGGCGTGTTCCTGTGCTGCCAGGAGGCGATCGCCCGGATGCGCAAGCACAAGCGCGGCGGCCGTCTCATCAACACCGCCTCCGGCCAGGCGCGGCAGGGCTTCATCTTCACGCCCCATTACGCGGCGTCGAAGTTCGGCGTCGTCGGCATCACCCAGAGCCTGGCCAAGGAGGTCGCGAAGGAGGGGATCACTGTCAACGCGTTCTGCCCCGGCATCATCGACACCGACATGTGGGCCTACAACGACGCGGCCTGGGGCAAGCTCTTGGGAGCCTACAAGCCCGGCGAGCTGATGGCCGAATGGGTGCGCAACATCCCGATGGCCCGCGCGGGCACGGGAGAAGACGTCGCCGGCCTCGTCACGTTCCTGGCGAGCGACGACGCCACCTATATCACCGGCCAGACGATCAACGTCGACGGCGGCCTCATCATGTCATGAGGGCTTTGCCTTCGGCGCGGCCGTCCCGCGCTTGACCGCCTCGCGCTCGCCGGCCGCCATCGACCGAAGGCATTGCGGCAAAGACGTCGCGGCCGGCCGCGAAAGCGGCGGCCCGTCCATCATCGGGTTTGATGGGACGTATCGCTGGACCGTATGGCGCGTCGCCCGACTACCGCCGCCAGACCCTCTGTAAAGCGGCGCGGATTGTGATCGTAAACTTTCTTCGCAACCCGACCGAAAGCGTTGTCGATCACGACGTCGGCCCCAATCTCGATCATCCCCGAGGCGATTTCACTCTCGACTCCAAATTTTTGCTTTGCGAATCCGCTCGCGAAAGCCTTCGCGACGGCAAGGACTCCAATCGATAACTGTCGCAACCAACCGACTTCGAGATCGACCGAGCGAACCTTGAGCCATTCCGAGGCTGGGTTCCGGCCGTCCGTTAGCTCGCCCCATAGCCAGTCACGAAAAATGCGTGTCGCCTCGAGCTCGCGAAGCGCCGGAATATCTCCGGGCAATAACAATTGGCGTCGAAGGAGTTGTGCGAACGAAAGCACGTCAGCCTTTTGCAAGACCTCCTCTCCCGCCTTGAAGATGCCGGTCTGAGCCGTGCACGCGCGCGCGGCTTCGTATGCGAACTCCCAGGAGTCGGTTTCGTTGAGCAAGGCGTAGCTCTCGTCGTAGATCATCGCCGAACGGCAATAGGACTGGGCCCACTGAAGCGCCCCTCGTCGAATACGCTCGATCCTGTTTGTCTCGCTTCCGACCGCGCGGATCGAGAAGGCCTGTTTGACCTCTTCGCCCTGTTCCAATGCGATCTCGATCGCATCCGCGGCCTTGCTTTCGGTCAAAATCGTCTGAGCAGCGGCTCTCCTTATCAGCTCTCTGCGATCCGGCTCCGCGATCCAGGTTCCAAAGCGCTGAATCCCGGCGTATGCGGCCGCCTCCGGATCGGAATTCGCAGGCCCGCGGTATGCGGGCTCGGGTGAAAGATAGGCGGAGCCGTCCGGTTCCGTGGCGAGACTGACGTCTCCTGTAACCTGCTTGAATTCGATCGCGCGTTCGGCAAGCAGTCGAAGGAGCGGCTTTTCCCCGAAATATCGAGCCAAGAACGGCAGCTGATAATTCGGGCCCCACACCGAGATTGTGACGATCGGGCAAAGAATGAGCCCTTCGGCGATTTCCATAAGTTTGGTCTGTTCGCTCGCGTAGTGATGGTCAAAGCTTCTCCCTGGGTCGTAACCGTATTCCGCGAGACGCGCCTCTCTGCCGAATTCGAGGGTGAGGAAACTGCGTGGAACAAGATACTGCATCGCCTCCCCCGGTCGCGCGTCCTCAGATCTTCGGCACGGCCATCCCGCGCCTGACCGCCTCGCGCCCGCCGACCGCCGTCAGCCAGCGATTGACCGCCGGCATCGCCTCGATGATCTCCCCGAGCACCGGCTTGAGATAAGTCGTGCCGGCGACCGTCCAGGGATAGCAGATGATGTCGGCGATCGAATATTTGTCTCCCGCGAGATACGGGCTCTCCTGCAATCGTCGGTCCAGAACGTTGAGCAGACGCCGGCTTTCCTCGGTGAAGCGCTCGATCGCCAGCACCGATTTCTCCGTCGAGCGCATGGCGAAGAAGCCGAGCTGGCCGAAGATCGCCCCGATGCCGCCGAGCTGCCAGCTGAGCCACTCGAGCGCCTTGTAGCGCTCGGCTTCCTCGCTGGCGAGAAGCCTCCCGGTCTTTTCGGCGAGATAGATCAGCACCGTCCCGCTCTCGAACACGGAGAGCGGCCCGCCGGGCGCGTCGTTGTCGAGGATCGCGGGAATCTTGCTGTTGGGCGAGATCGCGACGAACGCCGGACAGAACTGCTCCTGCCTGCCGATATTGACGGGGTGGACCGCGTAGGGCAGCCCGACTCCCTCGAGCATGATCGAGGCCTTGCGTCCGTTCGGCGTCGCCCAAGTATAAAGATCGATCATCCCGAGGCCTCCCTCTCGCGCCCCCGCCCATGCTCATTTAGGCGGCGGCCAGCGAAATTGCATGGGCGGGTGCGTCTTGTTGTTGAAGCCGCCATCCGTTACCACCCGCCGCTTCGCATCAGGTTCCGCCCATGTTCGCCGTCCCGCCTGGCGTCAAAGCCCGAGTCGGCGCCGGCTCGCTCAAACGCGAGCTCGCCGCCACCCTGGCGCTGAGCTGGCCGCTCGTTCTCGCCAACGTCGCCGTCAACGTGATGACGGTGACGGATTTCGTCATGCTCGGCTGGCTGTCGCCGCGGGCGCTTGCGGCAGGCGCGCTCGGCTTCAACCTCTACCAGCCGATGTTCCTGCTCGGCATTGGAATCGTCGCGGCGCTGTCGCCGATCGTCGCTGCGAAGATCGGCGCCGGCGAGGACCCGAAAGGCCTCAGGCGCGCGACGAGCCAGGCGTTGCTTTCCGCGCTTCTCATCTCCGCCGGCGCATGGATCGTCCTGTCGCAGACGACCGGGATCCTGATCGCAATCGGCGAGCCGCCCGACCTCGCGCGCGACGCTGGAACCTACATGCGCGGCTTTCAGTGGGGCCTCGCGCCGAACCTCCTGTTCTTCGCCGGACGCTCCGCGTTCGCCGCGCTCGAGCGGCCGCGGCCGACGCTCTTCGCCGGGCTGGTCGGCGTCGCCTTCAACGCCTTCGCCAATTACGCGCTGATCTTCGGCAAGCTCGGCATGCCCGCCTTCGGGATCATCGGCTCGGGCCTCGCCACCACCCTGTCGCAGACGCTGATGTTCGCCCTGCTCGTCGGGTTCTCCTTGATCGACCCGCGCATGCGCCGCCTCGGATTGTTCGCCTTGCCCTGGCTGCCGGCGGGAGGCGAGTTCTTCGCGCTCTGGCGGCTCGGCCTGCCGATCGGCGCGGCGGTCGTCGCGGAGGTCGGGGTCTTCTCGGCCGCGACCCTCGTCGTTGGGCTGCTCGGCCGCCCGGCGCTCGAAGCTCACGCGGTCGCGCTGCAGATCGCTTCGCTCGCCTTCATGGTTCCGCTCGGGCTCGGCCAGGCGGCGATGGTCCGGGTCGGCCTCGCGTTCGGCGCGCGTGATTCTGCGGCGATCTCCCGCGCCGGCTGGTCGGCCTTCGGCCTCACCGCGATCTTCGCCATCCTGTCGGCCGCGACGATGACCGCCGTCCCGCGCCTTTTGATCGCGCCCTTCATCGAGGTCGATGCGCCCCAGAACGCCGACGCGGTCGCGACCGCCGTCGCGCTCCTTCGCGTCACGGCGATTTTCCAGATTTTTGACGCGAGCCAGGCGACGCTCGCCAACATGCTGCGCGGCCTGCACGATTCCCGCTGGCCGCTCGTCATTGCGCTCGCCGGTTATTGGGCGGTCGGCGCGCCGGTCGGCGTCGCGCTCGGCTTCGGTTTTTCGCTCGGCCCCGTCGGCGTTTGGATCGGGCTCGCCTCCGGACTGGCGGCCGTGGCTGTCCTCTTGATGATCCGCTGGCTCGTCAAAGAGAGGCGCGGTTTTCCGGCGTCAGGCGCCGCTCTTGGCGCGAGCATGGCGGTGAGCTTCGGTTCGGGCTCGGAGAGATCCGAGATGACCTGATTATCGCGCCGTTTGACGCCGGTTCGCGCGCGGCGCCAGAATGACGCGGCGAATCTGGTCGAGGACCCCGCGGCGCGACGCGAGCCCGCTTGAAGAATGCCATCCATGCAACGGCAGACAGAGTTTCTCGTCATCGACGTCGACACCGGCATCGACGATGCGCTGGCGCTCCTCTACGCTTGCGCCGAGCCGCACGCGCGTGTCCTCGGCGTGTCCACGGTCGTCGGCAATGTCAGCCTTTTGGCGGCGACCCGAAACACCCGAGCGGTTCTGGCGCTGGCGGGACGAAGCGACATTCCCGTCTGGCCCGGAGCAGCGACGCCGCTCTCCAACTTCGCCGCCGACGCGAGCGCGGTTCATGGCGAAACCGGCCTCGGCCATGCCCTCTTGCCGGAGCCGCCCGAGCCCGCGCACGCCGCTCACGCGGTCGACGCCATCGTCGGCGCCGCTCATGCGCATGCGGGACGGCTCATCCTCGTCGCGACGGGACCTTTGACCAACATCGCGCTCGCGGTCATGCGCGAGCCCGAGCTTCCCCGCCTCCTCAAGCGGTTCGTCATCATGGGCGGGGCCTATCGCGAGCCGGGCAACGTCACACCATGCGCGGAATTCAATGTCTGGCACGATCCCGAGGCCGCCCGCATCGTCTTCCGCGCCTTCGGCGGCCCCGGCGGAACGCCGGTGGTGGCGATCGGACTCGATGTCACGCACCAGACGACCATCGACTCGACCGACCTCGCGACGCTCCGGACCCGCTCGGAAGGACGACCGCTCGCACCGGCGCTGACCCGCTTCATCGAGGACGCCTCCCGCTACTATTTCGACAGGATGGAGAAGCGCAGGGGGACGCGGATCCTCATCATGCACGACCCGCTCGCGCTCGCCGTCGCCCTCGAGCCGACGCTGGTTGCGACGCGCCGCGTGGCCGTCGACGTTGAGACGGCCGGGCGTCTGACCACCGGCGCGACGATCGCCGACTGGCGCGAAAGCTGGGGCCGCCTCGCCAACAGCGAGGTCGCCATCACGGTTGACGCCGGACGTTTCCGCAAGATGTTTTTCGACGCGATGGTTCGGTTGGCTGCGGGAGCGGGCGGCAATCCGTAAGAATGCAGCGAGCGGCGGCTTTGCGGCGTCTTGCAGGATCGCGTTGAGGGCCGCTCGTCAGCCGGACAGGCTGACGCGCCGGAGATCAGCCCTTCGCGGCCTTGGCGCGCTCGATGCCCACGGCGAGGAGCTTGCGCGCCTCTTCGGCGTCGCCCCAGCGGATGATCTTGACCCATTTGCCGGGCTCGAGATCCTTGTAGTGGCCGAAAAAATGCTCGATCTGCTGCAAGGTGATCTCCGGCAGGTCGGAATAATTCTCGACATGCGCGTAGCGCTTGGTCAGCGTGGCCGACGGGACCGCGATCAGCTTCTCGTCGCCGCCGTGCTCGTCCTCCATCAAGAGCACGCCGACGATCCTGCAGCTCATGACCGCGCCGGGAGCGATCGCGCGGGTGTTGGCGACGATGACGTCGCACGGGTCGCCGTCGTCAGACAAGGTGTGCGGGACGAAGCCGTAATTGCCGGGATAGCGCATGGACGTATAGAGAAAGCGGTCGACCACCAGCGCACCGCTTTCCTTGTCCATCTCGTACTTGATCGGCTCGCCGCCGATCGGCACCTCGATCACGACGTTGACGTCATGCGGCGCGTTCTTGCCGATCGGGACAGCGTTCAAGTTCAAGGAGGTCGCTCCGCGTTCGTGCCGGCCCTTCGGCGTGGAATCGGCCGGCGGCCCCTCTTTCGCCTTATAGGAGAAACGGCGGCTCAGCCAAAGCCGAAAGCGACGCGCTGGCGTTCCTGACCGCCGAAAGTCTCATGCGCGCGCCGGATGATGCGGCCGCCGAGCCGGCGGTAAAAGCCGAGCGCTCGCTCGTTGTCGGCAAGCGCCCAAACGACGAAAGTATCGTAACCGTGGCTGGCGAGATCCTTGCGCGCCGCCTCGAACATGCGCCGCCCGAAACCGCAGCCTTGACATTCCGGCGCAAGATAGAGCTCGAAGATCTCGCCGCCGAAACCGAGAGCCGGCACGCGATTGCGCCCGTAGCTGACGTAGCCGACCACCGCCTCGTCGAACTCGAGCACCAAAAGGGGCGTGCGGCGCTGGATGGCCGTCCGCCACCAGGTCGGGCCGCGTCTCGCGATCATCCGCTCGAGCTCCCGGCCCGGAATGACGCCGCGGTAGGCTTCGCGCCACGCGGAGTCATGCACCGAGGCGATGCCGCCTTCGTCGCCCTGCCGCGCGGGGCGAATGGAGATGACCGTTTCGACCATGGAAGGGATGTTAGTGCCGCGCCCAGGTAAACCGCAAGATCTTGACACGAGGGCCCGCGCACTTTTTTGCTCGCGGCGGTTCGGCCTCCGAGCCGGGCGGACGTGCGCCTGAATTTCTGCCTAATCGCGGCGCAATCCGCGCCGAATCGGACCTGGAGCTTTGATTCGATGACGGAGCGATCTTCGTGGGCGCGCCTGATGTTCGCCGCCGCCGTCGCCGTGGCGCTCGGGCCGGCGGCGAGCGCCCGCGCCGACGTGCTGCACGCGAGCTATCGTGTCTCCCTCATCGGCCTGCCCATCGGCGCAGCCAATCTCAACGCTGAGCTCAGCCCGACGAGCTATTCGATTCGGGCCGACGCCAAGCTGACGGGCCTCGCGAGGCTCTTCGCCAACGCCCACGGCGCATCGGCCGGCCAGGGCTCGATCGTCGCGGGCCATGTCTCGCCGGCCACGTTCGCGACGATCGCGGCCAGCTCCTACCTGACCCGGACCATCCGCATGGCGATCGCCGGCAACGCCGTGACCGGCGTCGACATCGCCCCGCCGTACGAGGACAAGCCCGGTCGCGTGCCGCTCGGCCCGCACGACGAGCAGAACATCGTCGATCCGATCGGCGCGGTCATCTTTCCCGCGCCCGCCTCGGGACCGCTGGTCTCTCCGGCCGCCTGCAACCGCAGGATCCCGATCTTCGACGGCTACACGCGTTTCGACATTGACTTGACCTACGTCGGCGTGCGCAACGCCAAGGCGAAGGGCTACGATGGACCGGTGGTTGTTTGCTCCATCCGCTACGTTCCCATCTCCGGCCATCAGCGAGACCGTCCGGCGACCAAGTTCATGGCCGAGAACAAGGACCTCGAGGTGTGGCTCGCGCCGATCGCGCGCGACCACGTGCTGATCCCCTTCCGGGTCTCGGCAAGGACCATGATCGGAACGACCGTGATCGAGGCCTCGGAATTCCGGGTCGACGACAAGTAGCAGATCAGGCGCTCAGTTGAGCTCGTCCGACAGCATCGGCACGGGCATGACGCCGACGCCTTCCTCGATCAGCGCCTTGGCTTCACCGGGGCTCGCCCGACCGCGGATCGCCCGTTCGGGCTCGTCGCCGTTGTGGATCGCGCGCGCCAGCGCCGGGAATTGGGCGCCCACATCGACAGTATTGGCCTCGATCTCGCGGCGCAGATGCTTGACCATCTCGCGCACCTGACGGCGTTTGTCGTCGACCAGGACCTCGGCCGGCTTCTCGCCCTCGGGGCGCTCGACCCCGGCGCGCTCGGCCCCGGCGCGCTCGGCCCCGACGATCGCCGGCGCCATGATCGCCTTGTCGACCGCGGTCGAGCCGCATGCCGGACAAGCCACCAACCGGCGCCTGCGCAGCTTTTCAAAGGCCGCGCTGTCGGAAAACCAGCTCTCGAATTCATGTCCCTCGGCGCAGCCGAGCGCGTACTTGATCATCTGTCAGTTCGCAAGCACCCCATCCAGTTCGCCCGCCGCGTCGAGATCGTGGAGATCGTCGCAGCCGCCGACGTGCGCTCCGCCGACGAAGATCTGCGGCACCGTCGAGCGTCCGCCGGCTTTCGCCGCCATCGCCATCTGCGCGACGCGATCGCCGTCGACGCTGATCTCCTCGAACGGCACGCCTTTCCGGCGCAGCAGGGCCTTGGCGGCGAGGCAGTATGGACATGTCGATTTGGTGTAGATGACGACCGAATGCACGACGAAGCAACCCCCAGCGAAAATATTGTGGCTTTCCGACACTATATGGGCAGTCACGCTCCTGTAACAACCCGGGCGAAGACCAGCACATCGACACTGCTCGCCCCCGCCCGCAGGAGAGCCCTCGCCGCGGCGTTGACCGTCGCGCCGGAGGTCAGCACGTCGTCGATCAGCACCACCTTCCTGCCTCGGACCTGAGCGCCGGGGCCGACGCGAAAGGCCCCCTGGACGTTCTCGGCCCGCTGCGCCCGGCTCAGGCCCACCTGGCTCGGCGTCGCCTTGACCCTGAGGAGCGCGCCGACGTCGCAGGGCTTGCCGGTCTCGCGGGAGACCTCCCGCGTCAGCATCGCCGCCTGATTGAACCGCCGTCGCCAAAGCCTGACGGGATGGAGCGGAATGGGCGCGATCAAATCGGCGTCGCCCAGGATGTCGGCGCCGGCGCGCGCCATCCAGCGGCCGATCGGTCGGGCGAGCTCCGCCCGGTCGGAATATTTGAGCCGATGGACGAGCATGCGCGCCGGGCCGTCCTCGAACCGGGCGACGGCCCGGGCGCGGGCGAAGACCGGCGGGTCAGCCATCGCCTGGGGCGAGATGAGCCCCTCGCCGAGATCTTGCTCGAACGGCGTGCCGAGGCGCTCGCAATAGGGGCGCTCGATGAAGCGCATGGCGCTCCAGCAACGCGGGCAGAGCGCGCCGTGCGCGTCCGTCGCGGCGCGGCAGGCGAGACACGTCGGCGGATAAAGCGCGTCGACCGCCGCCTTGGCGAAACGGAGGCCGAGCAAGGCGGCGCGTTTCGTCCAGGGCGGCGCCCCGGCCGGCAGGGGCGTCGCGAAATCTGCATGCATGTGTCGGATGTTAGCGCGACGCTGGGCTTTGCGCGAGGCCCGCGACGGCGCATAAGTCCGGCGCATGCCCGCCCCGCCGCCAAAAATCTTCGACCGCGCCTTGGTCCATCGCCGGCTCGACCGCGCCTGGGCGCGGGCCCGTCCGGGCGACGAAGCCGACTTCCTGCTCGCCCGCGCGGCCAAGGAGCTCGGCGAGCGTCTGGCGCTGGTCAAGCGGCGCTTCGCCCTGGCGGCGGATTTCGGCTCGCCCGGCCCGCACGCCGCCGCGGCGCTGGCGGCGGGGGGCCAGGTCGATTGCGTCATCCGGCTCGCCCCGACTTCGGCGAGCCTCGGCGGCGGCGGTTTCCTGGGCGCGGTCGGCGACCTCGAGCGCCTGCCGGTGTCGGATGGCCGCCTCGATCTCGCTGTGTCGCTCTTTGCGCTGCAGACCGTCAACGATCTGCCGGGTGCGCTCGTGCAGATCCGCCGGGCGCTGAAGCCCGACGGCCTCCTCGTCGCGGCGCTGATCGGCGGCGACACGCTGACCGAGCTCAGGCAGAGCCTGACGATCGCAGAGAGCGAGATCCTCGGCGGGGCGTCGCCCCGCGTCGCTCCCTTCGTCGACGTACCCGCGCTGGGCTCGCTCCTGCAGAGGGCGGGGCTCGCCCTGCCCGTCGTCGACTTCGATCGGGCGACCGTCCGCTACGCGAACGTCTTTGCGCTGATGGGCGATCTGCGCGCCGCGGGCGCCGCCAACGCGCTCGAAGCGCGCAGCCGCAGGCCGCTGCGGCGCGACGTGGTGACGCGCGCGGCGGCCGTGTACGCCGAGCGGTTCGCCGATCCGGACGGACGGCTGCGCGCGACCTTCGACGTCTTGTGGCTCAGCGGCTGGGCCCCGCACGAAAGCCAGCCGAAACCGCTCGCGCCAGGATCGGCGAAGGCGCGTCTCGCCGATGCGCTGAAGCGCGGCGGCTAAACCCCGCGCCGATTTGCCGCGCCCGCGGGTCCCGCGCCTCGCCTCGCCTCCATTCGCCTCCAGCGCCGGAGCTTTTGCCGGTTGAACGGCGCCCTCGACCATAGGGACGGCGGTTCTGCGGCGTGACAGCCTGCGCTCGGGTGATAGACTGCCCGCTCGCTGACGCGGGTCAATGACGACGTTGGTCCTTGTGCGGATAAACGCCGTCATGCGCCGGCGCGGTTCACCCGCCCCGGGCGCGGCGGAGCGTCTCGGTCTTTGAAAAGGATGACGACTATGGCCAATGACAAGATGAAGGCGCAGATGGCGAGCAAGGACGGCTTCATCGCCGCGCTCGACCAGAGCGGAGGGTCGACGCCTGGCGCCTTGCGCCTCTATGGTATCCCCGACAGCGAATACAGCGGCGAAGCGGAGATGTTCCGGCTGATGCACGAGTTTCGCGTGCGCATCGTGACGGCGCCCGCCTTCAGCGGAGACAAGGTGATCGGCGCGATCCTCTTCGAGCGCACGATGGACGGCGAGGCGAAGGGGAAGCCGGTTCCCACCTTCCTGTGGGAGGATCGCGGCGTCGTTCCGTTCCTGAAGGTCGACAAGGGGCTCGCCGAGGAGAAGGACGGCGTGAGATTGATGAAGCCGATGCCCGATCTCGAGGCGCTCCTCGCCAAGGCGACCAAGCGCCGCGTCTTCGGCACCAAGATGCGCTCGGTGATCGACCGCGCCTCGAAGGACGGCATCGCGGCCGTCGTCAGGCAGCAGTTCGAGATCGGCGAGCAGATCGCCAGGCACGAGCTCATGCCCATCATCGAGCCCGAGGTGTCGATCAAGGCGCCGGACAAGAAGGAGGCGGAGAAGATCCTGCTCGACGAGCTGGCCAAGGGACTCGACTCCCTGCCATCCGGCCGCCAGGTCATGTTCAAGCTGACGCTGCCCGAGGTTCCGGACCTGTACGCTCCGCTGATCAGGGACAAGCGGGTCCTGCGCGTCGTCGCGCTTTCCGGCGGCTACGCGCGGGCCGAGGCGTGCAGGCGGCTCGCCGACAATCACGGGATGATCGCGAGCTTCTCGCGGGCGCTGACCGAGGGCCTCAAGCGCTCGATGAGCGACGCCGAGTTCGACAGGGCGCTGGCCCAATCGATCGATGAGATCTTCCAGGCGTCGAAGCTGAAGGTCGCGGCGTGAGACGAGCCGGTTCGGCCGCCGGAGGCGCCGCCGGCGGCCGTTCGGCCTCTCAGCTCGCCGGATAGACCAGCGTTTCGCCTGGTCCCGGCCGCGCCGCAGATGTCATGCGGGCAGGCTCGATTTCAGCGTGACCGAGAATGTGGGATACCGTCTCGCCGGCGGCGAGGAGGTAATCGGCGATGATCCTGCGATGGCAGCGCCACCAGAGCGCCTCGGCGCACATGACGGCGCTGCGCGTCGTCGCCCCGAGCTGACGGAGCTCTAGGAGGCCCGAGGCGAACGCTTCGCTCAAGGCGTAGTCCGCGTAGTTGTGGAAACTCTCGTTTTCCCAGAACGCGTTCGTCTCGGGGGAGACGCCGCGCTGCCGTCCGCGTAGGCCGCCGAGCGCCGGGATCTGCCGGTAGCCGATGCCGGACGGCGCGAGGGCCGGCGGCAAGGCGTCCCGGTTGTATTGGGGGTTCGTCCGCGAGCGGGGAACGGTCCGCACGTCGACGACGAGGCGAACCTCGGCCATCTTCAAGAGTTCGACAAAAGTCTCTATCGGGCGGGTTGAATGTCCGATCGTGTAGAACGGGTTCATCTTTGGTAGAAGTCTTGCCAGATTTCGTAGGGTCTTGCAAAATATCCTTTTTTTCGCCTTTGTTGAGCGTTTTGCTGGCGGCGGCGGGCGACCGGCGGGCGGAAGTGAGACAAAGCGCCGCGTCTACCCTCCTACATGCGGCTCTGGACAAGGCGCTCGCGGCCGATTAGCGAAAGAAGCGGCGAGAAGCCGAGAGGCCGGTCGAACAAAGGCGGAAGATGAATTACGAGCGGCGCTTCGAGGACGCGATCAATCGCCTGAAGGCGGAAGAGCGCTACCGCATCTTCGCCAATCTCGAGCGCGACGCGAGCCGGTTCCCCATGGCCATGTGGCGTCCCGCGGGCGAACAGGACCGCCCGCGCGAGGTCACCGTCTGGTGCTCGAACGACTATCTCGGGATGGGCGGCCACCCGGACGTGATCGAAGCCTCGGTCAGCGCCGCGCGCGCGCACGGCGCCGGAGCCGGCGGGACCCGCAACATCTCCGGCACCCATCATCCAATCGTGCAACTCGAGGCGGAACTCGCCGACCTGCACGGCAAGCCTGCCGCGCTCGTCTTCACCTCGGGATGGATCTCTAACCTCGCCGGCATCTCGACCATCGCGAGCCTTCTGCCGAACTGCCTCATCCTGTCCGACGCGCTCAACCACAATTCGATGATCGAGGGCGTCAAGCGCTCCGGTTGCGAAAAGAAGATCTGGCGCCACAACGACTTCGCCCATCTCGAGGACCTTCTCGCCGCCGAACCGATCGAGCGCGCCAAGCTCGTCGTGTTCGAGAGCCTTTATTCGATGGACGGCGACACCGCGCCGATCGCCGAGATCGTGGCGGTCGCCGAGAAATACCGCGCCATGACCTATATCGACGAGGTCCACGCGGTCGGCCTCTACGGGCCGCGCGGCGGCGGGGTCAGCGAGCGCGAGGGGGTCGCTGACCGCATCGACGTCATCGAGGGCACGCTCGCCAAGGGTTTCGGCTCGCTCGGCGGCTATATCGCGGCGAGCGCGGCGCTCATCGACGCGGTGCGCAGCTACGCGCCGCAGTTCATCTTCACCTCGACCATGCCGCCGAGCGTCGCCGCCAGCGCGGCGGCGGCGGTCAGACACCTCAAGCGCTCGAACGCCGAGCGCGAGCGTCACCAGCATATGGCGAAGCTCGTCAAGCACGCGCTTCGCGCGGCGGGGCTGCCGGTGATGGACAACCCGTCGCATATCGTTCCCCTGTTCGTCGGCGACGCGCAGAAGTGCCGAGCGGCGAGCAAGCTGCTCCTCGAGCGGCACGCGATCTACATCCAGCCGATCAACTACCCGACCGTCGCCAAGGGAACCGAGCGCCTGCGCATCACACCGACGCCGGCGCACAGCGAGGCGCAGGTCGCCGACCTGGTCGAGGCGCTGGTCGACGTGTGGAAGACGCTCGGCCTGCGCTTCGAGGAGGCGAAGGTCATTCCGCTGCGCCCCGCCGCCAAGGAAGCGGCGCAGTGCGCCTATCCCGAGATGAAGCGCGCGGCCGAATAACCACGGCTCGCTCCGGCGCCGGCGTTCCGGCCTTTTCCAGCGGGCGTCCTTCTCCGCGAAGCGGGGAAGGTGGCGCCATAGGGCGTCGAAAGGACGCCCGTCTTTCGACGGGCTATGGCGCCGTATGGGGTGTCGAGTGCAGGCATCCGTCGATGAAAGCTTCGGGCTGACGGTCGCGCAGTGCGACTTGGATTCGGAAAGGACCATTATGCCGACTTGCGCCTCCGCGCTGCCTTGCAGCGGTGCTGAAGGGGTCGCTCTTACGATAGGTAGGCAAGCGATGAAAGCCTCGCTGCGACGTTCGTGCAACGCGACTCGGGTCGGAGCGGCGGGGCACACCCCATCCGGCGCTCCGCGCCACCTTCCCCAGCGGAGCTGGGGAAGGGAGTCGTTACGGCGATTTGAGACGTGTGAATTTCGTGGGCGTGCGGGAGAGCGAGAGGCTCGCTTCTCTCGCCGGCGGGAGAAAGTGGGCGCACGCAGCGCGGCCAAATGAGAGCCTCGCGGTGACAAAACCCCTCCTTGCCGCGCTCGCCGGCGAGCGCCAGCCAAGGCCGCCGATCTGGCTCATGCGCCAGGCGGGACGCTATCTGCCGGAGTATCGCGAGATCCGCGCCCGCGCCGCGACCTTCCTCGACTTCTGCACCACGCCCGCCCTCGCGGTCGAGGCGACCTTGCAGCCGATCCGCCGCTTCGGCTTTGACGCAGCGATCCTCTTCTCCGACATTCTCCTTATCCCGCACGCCCTCGGGCAGAGCGTCGCATTCGAGACCGGCGAAGGCCCGCGACTCGCTCCAGTCGAGGATGCGGCCGCCCTGGCGCGGCTTCGCGACGAGCCCGACTGGGCGAAGCTCGCCCCGGTCTTCGAGACGCTCGACCGGTTGAAGCCTCGGCTTCCGGCCGATGTCGCGCTGATCGGCTTCTGCGGCGCGCCATGGACGGTCGCGAGCTACATGGTCGCCGGGCGAGGCACGGCCGATCAGGCCCCGGCGCGCCTCTTGGCCTATCGGCAGCCGAAGCTGTTCTCCGCGCTGATCGACCGGCTCGTCGACGCCTCGGCGGAATATCTCGTGCGCCAACTCGCCGCCGGGGCGGAGGCGGTGCAGATCTTCGATTCCTGGGCGGGCGTCCTGCCGCCGGCGGAATTCGAGCGCTGGTGCGTACGGCCGGTCGCCGGGCTGATCGCGAAAGTGCGCGCGAAGGCGCCGCATGCGCCAATCATCGCCTTCCCACGCGGCGCGGGAGCGCAGCTCAAGAAATTCGCCGGCATGGCGGGCGTGGCGGCGATCGGGCTCGACACTGCGGTCGACCCCGGCGCCGCCTCCGCTGCGCTGGCCGCCCCGGTCGCCCTGCAGGGCAATCTCGATCCGCTGGCGCTGGTCGCGGGCGGCCTTGCCCTCGACGAGGGAGTCGATCGCGTGCTTCGGGGCTTCGAGGGGCGCGCGCACATCTTCAACCTCGGCCACGGAATCGCGCCCGAGACGCCGGTCGAGCATGTCGAGCGCCTCATCGCGCGGGTGCAGGCGCAATGAGCGCGAGCGTCGATCCCACTCGCGACAACCCCGCGCTTGACGACCCGCGCCTCGCTGCGGCGGCGAACGGGTTCGAGGCGCTGCAGGCGCGGATCGTGGCGGCGATGGAGGCGCTCGAGGACGCGTTCGTCGGCGCTCCGCAGATGCGCGCCCCCGGCCGTTTCGCGATCGAGCCGTGGACGCGCATGGACGCCAACTGGGCCCCGGGCGGCGGCGGGCAGATGGCGATCCTGCGCGGTCGCCTTTTTGAAAAACTCGGGGCGCATCGCTCGACCGTCTTCGGCGCCTTCCCGGCGGAGTTCGCCGGGGAAATCCCGGGCGCGGCAGAGGACCCGCGCTTCTGGGCGGCCGGGGTCTCGGTCATCGCCCATCCGTGGAGCCCGCACGTGCCGACCGCGCACATGAACGTCCGGCTCGTCCGCACCACCAAGACCTGGTTCGGCGGCGGCGCGGATCTCACGCCGATGCTCGCCGCGCGGCGATCCCGGGACGACCCCGACGCGGTCGCCTTTCATGCGGCGATGCGCGCGGCCTGCGTGCGCCACGCGAAGGTCGCCGACGCGGAGCGCTTCCAGGCCTGGTGCGACGACTATTTCTTTCTCAAGCACCGTAACGAGCCGCGCGGGATCGGCGGCATTTTCTTCGACTGGCTCAACAGCGCCGGCGACGCCGGCAATTCGGCCTTCGAGGCCGACTTCGCCTTCGTCCGCGACGTCGGCGACAGTTTCATCGCGATCTACTCGGAGATCGTGCGGCGGAACGCGGAGAAGGCGTGGAGCGAGACCGAGCGCGAGGAACAATTGATCCGGCGCGGCCGTTACGCAGAGTTCAATCTGCTCTATGATCGCGGCACGATCTTCGGGCTGAAGACCGGGGGCAATGTCGCGTCGATTCTCTCCTCCATGCCACCCGTGGCCCGCTGGCCCTGAGCGGCCCAACCCTCGCGAGGATGTTTGATGATCAACGCCTCCCAATCGGGACGCTTCCGCATCGGCGGAGCGTTCGAGGTGAACCGCCTCGGCTTCGGCGCCATGCGCATCGTCGGACGCGGGATCTGGGGACCGCCGCAGGACTGGGCCGATGCGCTGAGGACGCTGCGGCGCCTGCCGGATCTCGGCGTCGACTTCATCGACACCGCCGATTCCTACGGCCCCGATTTCTCCGAGGCGCTGATCCGCGAGGCGCTTCAGCCCTACGGGCAAATTCATGTCGCGACCAAGGGCGGCCTCGTCCGCACCGGCCCCGAAGTCTGGATTCCCTTGGGGCGCCCCGAATATCTCATCCAGCAGGCGCACAAGAGCCGCTGGCGGCTCGGCGTCGAAGCGATCGATCTCTGGCAATTGCACCGCATCGATCCGAAGGTGCCGGCGAACGAGCAGTTCGATGCGATCAAGTCGCTGATCCGCGACGGGGTCGTCCGTTGCGCCGGCCTGTCGGAGGTGAGTGTCGCGGAGATCGAGGCGGCGTCGAAATTCTTTCCCGTCGCCACGGTGCAGAACCGCTACAATCTCGCCGACCGCGCGAGCGAAACGCCGCTCGACTATTGCGCGAAGAACGGCATCGGCTTCATTCCTTGGTTCCCGCTCAACGCCGGCCAGCTTGCGCGCGAGGGCTCGGCGCTCGATTCGATCGCCCGCAGGCGCAAGGCGAGCCCCGGACAGATCGCGCTCGCGTGGCTCTTGAAGCGCAGCCCGGTCATGCTGCCGATCCCCGGCACCGGCAAGGTCGCGCATGTCGAGGAGAACGTCGGCGCGGCGGCCGTCACGCTCTCCGATGAGGAGTTCGCGACGCTTGACCGGGCGGGACGCGCCGGATCCGCCGGATGAATCCGCTGTGAGCTGAACTCATCCGCTGTTCATTCGGCGGCCCGACTCTGGTCCAACCCCTTGGCGTCAAGCGTCGGGAGAATCGTGGTCAGGACCGGCCACAAAATCCGCTTCTTTTGCCGCGGATAAGCGGATTCAGAAGTTCCGCGTCCTGCCGGCGCCGGCGAAACTCGCTAGGACGACTCCTTCCGCTTCAGCGCCACGCCAGAGCCCGCCTCAGGCGGATGCGGCAGGCTCGCGTGGAGCTTCTGCAGCGCGTCGAGCGCGGCGAGGGTTTCGAAGCCCCAGGGCGCAGCGCGTGGCGCGCCCTCGCTCAGGACCACCGACATGAGCAGTTGCTCCGAGGCGGCGAGGCGCTCGCCGCTCGCGTCGGTCATGTCGAGCCAGACGCGCATGCGCTTGTCGTCGTGCTCGAGGAGATGACAGGAGACGGAGAGCGCGTCGCCCTCCCTCGCCTCCTTGAAATAATGCAGCATCATCTGCAGCGTGAACAAGCTGCGGCGCGTTTGCTTCCGCGCCGCGGCGTCGAGGCCGATCCGGTCCATCAGCGCGTCGACCGACCGGCTGAACACGACGGCGAAGGCCGCGTCGTTCATGTGGCCGTTGTAGTCGACCCATTCGCTGGCGACCTCGGCCGCGTAGAGGTCGAGCGGAGCATGAGCCTTGGCGTGTGCGATCACGGTCTTCTCCTCCGCAAGTCTCCCAAGGCGATTTTGCGCCAAACACCGGCCTGCGCGCAACGGCCGCCCCTTGCCGGCGCGCTTTCCGTGCGAGGTCCCTGCTCGCGGTCGAGCCCGTCGTCGCGCCGCTGACGGCTTCCTTGAGCTGGGCACGGCCTTCGCCGCCGCCTTTGGCTTGGATCGCGCTGCGCTTTGCACGGTCTAGGACAGAGAGACGCGGCCGAAGAACGGGCGACCGCGCCGTCCTTGCGACTCAGGCCGATGAGAGAGCGCCTGAGGCGCTATTCTTCCTCGTCTTCGGGCCCCTCGCCCCAGTGATGGGACGGACGCCACTCATGGCGGCCATGACCCCATCCCATTTCGCCATGGCCGTGCTCGAACATTTCGCGGCCGAGCATGAGGAACACGCGCTTCTGCGTCTCGTCGAAGCTCGCATAGAGGGGCTTCGCCGTGTCGGCGACCTTCTTCAGCGCGGCGCCGGCTTCGGACAGGTGGTCGGCCATGGCCGCGAGGCGGTCGATCGGCGAGCCGGGGGCGCCTTCTTCCTCGCCCATCTCCGACCTGCCCATCTCCGACTCGCCCATCTCCGACCCGCCCATCCTCGACCCGCCCCAGCGCTCCCCGCCCCGGTGCTCCATGCGCGCCTTCATGTGCTGCATCCGCAGTTGCGCAACGTCGCGCACGGCGGCCTCGAACGGTCCCCACAGCTTCTCCTGGTCGGCGTTCAGCCCCAGCCCGGCCTTGAGTCCGGCCAGCTTGGCGTTGAGCATCGCCTCGTGGTCGGCCGCCCAGTGCTGCATCCAGGGCGGGCCCGACGGATTATCGGCCTGCGCGGCGGCGCCGGCCACGGCCGCGACGGCGAACGCCGATGCAGCCAGGGCAGTCAGCGAAATGCGAAACGACGACCTCATGATCGATTCCTCCACGGGCGCTGGACCGCAACGACGATGCGGTCGGCGCGGCCCGATTGCAAATCAACAGCGCGTCAGTTTGATGACCGCGAGCCGGCCCAGCCTCGCGGCAAAAAAAGAAAGCGCCCCAGAAGAGGCGCGACCCCCGGGTCCCTCGCCGGGGGCTGAAGGCGCGCCCACCGCTAGTCGCGCTTGCCGGGTCCGGGCGTTCCGCCGGGACCGCGCTGCGGAAAGAGCAGCGCTTGCCCAAGCAGATCGAAATTCTGCTTCTGCGTTTCGTTCAGAGATGCGTACAAGGGTCTTCCGGCGTCCGCGATCGTCTTGAGCGCGACGGCGCCCCGGGACATGGAGTCGGCCATGGCCGCCAGGCGATCGACCGCCGAGGGATGACCGCCGCCTCGCATTTCGTCCAACGTCCTCTGCAAGTCGTCCATGCGCATTTGGAAACCGTCGCGAACGGCGGCGTCGAACGGCGGCCAAAGTTTCTGCTGGTCGGCGGTCAGCTTCAGCCCGGCCTTCATGTCGCCGAGCTTGAGACCGAGCGCCTGCCGGCCGGTGTCCGCATAGTGTTGAAACTGCTCCTTCGTCGGGGGTCCCGGCGGCTGATTTTGGGCCGCAGCAGGGACAGTGAGGGAAGCGACGGCGAAAGTCGCGGCGGCGAACGCGGCGGGCGACGGGCGAAAGAACGCTCTCATGGCGTCGATTCCCTCCAAAGACAACGGCCCGCAAATCATGAAAGTGGATTGCGGACCCCAATGACAAATCAACTCTGTATCCGCCTGATGGCGTCCCGAGCGCGCCTCGCGGCAAAAAAAGAAGACGCGGCCGAAGGGAGAGGGCGGCCGCGTCTTCCAACTGCCGAAGCCAGGGAGAAAGCTTCGGGACTTATTCGTGCATGGCGCCTTCGCTCCAGCGGCGGTGCATCATCCGCATCGCGAAGCGCGCGTGTTCGGGCATCAGCATCCGGCCCAACATGCCGAAGTCATGCTTCTGCGTCTCGTTGAGGCTGGCGTAGAGCGGCTTGGCGGCGTCGGCGACGTTCTTCATGTCGCTGGCGGCCTGGGACAGGTCGGTTGACCATGTGTCGAGAAGATCGACGGGGGAGACGCGCTCATTCTGCTTGCGCATCTCGATCATCTTCTGCATGCTTTGCATTCGATCCTTTGCGCTGTCGCGCACCGCGGTCTCGAATGCACCCCACAGGTTCTCCTGGTCGGGGGTCAGTTTGAGTGCGGCCTTCATGCCCGCGAGCTTGGCGTCGAGGACCAATTCGCGGTCGGCCATCCGATGCGGCTGCACGGTTTCCGTGCCTTGCTGTGCGCCGTGTTGCGCGTTCGGCTCGGCGGCCGTCGCGGCCATGGCGGGCAAGGCGAAGGCGGAGACGGCGGCTATCGTCAGGGGAGTCAAGAAACGTCGGTTCATTTGACGGGCCCTCATGCAGGTGCGACGCCGGAAGCTTGCGAGCGGGCCGGATAAAATTCAAATGAACTCTACGTAATGAAATTGAAATGTTCGAGAGCGGGACGGGCGTGCACATGAACGAAGCTGTGGTCGGGAAGCTGTCGCAGGCGCTGGGGTCGGAAGCGCCGGTTTTCTGCGGTTGGGCCGGCTGGAACGAGCCGGCGGTCGCCGAGGCGCTGGCGCGCGAGCCCTTCGACGCAGTGGCGCTCGACATGCAGCACGGCGCGTTCGATTTCGCCGGAGCCTCCCGCGCCATCCTCGCCATGGCGTTGGCGGGCAAGCCGGCGATCGTGCGCGTGCCGGTCGGCGAGTTCGCCCTGGCGAGCCGCCTTCTCGACGCGGGCGCCGCCGGCATCATCGCGCCGATGATCAACAGTCGCGACGACGCGCGCCGCCTCGTCGCTTTCACGAAATTCCTGCCGCTCGGCGAGCGGTCCTGGGGCCCGCGCGCCGTCCTGCCGCTGAGCGGGCTCGAGCCGCCCGCCTATCTCGCCGCCGCCAACGCGATGACCCAGACGATCGCGATGATCGAGACGCGCGCCGCGCTCGAGGCGCTCGACGATATCCTCGGCGTCGAGGGGGTGGACGGCGTGTTCATCGGGCCCTCCGATCTCTCGATCGCGTTGAGTGGCGGGCGCGCGCCCGAGCCGCGGGGGGCGGCGCTGATGGAGGCGGCGGGACATATCGTCGCGCGCGCCAGGGCGCACCGCAAATACGCCGCCATGTTCTGCTTCGACGGCGCAGACGCCGCCGCGATGGCCGCGCTCGGCCTCACTCTGTGCTCCATCGCCAGCGATCAGACCCTGCTGCGCGGCGCGGCCAGGGCCGAGCTCGAGGCGGCGCGGGCAGGCGCTGCGCCGCGATCTCGCAAAGGAGATAAATAGACTTATATATCACTGGGTTGTTTCAGGCTACGACCAGAACGAAAGACAGCCGTTGACGCCCGTTTTGGCGTGCAATGGCGGCCGCGCGCAGCTAATATGGCGAAAAGACGAATCGCGGCTTGCTCCAGCCGGAACTTCCCACAAAAAGGCGTTGATATTGAACGATGAAATCAAGGAAGTGAGCCTCGCGGCGGAGCCGGCGAGCGAGGCCTACGGCGCCGATTCGATCAAGGTGCTCCGGGGGCTCGACGCGGTGCGCAAGCGCCCGGGCATGTATATCGGCGACACCGACGACGGCTCCGGCCTCCATCACATGATCTACGAGGTGGTCGACAACGCCATCGACGAGGCGCTCGCCGGCCACGCGAAGCTCGTCGCGGTGACCCTCAACGCCGACGGCTCTTGCACGGTCACCGACGACGGACGCGGCATTCCGACCGGCATCCACGAGGAGGAGGGCGTCTCGGCAGCCGAGGTCATCATGACTCAGTTGCACGCTGGCGGAAAGTTCGACCGCAATTCCTACAAGGTGTCGGGCGGCCTGCACGGGGTCGGCGTCTCGGTCGTCAACGCGCTCTCGACCAGGCTTGCGCTTCGCATCTGGCGGGACGGCCGCGAGCATTTCATCGAATTCGACCACGGCGACGCCGTCGCGCCGCTCGCCGTCATCGGCCCGGCGCCGGATGTCGGCGGCAGGCCGAAGCGCGGCGCCGAGGTGACGTTCTGGCCGTCGCCGGAAACCTTCTCCATGGTCGAGTTCGACTACGCGACCATCGAGCACCGCCTGCGCGAGCTCGCCTTCCTGAACTCGGGCGTGCGCATCGTGCTGGCCGACCTGCGCCACGCCGAGTCGAAGCGTGAGGAGCTCTACTACGAAGGCGGCCTCGAGGCCTTCGTGCGCTATCTCGACCGCACCAAGACGGCGCTGATCGACAAGCCCGTCCTCATCAAGGGCGAGCGCGACGGCATCGTCGTCGAGGTCGCACTGTGGTGGAACGACAGCTACCACGAGAACGTGCTGCCCTTCACCAACAACATCCCGCAGCGCGACGGCGGCACCCATCTCATCGGCCTGCGCAGCGCGCTGACCCGCCAGGTGATCGGCTACGCGGAGAGGTCCGGCCTGCTCAAGAAGGAGAAGGTCGATCTTTCCGGCGACGATTGCCGCGAGGGCCTGACCTGCGTGCTCAGCGTCAAGTGCCCCGACCCGAAATTCTCCTCGCAGACCAAGGACAAGCTGGTCTCCTCGGAGGTCCGCCCGGTCGTCGAGAGCCTCGTCAACGATTTGCTGGGGCAATGGTTCGAGGAGCATCCGGCCGAGGCGCGCGTCGTCGTCGGCAAAGTGGTCGAGGCGGCGCAGGCGCGCGATGCGGCGCGCAAGGCGCGCGAGCTGACCAGGCGCAAGGGGGCGCTCGATATCGCGAGCCTGCCGGGCAAGCTCGCCGATTGCCAGGAGCGCGATCCGGCCAAGTCGGAAATCTTCATCGTCGAGGGCGACTCGGCGGGTGGAACAGCGAAACAGGGCCGCAACCGCGAGTATCAGGCGGTGCTCCCCCTGCGCGGCAAAATCCTCAACGTCGAGCGCGCCCGCTTCGACAAGATGCTGTCTTCCGAGCAGGTCGGCACGCTGATCACCGCGCTCGGCGCCGGCATCGGGCGCGACGACTTCAACATCGAGAAGCTGCGCTACCACAAGATCATCATCATGACCGACGCGGACGTCGACGGCTCGCACATCCGCACGCTCTTGCTCACCTTCTTCTTTCGCCAGATGCGGTCGGTGATCGAGAACGGCTACCTGTTCATCGCCCAGCCGCCTTTGTTCAAGGTCAAGCGCGGCTCCTCGGAGCTTTATCTCAAGGACGAGCGGGCGCTGGAGGACTATCTGGTCGAGGCCGGGCTCGATGGCGCCTCGCTCGAGCTCGCCCACGGCGAGGTGCGCGCGGCCGCGGATCTGCGCGCGCTCGTCGAGGAGGCGCGCGCGATGCGCCGGCTGCTCGCCGGCCTCCACTCGCGCTACACGAAGAGCGCCGTCGAGCAGGCGGCCCTCGCCGGCGCGCTTAAGCCCCTCGGCGCCGTGGACGCGCCCGAGGCCGCGGCGCTCGCAGACGCGCTCGCCGAGCGGATGAACGCCATCGCCGAAGAGACGGAGCGCTCGTGGCGCGGGCGGGTCGAAGCGAATGGCTATGTGCTGACGCGGGAGGTGCGCGGCGTGCGCCAGGCGGCGATCCTGGACAATGGCCTTCTCGCCTCGGCCGACGCGCGCCGCCTCGACGAGCACGCCCGCCCCTTGAGCGAAGCCTTCGCCGCGCCCGCTTCTTTCCTCCGCCGCGGCGATCGCGCCGCCGTCACCGGCCCCTCGGACCTGCTCGAGGCGGTCAACGCCGCCGGCCGCAAGGGCGTGACCTTCCAGCGCTACAAGGGCCTGGGTGAGATGAACAAGGACCAGCTCTGGGAGACCACACTCGACCGCGAAGCCCGCTCGCTCCTGCAGGTGAAGATCCGCGAGTTCGACGAGGTCGACGACATTTTCGTCAAGCTGATGGGCGACGTGGTCGAGCCGAGGCGCGAGTTCATCCAGGACAATGCGCTGAGCGTGGCGAATCTGGATGTGTGAGGGGCTTCCAGCAGTTGGGAGGACGCCGGTGAGACTCGTTTGTCTCAATGTCAAGCATGGCGGCGGTTCCCGATGAGGGCAAATCACGCGCTTCCTTGAGGCCCAGGACGCCGACATCATCATCCTGCCGGAATGGCGCGCCGGCGCGCCAGAAAGGGAACGATGGGCTGCATCGCTGGGAATGTGCTGGGATTCCGCGACCGATGGCAAAAAGAAGAACGGTGTATTCGTCGCGGCCAAACAACCTTCAAAGCGGAGAGAAGGACGCCGGGACAGGCGTCCTCGGGGGCGCTATTCCTGGTCGAATTCGACTTGTGGTCGATGTTGGCTTGCTACGTCCCGGGAGCGAACTCCAAGGGACTGAAGCTCAGGCAAGAAATCGAGGCCAAGGCCGGATACTTTGTCTGCCGCGAGGTTGCGAGGGGTGCGGGCACACGACCTCTACTAATCATCGGAGACCTGAACACTGGCAATCAGACAGGCGACAAGACGCCGAATGGGGTCAATTACGCCTGCGCCGAGCATTTCGATGATCTCTCCGGGAAGTATGGTCTTGTGGACCTGTGGCGGAGTTCAAATGGAACCGACGCGCGCGAGTGGACAAAACGCACGACGAGAAATGGATTAATCCTAAATGGATTTCGCCTCGACCATGCCTTTGGCAACTCCCAAGTTCGTCAGTGCGTTCAACCCCATTTGTTGGTACTGCCATCGGCCGTGGGGAGAGGGCTTCAGCGATCACAGCGCGATCGTCGTTCTTACGGAAGCCGATGCCGGTCAGGGAAGCTTTGAGGGGCGCCGCGCGGGCATCGCCGGAGAAAGGCGACGAGCGAACTGGCCAGAATCACAGTCGATCCAAATCAGTGGCGGAACACGACGGGAATCCGCGCTGCATATTCAGTTATTCGTCGACCCTCGTCGCTGCGCGAGCGCCCGTCTTGCGTCGGCCGCCAAGCCAGGCAGGTCATGCCGGGCGGCATTCCAAATCACGTCCAGGTTTACCCGGTCGTAGGCGTGTCGCAGCCGATTGCCCATTCCGCGAATGTCGCCCCAGGGCTGGTCGGGCATCAATTCGGCTGCGCGGTCACCCAGCCGGTGCGCAGCCTCGCACACACGTTCGACGCAACGCTCCACGGCGTCACGCAGCACGCCGTTGCTGGCGAAAGCGGCGCGATCCACGCCTGCCAAGTATTGCTCGATCCGCTCGGCGTTCTCGATGATGTCGGCCAGATTGCCGGCCGGGTCGTGCCTAGAAGGCACGCCGACGATCCCGTTCTATGAGGGCCCGCAGGCGAGGCTTCTCGACCGGCTCCGGCAGCAAGTCCACCTTGCGGCCGACAAGTTCCGCCAGACGCCGTTCCAACGCCTCGAGGGCGAACAGCCCAATGCGGGCTTCCGGGTCCAGTTCGGCCGCAAGGTCGATGTCGCTGCTGGCTCCAGCACCGCCGCGCGCAACGGAGCCAAACAATGACAGGCGCCGGATTCCAGCGCGGCGCAACTCCGCCTCGTGCGCCCGCAAGGTGGCGATCACACGCTCGGCGAGATCGGTCGAGGTCGTTGTGCTCATCGCGGCGTCTCCGAGCCCGAGAATAGCACGAAAACCGTCATTCTCCTTCCCCGAACTGCCGCTCGAGATCGGCCCTCCGCACGATCATCGCGCGCCGCGGGTCGAACGACAGGTCCTCGAAGTCGAACTGCCGAGTGAATTCCCGCGCTGCCTCATCGAGCGGATGCGTGAGGACTCCCACGGCCCCGATCGCCTTGGAAACATGCAGGGTCGCCTTGAGGGCGTATTGCATCAGGTCGGCGGCATGGCCCTGCCCCTGATAGTCTTTGTCGACCGCCAGCCTGTCCGAGGAGCAGCGCCGGGACCGCGTCATTCGCTCCAAGAATGAGCATGGCCGCGACGAGCTTGACGGGGTTCTTGGCGCAAGTCCGCGAGGAAATTGCGGCTGCCCCTTCGACTGAAACGCCGGTCCCCCTCACCCCCGGCCCCTCTCCCGAATGGGAGAGGGGAGCACCGTCGACGTCTCGCACACGGCGATCCGCCGTTGGTAGAATCGCCGCTCGGCCGGGCTGCGCGCGAGGCCGAGCGCGTCGCAAAAGTGTCCGCGCGCCGCGACAGGATCATTGCGTCTCAGCTCGAGCTCGCCGAGCGCCGCCGGGAGGAAGGGATAGGCGGCGAGGCGGTCCGCTTCCTCGATGGCGCGGATCGCGCTTAAGCCCCGCTCCGGCCCGTCCCTATGCGCGATGGCGATCGCCCTGTTGAGCGCGACGACCGGGCCTGGGCGGATCATCATCAGCATGTCGTAGAGCCAGACGATCCGCGTCCAGTCCGTATCCTCCAGGCGATCCGCTCGCGCATGAACGGCCGCGACCGCCGCCTCCAGGTGATAGTCGCTCGCCTCGGCGCCCTCGGAAGCGAGCGTGAGCCAACCCAGGCCCTCCTCGATCAGGCGCCGGTCCCACTGCGACCGGTCCTGCTCGAAAAGCGGCACGAGATCGCCGGAAGCGTCCATCC
>DASRSL010000140.1:0-27147 GCA_035656495.1 Roseiarcus sp.
GTCAGCGGCGCGCTGAGCCAGAGGAGCCACGTCTCCGGCTTGAACGGCGGCTTCAAGAGGATGAAATCGCCATAGCGCGAGACGAGATAGGCGCGGACCGCCGCATTGCTCTCGCCCTGAGCGATGCGCTGGCGGATCAGGACGCGGATATCGTGGGCGAGCGGCGCCTCCGAATCGTCGATCGACTGGTTCTGACAGACCATGCAGCGCAGCTCAGCCGACAGCGCACGGGCGCGCGCTTCCAGCGCCGGGTCCTTCATCACCTCGTTCGGCTCGACGGCGAAGGACGGCGCCGCGAAAAGCGCGAAGAGGAAGGCGAGGGCGAGACGAAGGCCGCGCATGCGTCTCATTCCGCCGCCGCGACGGCGGCTTGGGCCCGCGCGCGGACGGCGACGCCGAAGCGCAGCCGCCGGTCGGCGAGCGACAGCGCGCCGCCGAGCGCCATGGCCGCGCCGCCGAGCCAGATCAGCGTGACCAGCGGCTTCCAGTAGAGCCTGGCCGGCACGGCGCCGTCCGGCGTCGGATCGGCGATCGATACATAGACCTGGCCGAAATGCAGCGTCGCCATTCCCGCTTCCGTGGTCGTCATCTGGCGGGCCTCGAATTGCCGGCGCGCGGGCGCGATGGCCGCGACGACCTTTCCGCCCGAGCGGACCGTCATCGGAGCGACGACCTGCTTGTAATTGGGGCCGACCTTGGGAACGACCGCGTCCAGCGTGATCTCGTAAGGCCCCACCGCCTGGGGAACCCCCTTGTGCAGGGTCGCGATCGCCTCGGCGCCGAAGCCGACGCCTGCGAGGCCGAGCAGGGTGAGGCCGACGCCGATATGGGCCAGAGCCGCACCCCAGAACGACAGGGGCAGGCCGGCCGCTCGCCTCAGCGCCACGCCGAACTTGAGACCCGGCCGCCATGTGCGCATCAGGACCTCGGTCAGCGTTCCGACGATGGCGAACACCGCGATTCCCGCCGCGATCGAAGCGAGAATCGATTGCCCGTGCAGCCAGGCCGCGCCGGCGACCGCGATGAGAGCGCCGGCGGCCAGCGCCACGGTCAGGCGCTCTGCGACGCCGAGCAGATCGCCTCGCTTCCAGGCGAGCGAGAAGCCGACCGGGGACACGAAACAGGCGGTCAGCATGAGCGCGCCGCAGGTCATGTTGAAGAAGGGCGCGCCGACGGTGATCTTCTCGCCGGTCAATTGCTCGAGCGCGAGCGGATAGACCGTGCCGAAGAACACGACGGCCAGGGACGTGGTCAGCAAGAGGTTGTTGAGCACGAGCGCGCCCTCGCGCGAGATCGGCGCGAACAGGCCGCCCTGCCTCAGCATCGGCGCCCGCCAGGCGAAGAGGGCGAAGGAGCCGCAGATGAAGAGGGCGAGGATCAGGAGGATGAACACGCCGCGCCGGGGATCGCTGGCGAAGGCGTGCACGGAAGTGAGCACGCCCGACCGCACGAGGAACGTGCCGAGCAGCGAGAACGAGAAGGCGACGATGGCGAGGAAGATCGTCCAGACTTTCAACGCGTCGCGCTTCTCCATCACCGCGACCGAATGGACGAAGGCGGTTCCGGCGAGCCAGGGCATCAGGGAGGCGTTCTCGACCGGGTCCCAGAACCAGAATCCGCCCCAGCCCAGCGTATAGTACGCCCAGAAGGATCCGGCCGCGATGCCGAGGGTGAGCAGGCTCCAGGCGATCAGCGCGAAGGGCCGCACGAAACGCGCCCAGGCCGCGTCGATGCGCCCCTCGATGAGGGCCGCCGCCGCGAAAGAGTAGACGATCGAGAAGCCGACATAGCCGAGATAGAGCAGCGGCGGATGGATCGCGAGGCCGGGATCCTGCAGGATCGGATTGAGGTCGCGGCCCTCGAACGGCGCGGGCGAGAGGCGCTCGAACGGATTCGAGGTCAGGAGGATGAACAGGAGGAACGCGACGCTGATCAGTCCCTGCACGGCGAGCGCGTTGGCGCGCAGCGTGCGCGGCAGCGAGCGGCCGAACAGGGCGACGAGCGCCCCGAAGACCGCCAGGATCAACACCCAAAGGAGCATCGAGCCTTCATGGTTTCCCCAGACGCCAGAGATCTTGTAGATCGTCGGCACGGCGCTGTGCGAGTTCTCCGCCACGTTGAGGACCGAGAAGTCCGACGTCAGATGCGCGTTGACGAGCGCGGCGAAGGCGACCGCAACGAGCGCGAACTGGGTCAACGCGGCGCTGCGCCCGACCGACATCAGGTCCGGGTCGCCGCGGCGCGCTCCCCACGAGGGGACGATCGTTTGGGCAAGCGCGGCGCAGAGCGCCAGAACGAGCGCGAAATGGCCGACTTCGACGATCATCGCGCGGCCTCCCCTTCCTGCCAGCGGCCCTGTTTCTTCAGCGCCTCGACGACTTCGCGGGGCATGTAGCGCTCGTCGTGCTTGGCGAGAATCTGATCGCCGCTCAGCCGACCCTGATGGCCGAGAACGCCCTCGACGACGACGCCCTGGCCCTCGCGAAAGAGGTCGGGCACGTTGGCGAAGCAGTCCCCCCCGCAATCGACGCCGACGGTCTTCGTTCCGTCCGTGACGTTGAACCTCAACCGGTCGTCGGCTCGCACGACGGAGCCCGTCTCGACGAGGCCGCCGATCCGGAGCCTCGTTCCGGGCTGGACGTTCTTTTCGGCGATTTCGCCGGGCGTCAGGAACAGCGAAAGGCTGTCTCTCATGGCGTAGAGCCCGAGCCCGACGGCGCAGCCGATGACGGCGAGCGCGGCGGCGATGAGAGCGAGGCGGCGGCTGCGGCGGGTCAATTGGCCTCCCCCAGGCCGAGGTCGCGCGCCAGCGCATCGAGGCTGGCGACCGCGTTGGCGTCCGGCGCGAGGGCCTTGCGCGCGTCGGCGAGCGCGGCCTTGGCCTTGTCGGCCTGATGCAGCACCGTGTAGGCGCGAATAAGGCGAGACCATTCGTCGACGCTGCCGCCCTGGCTGGCGAGCCGATTCGCCAATCGGCTCACCATGCCCGCGATCATCGCCTGCTGTTCTTTCGATCCGAGCGCCGACGCGTCCGCCGCCGACTGCGGCGGCGGCTCGCCCTTCAGCGAGGCGAGGCGGGCCTTCACCAGGCCGACCCATGGGGCGTCCGGCGGGGCGTCCGCGGCCAGCGACTCATAGGCCTGCACGGCCTCGGCTTTCCTGCCGTCCTGCTCGGCAGCGAGCGCCAGATAGAAGCGCGCCTGCGGCTGGCCGGGCTGTTCCGCCAGCGCCCTGGCGAAAGCCTCCCGCGCCTTGTCGGTGACGACGCCGCCGGCGGCGGCGACCAAGGCTTCGCCGTAGGCGGCGCGGCGCGAAGGGTCTTCGCCGAGCAGACGCAGCGCTTCGGAATAGCCGTGCGCGGCGTCCTCGTAGCGCTCGAGCCGCATGTAGACCGGCGCGATCACCGCCCATCCCTTGCCGTCATCCGGCTTCGCGATCAGATGCGCCTCGACGCCGGCGACGGCCGCCCCGATGTCGCTCGCCGCGTGGGCCGCGGGCGCGCGGCTGGCCAACGGGTCGTCGGGCATTTGCGGCTGGCCGAGCATGGCGTAGAGGGGAAAGGCGATCGCCGGCACGCCGACCGCGACCAGAACCGCGGCCGCCAGCCGGTTTCTGACGCGCGGAGCGGCGCCTTTCGACGTGTCGGAACGCGCGGCGATCAGTCGGCGGGCTGCCTCCGCGCGGGCGCTCGCCGCCTCGCTCTGCGGCAATTGGCCGCGCTCGACGTCGCGCTGAATCTCGTCGAGTTGCGCCCTATAGAAGGCCGCTTCGCTCGACGCGTCGTCGGCCTCGGCCGACGAGGACGAGGAACGAAGAACGGGCCAAACCGCGGCGAGGGCCGCGAATGCGGCCATTCCCGCGAAGATCAACCACACCATCGACAACTCTCGACGCTCTGCCGTTTCCGCCTGAGCAATACCGTCCGCGTTCCGCCGAAGCAGCCCCCAAAAACGGCTATTTTGAGGGCGTCGTCAAACCTGGAGCGATCGGGACGGGCGGCCCGATCCAAGCCGATAGTCTCCGGCGAACGGCCGACGCGACCCGCAGAGCTTCCGCGATTGGCCATCTGGCGCCGCGGAATCGACAAGCGTTTCGGAAAAGCCCATCCGATCTGGCCGGTCGGCCCGCAAGACGCCCGACAAGGGGCCCGTTACGGTACGAGTTGTCCCTGCACTTGGCCGAACAGGGAACTTTAGTTCCCTGATGGGCCGATTTAATTCCCTGTTCGGGCTCGTAGGGAATTTTCCCGGAATCGCCTAGAATCATTGGCCTTTTCGGCCTGGTTTTTCCGAAAATCGGCCGAAGTGCGAAAGTTTCCCTGATTTATTCCCTGCCAAGGGAAAACCCCTCCGCTCGACGCAGCCGGCGCCTCAGGCCGGGCGTTGGCGTTCTGGACGCTAGCGCGTCATCTGCCAAGTCCCGCCCGGCTGTTTGCAGGCGACGCCCTGGCCGCGATTGGGTCGCCCTGCGATGTAGATCGTCTGCGAATAGGCGCGACAGCCGCCGCCCATCTCAGCCCCGGGCGCCACGAAGCCGAAGACGCCGTGGCCGCCACGCCATGAGCGGTTTTGTCCGGAATCGAGCGCCGCGATCTGGGCGCTCCAGGCAGTCTGCCGATCGGCCTCCGTCAACGCCGCGCCGACCGGGCCGCCGAGGACGCCTCCGAGCGACGCGCCCGACGGAATGGGCGTCGCCGGCGACTGCGGCAAGGCCGCCGCGGCCGGAGGCGACGGCGGGATCGAAGCCGTCGAGCCGGCCGCCGGCAACGGCTGCGCCTGGACCGCGGCGACGGGGGCCATCGGCTGCACGCCCTGTGTCGAGGCGCCCGCGGCAGGCGGCGTCGGCGCCGCAGCCGCGACGCCGCGATTGGGCGCAACCTCGCCGACGCCGGCGCAGCCGGGCAAAATCGGCGCGGCCAGCGCCAGGATCACGACAATGCTCGGCTTCATCTCCATAAACCCCGTCTTCCGCCAAGTGGCCGGCCGTGAACTCCGCCTCAAACGCAAGGCAGCCGCAGAACCGCGCGCAAGCCGCCGAGCGGACTTTCTTCGAGCTGAAGCGACCCGCCGTAGCTCGCCGCGAGATCGACGACGATCGACAGGCCGATTCCGGAGCCCGGCCGAGATTCGTCGAGCCGTTTGCCGCGTTCGATGGCTTCGGCTCGCGCCCCCGGCTCGAGGCCCGGACCATCGTCGTCGATCTCGGCGACGAGGAAGGCGGCCGCCTTTTTCGGGCCGGCCGGGACGCGCGAGGCGTGGATGGATACATTTTCGCGCGCCCATTTGCCGGCGTTGTCGAGCAGGTTGCCGATGAGATCGGTCAGGTCCTGCGACTCGCCGCGGAACCTGAGGCCGTCCTGCAACGCGACGGTAAAGTTCAGATTCCGTTCGGCGTGCAGCTTCTCGAACGTGCGCACCAGGCTCTCCACGACCGGCCTGACCTCGGTGACGACGCCGACCACGCGCGCACGAGCTGCGGCGCGCGCCCGGTCGAGATAAAAGCCGACCTGCTGGCGCATGATCTCCGCCTGCTCGCGCACCTTTCCCGGCAAGCTCGAGCTGCCGGAATCTGCCTCGTTGATGAGCACGCTGAGCGGGGTCTTGAGCGCGTGGGCGAGATTGCCCACCTGGGTGCGCGCGCGCTCGACAACCTGCCGGTTGGCGCCGATCAGCTGATTCACCTCCGCCGCCAGAGGCGCCACGTCCTGCGGGAACTCGCCGGCGATGTGCTCGGCCTCGCCCCGGCGGATGGCCGCCACTCCCTCGCGGAGCGCCCGAAGAGGACGCAAGCCGTAGCGGACGGCGAGCGCCGTGGATCCGATGAGCGCCAGCGCCAGCGTCAGAAAGGTCGCGGCCAGAGCCCATTCGAAGCCGTGCTCCTGCGCCTGGATCACGTCCGCGTTGGCGGCGACCTGGACAAGATAGCGGCCCTCGTCGCCGGCGTCGATCTCGCGCTCGACCGTCCGCAGCTGATGCCCCCCAGGCCCGATGACGTAGCCGCTCAGAACCTGGCCCTGCTCCTGATCGGCCGCGACGAGGCGCGGAAGCTGAGTGGCGAACAGCGACTTCGACGCCCGGATCTCTGGCGGATTGGCGTCGAGCCGGGTGATCTGCCAGTACCAGCCTGAGAAGGCGAGTTCGAATTGCGGCGCGACCCCGATGGGCGCCGCGCCCTTTCCCTCTTCGTTCGGGAGCGCGTTGGCGATCAACGCCTTCAGGTAGACGCCGAGTTGGTCATCGAAATTGGCCTCCATCCAACGCGCATTGAGCGCGCTGAGGCCCAAGCCCGCCAGGGCGAGTATGAGCGTGCTCCAGAAAGCCGCCGACAGGAAAAGCCGCGAGGCGATCGAGCGCGCGCCGAGCGCATTACGCATTGACGGCTACGGGACCTCGCGCACGGCTCCGCGCGCCGCACTGGTGGCGAAGGCTGCATAGGCGCGAAGCGCCTTCGAGACTTTGCGCGCGCGAGGCTTGCCGGGCTTCCATGCGTCCTTGCCCTTGGCCTGCATCGCAGCGCGTCGCCCGGCGAGCGTCGCTTCATCGACGAGGAGGTCTATGGTGCGGGCGGGAATGTCGATTGCGATCCGGTCGCCTTCCTCGACGAGGCCGATCGCGCCGCCTTCGGCCGCCTCGGGGGAGACATGGCCGATGGAGAGGCCCGAGGTGCCACCGGAAAACCGACCGTCGGTGACGAGAGCGCAGGCCTTCCCGAGATCACGCGACTTGAGGTAGCTCGTCGGATAGAGCATCTCCTGCATGCCCGGGCCGCCGCGAGGGCCCTCGTAGCGGATGATCACGACGTCCCCGGCGACCACTCTGCCGCCGAGAATGCCCTGCACGGCGTCGTCCTGGCTCTCGAAGATGCGCGCCGGACCGGTGAACCTGAGGTTGCTTTCGTCGACCCCGGCCGTCTTCACGATGCAGCCGTCGAGCGCGATGTTGCCCTTGAGCACGGCGAGGCCGCCGTCTTTTAGGAAGGCGTGCTCGACGTCGCGTATGACGCCCTTCCGCCGATCCTCGTCGAGTGAGGCGTAGCGGGCCGACTGGCTGAAGGCGACCTGGGTCGGCACGCCGCCGGGGGCGGCGGAGAAAAATTCGCGCACGGCGTTGCTCGAGGTGCGCCTGATGTCGTTACGCGACAGCGCGTGCTCGAGCGACTCGGCATGAACCATCCGGACTTCGCGGTTCAAGAGCCCGGCGCGGTCGAGTTCGCCGAGAATGCCCATGATGCCGCCGGCTCGATGCACGTCCTCGACGTGGACGTCCGGCACGGACGGGGCGACCTTGCACAGCACCGGCGCCTTGCGCGACAGCCGGTCAATGTCTTCCATCGTGAAGGCAACCTCCGCTTCGTGCGCCGCCGCGAGCAGGTGGAGCACCGTGTTGGTCGACCCGCCCATCGAAATATCGAGCGTCATCGCGTTCTCGAACGCCTCGAAGCTGGCGATCGAGCGAGGCAGCGCGCCCTCGTCGTTCTCCTCGTAGTAGCGGCGGGCGAGGTCGACGATCAGATGGCCGGCCTCGACAAATAGTCGCTTGCGATCGGCGTGGGTCGCAACCACCGTGCCGTTGCCGGGCAGTGAAAGGCCGAGCGCTTCGGTGAGGCAGTTCATCGAATTGGCGGTGAACATGCCGGAGCACGAGCCGCAGGTCGGGCAGGCGGAGCGCTCGATGACAGCGACGTCGGCGTCGGTCACCCTTTCGTCGGCGGCGGCGACCATGGCGTCGATCAGGTCCACTTTCCGTGCGCCGGACGAAAGCTGGACTCTGCCCGCCTCCATCGGGCCGCCCGAGACGAACACCGCCGGGATGTTGAGCCTCAGGGCCGCCATCAACATACCGGGCGTGATCTTGTCGCAATTGGAAATGCAGACCAGGGCGTCGGCGCAGTGCGCGTTGGCCATGTATTCGACGCTGTCGGCGATCAGCTCGCGCGAAGGGAGCGAATAGAGCATGCCGTCGTGTCCCATCGCGATGCCGTCGTCGATCGCGATGGTGTTGAACTCCTTGGCGACGCCGCCCGCCGCCTCGATTTCCCGGGCGACCAACTGGCCGAGGTCCTTCAGATGGACGTGGCCCGGGACGAACTGGGTGAAGGAATTGGCGACCGCGATGATCGGCTTGCCGAAATCCCCGTCCTTCATGCCGGTGGCGCGCCAGAGACCGCGCGCTCCCGCCATGTTGCGGCCGTGCGTCGAAGTGCGGGAGCGATAGGGAGGCATTGGTGGCCCTTGTCCGGAAGCGATCGGCGCGTTGCGCCGCTAGAAGCATTCTCGCATTTTCAGGCCCTCTCCAGCAAGAGTGGGGAGGCCGGGCGGATCAGAGGCGGTATACAGCAACAACGGAACGGGGCGAAGGGCAATAATGCTCCGATAAGTCCGCTGATCGCGCTGGGCGCGCCAATCGCGCCGCGCGCTCGGTAACCGCAGCGGCCGATCCCATCTCGAGGAGTTCGAAGCCCCATTCGACATATGATGGCGGCCGCCGGTCGTGCCGTTGTCGCCTCAAGGGGCGCGACAACGAAACGTTTGCCTGTGGATTCAGGCGGCGCCGTCATATTGTCCGACCGCCCTGGAATAGGTTATGAGCTTCTTGTCATCGCGTCCGCAAGAAGCACCAATGTCATCGCTCGCGCGGCGCGAGGAGGACCGATGGATCGCAAGTGGTTGCCGCTGAACGCGTTGAGAGCATTCGAGGCGGCTGGGCAGCACCTCAGCTTCACCGCAGCCGCCAACAGCCTCACGGTCGCCCAAAGCGCGGTCAGTCGGCACGTCATTGTGCTCGAGAACTTTCTCGGCGTGGCGCTCTTTGAACGCCGTCCGCAGCAGCTCGTTTTGACCGAAGCCGGACGGCACATCCTGCCCGTCGTGTCGAAGTCGTTTGACCGCATCGATCAGGCGCTCGGGGAGGTCATCAAGGAAAAGGGCCGGCCGAAGCGCGTGCTGAAGGTCGCGCTGCCGACTTCCTTCGCCCATCGACTGGCGATCCCGATCTTGCGCGACTTTCGCGCAGAGAACGCCGGAATCTCGCTTGAGATCGTCTCCAAGCCGACGACCGGGCCGGAGGTGGACGGCGACGTCGATATCGCCATCGTCTACTCCGAGCCGCGCGTCACCGACGCCATCCACGATCTTCTCTGGATGGTGCGCTCGACGCTGCTGTGCAGTCCGAAGCTTCTTGAATCAATCGACGGGACCGATCCGGCCAAGCTTATTGCCTCGAGCGACCTTCTCCATCTCAAGATCGATGGGCGGCCCCGCCACTTTTTCTGGGAAATGTTCGTCCGTTCGATCGGGCGGCCGGACCTCGCCGTCGATCGCGGTCTGGTGTTCGACACCCAGCAGCTGGCCGCGCAATATGCAATGAGCGGCGACGGGCTCGCGCTGCTCGATCCATTGCTCTTCCACGAGGAGATCAATGCGGGCCGCCTGGCGCGCCCGTTCGATCTCTGGCTCGACGAAGGCTACGGCTATTATCTGACGACCCATCCCGAGGATCTCAGCAACGAGGCGGTCGCCTTGTTCCGCTCGTGGCTGATCGCGCGCTTTTCCGCCGGCCGCGCGGCCGAGGCCGAAGCCGCGGCGCAAGAGCCGCCGAAGCTGCGCGCCGCCAAATAGGCGTGGAAGGTGTCCTTCTCCCGATGCAAATTTCGCGTGTGTCGTTCGGTCCCTCGGGGCTAGGCTGATTCGATTCCGGGAAACTCATGCCTGCTGAAACCGAGTCTCAAGACACCGGGCGCCGGCGCCGGCGTGGCGGCGGGCGCGCCGGGACGCCGGGTCCCACTCGGCCGCCCGCCCAGCCGCGATTGCCGTTTGCGCCGCTCGAGCTTGTCTCGGCGGACGAACTTGAATCCATCCATCAGGCTGCATTGACCGTTCTGAAGGAGATCGGAATCGACTTCCTGCATGACGGGGCGCGGGCGATCCTGAAGGAGGCGGGCGCCGACGTCGAGCAGGGCTCGAAGCGGGTGCGCTTCGAGCCGGCCTTGGTCGAGGCGCACGTCGGCGTCGCGCCGAACGAATTCGTCCTGCATGCGCGCAATTCCGCGCGCAATCTCGCGATCGGCGGTCGTCATGTCGCCTTCGGCTCGGTCGCCAGCGCGCCCAACTCATCCGACCGGGCCGGCGGGCGGCGGCCGGGCAATATCGTCGACTATCGCAATTTCATTCGTCTCGGCCAGTTGTTCGACTCGATTCACTTCTGGGGCGGCTACCCGGTCGAGCCGGTCGACGTCCACCCTTCCATCCGGCATCTCGACGCCCTTTTCGACATGCTGACGCTGTCCGACAAGCCGATCCACGCCTACAGCCTCGGGCGGGAGCGGAACCTCGACGCGATCGAGATGATCAAGATCGCTCGCGGAATCGACGATGCGGCGCTGGAGCAGGAGCCGTCCCTGTTCACCGTCATCAACTCCTCTTCGCCGTTGCGGCTGGACGGACCGATGCTCGAGGGCGTTATCCAAATGGCCAAGCGCAGCCAGGTGGTCGTTCTGACGCCCTTCACCCTTGCGGGAGCGATGGCGCCGGTGACGCTTGCCGGCGCGCTCGCTCAGCAACACGCCGAAGCGCTTGCTGGTCTCGTCATGACGCAGGTCGTCCGCCCCGGCGCGCCCTTCGTCTACGGCGGTTTCACCTCCAACGTCGACATGAAGTCGGGCGCGCCGGCCTTTGGCACGCCGGAATACATGAAGACGGCGATCATCGGCGGCCAGCTCGCCCGCCGGCTCGCTGTTCCCTATCGCTCTTCGAACGCGAACGCCGCCAACGCGCTCGACGCGCAGGCCGCCTACGAGAGCGTGTTTTCGCTGTGGGGCGCGATCATGGGCGGGGTCAACCTTCTCATGCACGGAGCGGGATGGATGGAAGGCGGACTGCACGCCTCGTTCGAGAAGATGGCGGTCGACGCCGATCTCTTGGCGATGGTCGCGGAATTCCTGCGACCGGTTCGGACCGAAGAGCTGGAGCTGGCGGTGGAGGCGATGCGCGAGGTCGGGCCCGGCGGGCACTTTTTCGGCGCCGAACATACGCAGTCGCGCTACCGCACGGCCTTTTTCGCCCCCATGATCTCCGACTGGCGCAATTTCGAAAGCTGGCGGGAGGCCGGAGCGCCGACCGCCGCCGACGCGGCCGAGAGGATCGTGGCCGAGCGGCTGCGCGATTACACTCCGCCGCCCTTCGAGCTGGAACGACGCGAGGCCCTCGCGGCTTTCGTCGCGCGGCGCAAGGCCGAGGGCGGCGTCCCCACCGACTTTTGACCCGAAGGCGGCGCGGATAATGGCCGGAGGATCAGTCCGAAGGCCAGCCGCCGTTCTTCGCTCTGGCCCTCCCCGGACCCAGGACGCCGGGGGCTCAAGCGGCGCTGTTCCCTGCGGCAGGGAAAATAGCAGCGAACTTCTCGTTTTTCGGCCGATTCGGGGAAGAACCGTCCCGAAAAGACCAATGATTCTAGGCCATTTCGGGAAAATTCCCTACGCGGGCGAACAGGGAGATTTTTTGGCCTATCAGGGAATTCAAGTTCCCTGTTCGGCCGAATGCAGGGATATCTCGCGCCTTGATGCGCCGCTGGTTCGACCCCGCGCGCACGCCGAGTCGCGTCGTTCGGGGGCGCGGGACCCGATGCGAAAGACGATCGGGGCGTAGACTGGCGGGATTGCTTTGGCCGCCGGGTTCACGCAAAACGGAAGCGGATTGAGCGGCGCGCGGGCGCCTCAAAGCGAAGCGAAAAGGATCCGATGAGCAAGGTCCAGCCGGTGATCATGTGCGGCGGCTCGGGCACCCGCGTCTGGCCGGAGTCGCGCGAGAGCCTGCCCAAGCAGTTTATTCCCTTGATCGGCGAATGGTCGACTTTCCAGTCGGTCGTCGGACTGGTCGGCGACCGGGCGATCTTCGATCCCCCTGTCGTCATCACCAATTTCGACTATCGCTTCCGCGTCGCCGAACAGTTGAAAGAGATCGGCGCCGAGGCGACGATCCTGCTCGAGCCGGAGCGTCGCGACAGCGCCGCGGCGGTGGGGGCGGCGGCGGCCTGGGCGGCGGCGCGCGAGCCGAAGACGGTGGTGGCGGTGCTGGCGGCGGACCACGTCGTTGAGGATGCCGCCAAGTTCGCAAAACTCTGCGCCGAAGCCGGCGTCGCGGCCGAGGGCGGCGAGATCGTCACCTTCGGCGTGACCCCGGACCATCCGGCGACCGGCTACGGCTACATCCATCCCGCCGGGCCGTTGCCGGTCGATCCGCAGGTGCGACGGGTCGAGCGCTTCGTCGAGAAGCCGGACGAGGAGCGAGCGAAGGCCTTCATCGAGCACGGTTATTTGTGGAACTCGGGCAATTTCGTCTTCCGCGCCGACGTCATGCTGGAGGAGCTCGCCCGGTTCGAGCCGGAGATCGCCGCGGCGACGAGCGAGGCCGTCGCGCGGGCGAAAACCGATCTCGGCTTCACTGTTCTGGACAGGGACTCCTTCGTCAAGGCGCCAAAGACGTCGATCGACTTTGCCGTGATGGAGCGGACCCATCGGGCGGCGGTGCTGGCCGCCGATGTCGGCTGGTCGGACGTCGGTCAGTGGTCGACCGTATGGCGGCTGAGCCCGCGGGACGAGCAGGGCAACAGCCTGCGCGGCCGGGCGGTGGCGATCGATTCCTCCAATGTGCTGGTGCGGTCGGAGGAGCAGCTGGCGGCCGTCATCGGCCTCGACAACGTGGTGGTGGTCGCCACCGGCGACGCGGTGCTGGTCGCCGACCAGTCGCAGAGCGACAAGGTCAAGCAGCTCGTCGAGCGGCTCAAGGCGGAGCGCCGGCCGGAGGCGATTCTGCACCGGCGCATGTACCGGCCGTGGGGCTATTACCAGAGCGTCGATCACGGTCCGAGATATCAGGTCAAGCGCATCGTCGTGCGGCCCGGCGGGCGGCTGTCGCTGCAGAAGCACCACCACCGTGCCGAACATTGGGTCGTCGTGCATGGGACCGCGGAAGTGACGCTCAACGGCGCCGTTCAGCTCGTCCACGAGAACGAATCGGTTTATCTGCCGATCGGCTCAGAGCACCGTCTGGCCAATCCCGGGAAGATCGACCTCGAGCTGATCGAGGTGCAGACAGGCAGCTACCTTGGCGAGGACGACATCGTCCGCATCGAGGATGTGTACAACAGGACCTGACGTTTGGCGGCGCCCTCGCCAGGGCGCCGCCGCCAGATTGTTATCGGGGTTACTGCCGCTCCCGCGACGCCAAGCGCGCGATCTCATGAATGTCGGCGCGATCAATGCCAATGTCGTGCAGTTCACGGTCCGAATAGCCGGAGAGTTCCTGGACAACGCTCCAGTAAGTCCGGCGAGCGCGCAGGAAGCGCGCGAGTGGGAACAACTTCATGGCGGTCTCCTTCTTGACCGCCCTCCTTGATTGGCCCCGCCTATCCTCGTGGGACCGCCGTCGCTCCTTCTCCTAGACAGTGTCCACTTAGATTGCTGCACTGCAAAAGTCAATGGTGCAAAGCGTCAACATTTGTGTTATTTGCATGGCTTGACCATGGCGCATGCGAGACATAGCGCTCAATGGCGGAAGTTTCGCTGAAAACTTGGCCGCTTATGATTGATTGATTGTCATTTGATCGATCCAATATGCAATTTGTGCATGCCTGGGTCCCGCCCCGCCAAAACTGCGCCGAGCTTCCGCGATCGCTCTTTCGTGCCACAGAAGCAGTTGACAGTCCGGGGTCGACCCCTTAGGAGACCGGCCGCACCGGCGCGCTTTCTTCGGGAGAGCGCGCTTGTCGTTTGACGCACCCGCGGCCCGGGCCTTGCTCGGCTTGAGCCTGTCGGCGCCTCCCAGGGGCGCAGAGGAGGGCGCGTTCCTCGATAAACCACGATGGCGCCGCAAGAGGAACCGCGATGACGAAGCGCGCAGAAGCCAAGTACAAAATCGATCGCCGCATGGGCGAGAACATCTGGGGCCGCCCCCGCAGCCCCTTCAACAAGCGCGAATACGGGCCCGGCCAGCACGGGCAGCGGCGCAAAGGCAAGGCGACCGACTTCGGCACCCAGCTCAAGGCGAAGCAGAAGGTCAAGGGCTATTACGGCAACATTTCCGAGCGCCAGTTCCACAAATATTACGTCGAGGCGCTGCGCATGAAGGGCGATTCGAGCGCCAATCTCATCGGCCTCCTGGAGCGCCGGCTGGACGCGGTCGTCTATCGCGCCAAGTTCGTCCCGACCGTGTTCGCCGCCCGCCAGTTCGTCAACCACGGCCACATCAGGGTCAACGGCCGCCGGGTCAACATCCCCTCCTATCAGGTGAAGCTCGGCGACCTCGTCGAGATCAAGGAATCTTCCAGGCAGCTGGCTCTGGTGTTGGAGGCCAACGCCCTCGCGGAGCGGGACGTCCCCGATTATGTCGAGGTCGACCACGCCAAGGGCACGGCCAAGCTCACCCGCTACCCCGGCCTGTCGGAAGTGCCGTATCCGACCCGGATGGAGCCCAATCTCGTCATCGAATTCTATTCGCGCTGACGTTCGTTCGAGGGCCTCACCGCTCTTTAGGGCGGCCGCATCTCAGGTGCGGCCGCCCTGTTTGCTTCGAGCGTCCCGCCGCCGTCGCTGGCCCGGATGCCGCCCTCCCGTCCCGCAACCGTCGGCCTCGGTCTCTATCTGGCCGGCGTGTTCCTGTTCGCGCTCAACGACGCGCTCGGCAAATGGTTGGTCGCGGATTACGGCGTCGGACAATTGATGATGCTGCGCTCGATCGGCGCCGCCTGCGTGCTTCGGGCCGATGGTCCTTTCGCTGCGCCCGGCCCTCTTCGGCGTCACACAGGCGCGCTCATTCTCTGGGGGCTTCGCGGCGAGGGCGGCGACTGAGGGGGAATGAGGTCAGTAGGCCAAGCTGACCGGCGTTGCCCGGGTCCAGCCTCACCGCTAGTAGCGCCGATCACTCGGATCGGTCGACGCGAGCTTGACGCTTCTTGAACAGAGGTGCGAAGGCCGAAGCAAGGTGGATCATGAACGGCTTGCTGAAACGCCCGAGCGGATGCTGGTTGACGTCGAGATACCATGACCGTTCAGCGATGTCGTAATTGTATTCGCTGATCGTGATCCAGGCGCGCCGCCAATCGCTGAGGCCGGCGCGTCGGCGTTCGATGTCCGGAATCTCGAGCGCGGCTTGTTCGCCGCTCGGCGGCTGGCTCGAGATCGCGAGCAAGACAAGGTGGGTGCAGTCGTCCCGACCTCGCACGGCGATCACCACGCAGACCGGGCGTTCCTTGCGGCCTTCGGTCTCGCCTCGCTCGCCTTGCCACCTCCAAAGGTAAGGATAGCGAATGACCGAGCCAGGACGAAGGTCATTGCTCATCGTAGCCTTCGCCCCTCGCGAGCCGATCGAGTTCGCCGCTGAACAGGGCCACGACATCGTCCGGCGTCTCGCCGGCGCCGAAGGCCTTCCGCGGGTCGACCATTTGTTTAATGCGCTGATAGCGTTCGTAGCTCATCATAACGAAACGAGGTTTGCGATGGCGCGTGATCAGCACGGGCGCCTTGGCGGCGGCGTCGGTGACTTCGCCGACCTGCTTGTTGAGGTCATTGGTCGTGAAGGTGCGCATGCCATTCTCCAATATCCATGTTTCCCATTATATCAATGTTTCCCATAAAAACAAGGAGTCGGGCGCTTCCGCCAAGGGCTGATGAAGGCGGATTTGGAGGACTGAGAATGGCGTTCGGCTATCGATACGCGCTGGAGCGGCAGGAGAACGGCTGGTGGCTCGTCCGCTTCCCGGGATTCCCGAGGCTCTGACCGAAGGCCAGACGGAAGAGGAGGCGCGCGCCGACGCCGTCGATTGCGTGATTGCGGCGCTCGAAGGTTACATGAAGGCCGGCAAGCCGCTGCCCCGCCATGGCGCCGGCCATACCGGGCGCGACCGGGCCGTCCTGCCCTCGCTCGTCACCGCCAAGCTCGCGGTCTCCGAGACGATGCGCACGCAAGACTGGTCGAAGCTCAAGCTCGCGAAGCAGCTCGGCGTGCCGGAGAATTCGGTGCGCCGGCTCCTCGACCTTCGCCACAGTTCTCATATGTGGGACGTCGACGCAGCCTTGGCGAAGATGGATGCCGAGCTCCCGATCGATCTTCCGAAGGCCCGCGCGCGGGGGAACGCGGCGTAGAATCGACAAGCCAAGAAGTCGAATGTTTGAATGACTGACGAGAAAGAATCAGCTTGGCCTGTCAAGCGCCTTCCCCCTAGTCTAACCCTAGTCTAAGGAACCCCGCTATGGCGCATCGTTGACAGGCTCGCGCCATCGGAAAACGGTCTCGTTGCTCGCTCCAGATTTTCCGAATGCCGTCGATTTCGCTCGCTGTAAGGGTATGCCAGTCAGCGCCGATATCGGTAATTCCGGTTTCCGACCGCCAAATGGATTTGACATTCTGCTCGTACATGGTGCGCCCAATTAGCAATGCCGCCACCTTTGCATTTGCTTTTTTTCGCGAGCAACACGCCGACCGCAGCAAGCGCGCGTTTAGGAGGTGTTTCTCAGGCCAGCTCTATGATCGCACAAATACTGAGTTTCCTTTCCCCGCTCACCCGGAGGAGCGGATTCGCCGTGTTAGGCTTTCCGAGAGACCTCAAGGGCACACCGCGGCCACAGCGACGCTTTATGCAAGCCCCAGAATCCGTCCGACCCGCCTTCGGCTCGCACTCCCGCGCAGGTCGGCTGGAAGCGCGGCATTCCTGTAACGGTGCCACGAGCGCGGCTGAAAATGGCGCCCTGGGCCGGACCTCGCAATCCGCGCCCCGCCCTTCCGCCCGCGTCCGTTCCGGCCCATATTGCGCCGCATGCGACCGCCCCGCAAAACCGGCCGACCCACGCAGGCGAAAGCCTCGCGACCTGAACTCCAGCCGCTCGACGAGCATCTCGCGGCGCTGCTGAACCCCGCCCTTGTCGAGCCGCGCCAGGGGTTCGGGGAGGCGCCCCAGTTGAAATTCGAGGGCCCGGCGCCGGACAGCCATCCGCACGGCCTCAGCGGCGCCCCGGCCAGCGCCGAGTCGCTGAAGGCCCTGCTCGACCTCGGCGACCCCAACATCCGCAACCGGCCGCCCTGGGTTCCGCACCGGCCGCCGCGGCCCGACAAGTCGGAGGGCGGACGAAAATTCCGCGTCGTCTCGGAATACGAGCCGAAGGGCGACCAGCCGCAGGCGATCGCGGAATTGGTCGAGGGCGTCGAGGCGCACGAGCGCGACCAGGTGCTGCTCGGCGTCACTGGCTCGGGCAAAACCTTCACCATGGCCAAGGTGATCGAGGCGACTCAGCGCCCGGCCCTCATCCTCGCGCCCAACAAGACTCTGGCGGCGCAGCTCTACGGCGAGTTCAAGAGCTTCTTTCCGGACAACGCGGTCGAGTATTTCGTCTCCTATTACGATTACTACCAGCCGGAGGCCTACGTCCCGCGCACCGACACCTATATCGAGAAGGAATCCGACATCAACGAGCAGATCGACCGCATGCGCCACTCGGCGACCCGGGCGCTGCTGGAGCGCGACGACGTCGTCATTGTCGCCTCCGTATCGTGCATCTACGGCATCGGCTCGGTCGAGACCTATACCGCCATGACCTTCTCGCTGAAGCTCGGCGACCGCGGCGACCAGCGCCAGCTCATCAGGGACCTGGTCGAGCTGCAGTACAAGCGCTCGCAGACCGAGCTTTCGCGCGGCCTGTTTCGGGTGCGCGGCGACACGATCGAGATTTTCCCCGCCCACTACGAGGATCGCGCCTGGCGGATCGGCTTCTTCGGCGACGAGATCGAGGCGATCACCGAGTTCGATCCGCTCACCGGGCAGAAGACGCAGGACCTCGAGTTCGTCAAGATCTACGCCAATTCGCACTATGTCACGCCGCGCCCGACACTCCTGCAGTCGCTCGAGGGCATCAAGCGGGAGCTGAAGGAGCGGCTCGACCAGCTCAACCGGCAGGGGCGGCTTCTCGAGGCGCAGAGGCTCGAGCAGCGCACCGTGTTCGACCTCGAGATGCTGGAGGCGACCGGCTCCTGCGCCGGCATCGAGAATTATTCGCGCTATCTGACCGGGCGCAAGCCAGGCGAACCGCCGCCGACCCTATTCGAGTACCTGCCTGACGAGGCGCTCGTCTTCGTCGACGAGAGCCACGTGACCGTCCCGCAGATCGGCGGCATGTACCGCGGCGACTACCGGCGCAAGGCGACGCTCGCCGAGTACGGCTTCCGCCTGCCCTCCTGCATGGACAACCGGCCGCTGCGCTTCGAGGAATGGGACGCCATGCGGCCGCAGACGGTGTGCGTCTCGGCGACCCCGGGAGACTGGGAGCTCGAGCAGACGGTCGGCGTGTTCGTCGAGCAGGTCATCCGTCCGACCGGCCTCATCGATCCGCCGGTCGAGATCCGCCCGGCGCGCTCGCAGGTCGACGACCTCCTCGCCGAGGTCAAGGACGTAGCGCGCCGCGGCTATCGCGTTCTGGTCACCACCCTCACCAAGCGCATGGCGGAAGACCTTACTGAATATCTGCATGAGAACGGGGTCAGAGTGCGCTACATGCACTCGGACATCGACACCATCGAGCGCATCGAGATCATCCGCGACCTGCGCCTCGGCGCGTTCGACGTTCTCGTCGGCATCAACCTCCTCCGCGAGGGGCTCGACATCCCCGAATGCGCCCTGGTCGCCATCCTCGATGCCGACAAGGAGGGTTTTTTGCGCTCGGACACATCGCTCGTGCAGACGATCGGCCGCGCCGCGCGCAACGTCGACGGCAAGGTGATCCTCTACGCCGACGCGGTCACCGGCTCGATGCACCGGGCGATCGACGAGACAAGCCGCCGCCGCGCGAAGCAGCAGGAGTTCAACGAGGCGAACGGCATCACCCCGGCCTCGATCAAGCGCGGCATTGCGGACATCCTCGGCTCGGTCGCCGAGGCCGACCATGTCATGATCGACGTCGGCCTCGCGAACGGCGCGACCATAGGGCACAATCTGCGCGGGACCATCGCCGATCTGGAAAAGCGGATGAAGGAGGCCGCCGGCAATCTCGAATTCGAGGAGGCGGCGAGGCTGCGCGACGAGATCCGGCGGCTGGAGACGGTCGAGCTCGCGGTCGGCGACGATCCGCTCGCCCGCCAGTCCGCCGTCGAGGCGGCCGGCGGCGCCTATTCCGGCGAGCGCCCCTTCGGCCGCGCCGCCAACCTCCCCTCGACAAGGCCCCGCAAGCCGACCGACGCCGACATGGGCCCGCACAATCTCGGCGGCGGGGAAGCGCGACCGAAGGGCGCGGGGAGGATGAGGAGGCGGAGGTAACCCTCGCCCTCACGCCGAGCTTGTCGAAGCGTGAGCTTCTCGAAGGAAAGACGGGGCGGAAGGAACCCTCGCATCGCGACAGACCGCGAGCGCACGGCCATAGGTTCGGGAAGCTGTGCCCTTCAAGTACCGGGCGCTTGGCGAGAGCCATGACGCCGCCCCACAGGGCGCGGCCGGCGGATCTCCGCCTCGAGCCCCCTGGTCAGCACATAGCGGTTGCGGTAGCGCGCCCGCCCGTCGGCGAGCCAGACGCCGTGGATCATTCCGTCGCCGTCGATCGGATAGGTGTAGCTGCCGAGCGGGGGAAATTTGACGTTCGGTCCGTTGCGCAGATAGGCGCCGCGCAAATCCTCGGGAATCTTCCCGATGACGGGCAGGTCCGCGGCGTCGAGCTCGTCGTCGACAGGCGCGAAGACGCCGCTGAGATGGGGATTGCCGGACGGATCGACCGGCTCGAGCGCCGCTGGCATGGCCGCCGCCTCCCGAAGGACCGCCCCGTCTGGATACATCAGGTCGAAGGGCCCACGCAAACAATTGCGCGTCTCATTCGGGACTGGCTCCTGCTTGACCGAGAATCGGCGTACGTTACGGCCTCGGGCCGCGCCGCTATTGGAGGGGCGGCGTCACGCCGCCCGCAGGCGCGCGAGGACGCACGCCCTCCGGGCGATCAGCGCCGTTTGCGATAATCGCCACTGAATTCGCACGATGGTCCGTGAAAATCGATGCAACCGTCTTCTTCATCGAGGCTCACGCCCTGCTTCGTGCGGCGGAGCACGAGAACGCAGGTTTCGTCGCCCTCTTTGCCTTCCGCCTTCAACATGTCGCCGTCGGCGGCGCCGACGGCGTTATCGATAATCCCCGAGCAGCCCTCCGTCCCGACGACCGCCGTGACGTTGAAACGACCGTCCGCGCGCTTGGCGATCGTGAGCTCTTGCCGATAGCTCTTGTCGCCCGCGGCATAGCGCCCCTCGAAGGCGAACGCGGCCTCAGCGGCGAGAATCGCCGCGCCGAACGCCAGCGCGGATATCGCCCATGCCGACCGAGGAGGCTTCCCGGTCAACGACGGACTCGCCTTTTCAGCGACGCAATGCCAGAGGGTGATCATCCGTTCCATTTCGTCGCCGATTGCTGTTCCTTCGTGTTTCTTTGTGTCCTTGGTGGTGAGATAAATTCACCACAAAGGACACAAAGGCTCGCGAAGGCGCTAAAGCCCCATCTGGCGGCTGGCGAGATCCTTCATGATCTCTTCCGTGCCGGCGCCGATGGCGTTGACCTTGACCTCGCGATAGATGCGCTCGACCTTGACGCCGCGCATGAAGTCCGCGCCGCCGAAGATCTGCACCCCCTCCGAGCGCAAAAGGCGAGCGTGGCCGACGCCTGGTTCTTCAGCATGCAGATTTCGGCCACCGGATTCTCGCCCTGCTCGAGCCGCCAGACGATGAGCTCGAGCATCGCCTGCGACGCCTCGATCCGCTGCGCCATGTCGACCAGCTTGTGGCGGATCACCTGATTCTGGATGATCGGCCTGCCGAAGGCCACACGCTCCTTCGCCCAGGCGATGGCCTCCTCGAGACAGACCCGCGCGGTCGAGATCGCGCCGGCCGCGCCGTGCAGGCGTTCGTCGTTGAAGTTGAGCATGATGGCGCGAAAGCCGGCGCCCTCGTCTCCGATCAAGTTCGCCGCCGGCACGCGGCAATTGTCGAAATAAAGGGTCGCGGTGTCGGAGCACCACCAGCCCATCTTCTTCAGGAGCGTGCGCTCGAGACCTTCGGGGGCGCCCTCGACGAGGATGAGGCTGACGCCGCTCGCGCCCGGTCCGCCGGTGCGCGCCGCGAGCGTGATGAAATCCGCGCGCATGCCGGAGGTGATGAAAGTCTTCGAGCCGTTGATGACGTAATGGTCGCCCTCGCGTCGCGCGGTCGTCTCGAGGCCGGCGACGTCGGAGCCGCCGCTCGGCTCGGTGATGGCGAGCGCCGAGATCTTCTCGCCCGAGAGAATCTGCGGCAGCACGCGCGCCTTCATCGCCTCCGAACCGCGGTGGAGGATCGGCGGAGCGCCGATGGTGTGGCTGAACAGGCCCGCCGCCACGCCGCCGCAACCGGCGCGGGCGATCTCCTGCATCGCGATGATTCGCATGAAGCGGTCGCCCTCGGTCCCGCCGTAACACTCGGGAAAGCCGAGTCCCATGTAGCCGACGTCGGCCGCCTTCCGGTAGAGCTCGCGCGGGAACTCGCCCGCCTCGTCCCACGCATTGGCGCAAGGTTCGATCTCCCGCTCGACGAAGCGCCGCAGGCTTCGCCGGAACGCCTCGTGCTCGGCTCGATAGAACGGGCTCGTGCGGGCGGCGTCGAACGCATGCGCGGTCATGGCCGCGCCTCCTCCGGCCGGGGCACGAGGCGAAGCGCGACGCGCGCCTCCTCGGGCGAGGCGACGGCGCGCCCCGCATCGCGGGCGATGGCGACGAGCTCCTTGACCAGATCGCCGTTCGAGGCGATGCGCGAGCCGTCGGGCAAGTGGATCGTATCCTCGAGGCCGGTGCGCAGGTCGCCGCCGAGCTCGGCGGCGCGCCGGTGCAGCGGCCAGATCTCCTTGCGTCCGATCGCGGTGACGCTCCAGCGCGCTCCTGGAACGACGAAGCGCAACACATAGGGCAGCAGCTCCGGGTCGGCGGGCATGCCGGATTCGACGCCCATCACGAGATTATGTCTCGGCGGGCGATCATAGCCGCTGTTGCGCGCAATCGAGGCGGCTGTGCGGACCATGCCGAGGTCGAAACACTCGAGCTCGGGCTCGATCCCCTTGGCGCACATCGATTGCAGAAACTTGCGGATCTTGTCGACCGGATTGTCGAACAGGATTGGCTCCCACGCCCAGGTCCCGTCGGCGCGCGTCTTCAGATAGTTGAGCGAGCCGGCGTTGAGCGCGCCGATCTCGGGCCGGACCGCCGCCAGGCATTTCAGCGGGCCTGTTATGTCTTCGCCCACCACCCCGGTCGTCTGGTTGATGATGATTCCGGGGCAGGCGTCGCGGATCGCCGCGACGACGGTGGTCGCGAGCTTGGGGTCCCACGAAGGAGAATGCGCGAGGTTCGGCTCCTGCCGGCGGAAATGGACATGGACGACGCTCGCGCCCTCGTCGAATGCGCGTTTCGCCTCGCGCGCCATCTCCTCGGGCGTCACCGGCGCCGGGTACTCTGCCGGGTTGGTCAGGATCCCGGTCAGCGCGCAGGTGACGACGGCCTTTTCCATGTCAATCTCCATGCGGCTCCACCCAGGGCAATCGGGCGAAGGGGATTTCCTCCCCCTTGTGGGGGAGGATTAAGGAGGGGGTCGCGCCAGACCTCGAAAGCTATGTGCCGGCTCCCTTATCGGAAAGGGCAGCGCGGCCCCCCACCCCTGCCCGCCCCCACAAGGGGGGCGGGAGCGCGTCCAACAGTCACACGGTCCGCTTCGCCCGATTGCCCTGCGGCTCCACCGCGAACAGCAGCGCGCGCAACGCGCCTGCTGGCCGGCGACCGCATTCGCCTCGGCGATCACGCCGTCGATCGGCGCCAGAATGGCATCGCGGGCATCGGTCCTCCCCTGTTCGCCGCGCCGCCCGCGACTCTTGCTCGGCGAAGGTCCTCGGAAGCGGCCCGGTAGTCAAACCGTCAACGGAGAGGCGATGTCGATGCGCTCGGGCAAAAGCGGCGGTCACATCGGCGCCGAACGCGGCCGTTCTTCGTCTTGGCCCACGGCCTGAGGGCGCCAGGGCAGGAGCGCCTTGGCGGGATTGCCGACCATGAAAGCCCGGGTTTCGGGCGGCGCCGCGTTCAAGAGGTCGCGGATGAACTTTTCCTGAATCTTGAAGCTCATCTCGGCGGACACGCCGATGGTCGAGACGCGGAAGAGCGCCCCGTCGGGAATCCATCCCCTGAGTCCGTACTCCACCTTCAGCAATTGCCGCTCGAAGTTGCTGTTGGTGACGTCGTAGCCGATCCGCATCCAGTAGCTGATCGGCTCGAGTCGATCCTCGCGTGTCGCGATCAGGCGCGTCAGCTCGATCGAGGGCGCCGAAGGGGACCAAGTGAACATCGAGGTGACCGGTCGCGTAACGCGAAAGCCTTGGGCCGTATAAAAGTTTTCGGGATGATGAAGCTGCAGCCGTTCGCTTTGGCTCCCACTGTAGGCGATCACCAGCATGACCGCGTGGCCTTCCTTGTCGACGAAGGCGCGCGACACCTCCTGATCGGTGATCCGGGCCCGTCGGTCGGGCGGCGGTCGGACGGCCTCGAGGTCGGGAAGCGCGGACCAATCGCCAAAGGCATGAGGAACGTGAGCGTCGATGTCGAACGCGTCGTGCGCGCGCGCCATCGGACGTTGCGGCGCCATCGCATGGGCGAGGAGCGCCGCCGCGAGCATGGCGATGCTGGCCAGGAACAAGTTAATCGAACGCGCCACACCCCCTCCGCAACCGATAAGGAACAGCTGCTTGAATACCTTGTTTACACCCCAACGCAAGCTACGCGCAGGCTTCGGCCGAATTGCGGCGTCCGAACAGCCGCCAACACGGGGCAGGACTTGTCGCCGAACGCGATCTAAGATCGAAAGTCCGTTCGCAAAAGGGAAGGACGCGAGCCATGACCAGCGAGGACATTCTTCAGCGCGCGGGCCTCGGCCCGGCGGAATTGACCGGCGGCGCGCTCGCCGTCCGATCTCCGATTGACGGCGCGGAGATCGCACGCCTTCGGGAGACTTCCGTCTCCGAGATGCCGGCGGTCATCGGCCGAGCCAAGACCGCCTTCGCCGCCTGGCGCGACGTTCCGGCGCCGCGCCGGGGCGAGCTCGTCCGTCTTCTCGGCGAGGAATTGCGCGCGGCCAAGGAGGCGCTCGGCGCCGTCGTCACGCTCGAAGCCGGAAAGATCGTTTCCGAGGGCCTCGGCGAAGTGCAGGAGATGATTGACATCTGCGATTTCGCCGTCGGCCTGTCGCGTCAGCTCTACGGCCTCACCGTCGCCTCCGAGCGCCCGGGACATCGCATGATGGAGACATGGCATCCGACGGGGCCGTGCGCGGTGATTACGGCGTTCAACTTCCCCGTGGCGGTCTGGTCGTGGAACGCGGCGCTGGCGCTCGTCTGCGGCGATCCGGTGATCTGGAAGCCGTCGGAGAAGACCCCGCTCAGCGCGCTCGCGGCGATGAAGGCGTTTGAACGCGCCGCCAAGCGGTTCGGCGCGGAGGCGCCGGGCGGACTGGCGCAGCTCGTCGTCGGGGGCCCTTCGATCGGCGAGGCGCTGGTCGCCTCGAGCGACGTGCCGATCGTCTCGGCGACGGGCTCGACCCGGATGGGATCGGTCGTCGGCCCGAAAGTCGCCGCGCGGTTCGGGCGCGCTATTCTCGAGCTCGGCGGCAACAACGCGATGATCGTCGCGCCCTCCGCCGATCTCGACATGGCGGTGAGGGCGATCCTGTTCTCGGCCGTCGGCACCGCAGGACAGCGCTGCACTTCGCTCCGGCGCCTGATCGTCCACCGTTCGATCCGCGGCGAGCTCACCCAGCGGCTCGTCAGGGCCTACGCCAGCCTCCCGATCGGCGATCCGCGCGAAGCCAAGACGCTGGTCGGGCCGCTCATCGACCATCCGGCGCGCGATCGGATGGGCGCGGCGCTCGCCCTCGCGAAGACGGAGGGCGGCGTCGTGCACGGCGGACGAAACGTCGCGGAAGGCGCGCCCAATGGCGGGGCCTATGTCGAGCCGGCGATCGTCGAAATGCCCTGCCAGACCGCGCTCGTGCGCGAGGAAACCTTCGCGCCTATCCTCTACACACTCGGCTACGAGACCCTCGAGGAGGCGATCGCCATCCACAACGACGTGCCGCAGGGCCTTTCGTCCTCGATCTTCACGCTCGATATGCGCGAGGCGGAGACCTTCCTCTCCGTCACGGGCTCCGACTGCGGCATCGCCAACGTCAACATCGGCCCGTCCGGGGCCGAGATCGGCGGCGCCTTTGGCGGCGAGAAGGAGACCGGCGGCGGCCGGGAGAGCGGCTCCGACGCCTGGAAGAGCTACATGCGCCGGCAGACGAGCACGGTGAACTATTCGGCGAAGCTGCCTTTGGCGCAGGGGGTGCGGTTCGAGGTGTGAGCCGTAGGGCCTGCCCCGAGCGACGCGAGGAGGCTCCCGACGTTCGCCTGGATGGCTTCGCGTAGTGGCCGATGTCCAACGCCTGGCGCCCGGGCCGGATGTCGCGGAAGGGGCGGGTAGCAGGCCTTCCCTGGCGACCCTTGTAGGCCCGGAGTCCGCCCATTTGAGACGTTCGAGGCGACGTCGCAAATCATTGAGACAGCGACGCCGAACCACAGTCTGCGTCGCCGACGATCTCGACGCGCACGATCGGACGCCAACGCGCGGCTTGCGATCTGACCCAAATGTCTCCATTTTTGCGGCGAACAAGTCGTCGAGGAGGTCGCGTGAGCAAGATACTTGTCATTGGGGCCGCCGGGCTTATCGGGGAAGAGGTCGTGAAGGCGCTCGGCCAAAGCGAGTGCATCCGCGCGTCGCGCAATTCGGGCGAACGCGTTGACATCTCGGATTCAAAATCGCTCGCCGCGCTATTCGAACGTGTCGGCGAGTTGAATGGAATCGTTTGCACAGGCGGAGCGGCGCGCTACAAGCCATGGGACCAACTGACCGACGAGGACTGGACGTTTTCCCTCTCCAACAAATTGATCGGTCAGGTTAATGTCGTCCGCTAGGGGGTGAGGAGGGTCCGGCCGGGCGGCGCAATCACGCTCACGACTGGTCTGGCGGCGCAATTTCCCTCTCCCGGCAGCGCGATCATCACCACCGTTAACGCCGCCGTCGAGGCATTCGTGCGCGCAATGGCCGCCGAGCCATCGATTTCCATACGGATTAACGCGGTTTCGCCAGTCTGGGTCGCCGAAACGCTTCAGGCGATGGGGCGTGATCCAGCGGGCGGAATTCCGGCCGCCGAGGTGGCCAAGGTTATCGTCCGACAGCTTCGAGAGGGTCCAACGGGCTCGGTTGCCCCAGCGAGCAAGGTCTGAAAGGACCCCTGAACATGCCAGGCGAGGGCGGCAGGCCGCCGCGCGCTGTCACCATGCGCGCGCTCGCGTGGACGTTCATAGGGCGAGCGGCAGCGACCGTCACATGGCAGTTCGGTCGGACGGCGATTTCCTGCTCTCGCCCGCGGCGAACGCGCCGCCAGGAATCGCGCCAACATCAAGGGCAACGACGATTTCCCCAGAGGTCGCGCCAGCATCGTTGCCATCTCACCAAGTCGGGTTACGGTGACACGCCCGCCTTTGCCTTTTTGTGCCGCCATGCGACGTTGACCTATGACCCGCATAGCCCGCATCGTCGCGCCCGGCCTGCCGCGTCACGTGACATGAGCGCGGCAATCGCGCCGAGAAAATATTCTTCGAGCCGGGGAGTTCGGGAGTTGTTACGCGTTACGGTGACGCGACCGGCTTTACCTAATTGCGACTCGCATCGTCCGCTTCGTCGTTCCCCGGATGGGGTCGCTCAAAAGACCGCGCGGCGCGTTTCGCCGGCGCGCAGGGAGGCACGGCTGGCACGAGTATTAAGGGAAAGAAGGTCACCGTTATCCCCACATTTTCGCTGCGCGCTCCAGGCTCGGCCGCGAGGCGGACTTCGCTGGTAGAATGTCCTGCATGAAGCGAAAAATTGTTGGCTTCCATACCGACGCTGAAAATCACTGGGTTGCTGAACTCGAGTGCGGACATGAACAGCACGTCCGCCACGCGCCGCCATGGGTCGAGCGGCCCTGGGTCGTGACCGAAGAAGGCCGGACAAGCCGGCTCGGTCACGAATTGAACTGCGCCCTATGCGATAGCT
>DASRSL010000141.1:0-7343 GCA_035656495.1 Roseiarcus sp.
TTGAGATAGTAGCCGCCCTCGATGAAGGCGCCGAGCCACTGGCTGTCCGACACCGCCATGTTGTACTTCTTTTCGCCCGAGGTCAGCGAGGCGTTGAGGCGCGTGTAGTAGTCTGGCCATGGGATGAAGTCGACGTCGAGGGTCACCTTGTTGCCTGACTTGGCTTTGTAGTTTTTATCGAACAGGTCCTTCATGATGTGGGTCGGCGGCCAGTCCGGCACCGCCATTTTCAACGTCACGTCGTCGGCCGCCGCGGGGCCGATGGTCAGGCCCGCGCCCAGCATGAGGCACGCGGCCGCAAGGCCCGATGTCAACGCGTTCTTCAGCTTCACTTCTTAGTCCTCCCTGGGTTTTGTCACGATTGTCGGCCGATCGCCGACCCGTCATGACTGCGGAACAGATAAATCTTCGTCGGATCGATGACGATCGGAAGCTTGTCGCCCTCCTTGATGTTCACCGCCTGCGCTTCCGGCAGGACCATGCGAAGGGGCTCGGCGCCGGCGACCATCGATACGATCGTCATGTCGCCGAGCGGCTCGAGCTGCTGCACGGTCGGCTCGCTCGTTGCCGGCGCTCCATGAGCGAGACGCACATCCGACGGGCGGACGCCGAGCGCCAGCGGCTGGCCGGCCCCGATGCGCTCGGCGACGCCGAGCGGCCCGAGCCTGCCGAATGGCGTCTCCGCGCTGCGTCCGTCCTTCGCGATCATGCCATCAAAAATGTTCATGTGCGGCGAGCCGATCTTGCTCGCGACGTAACGGTCGACAGGCCTCTCGTAGAGATCGTCGGGAGTTCCCTGCTGGACGGCCTGGCCACCGCGCATGACAGCGATCTCCTCGCCCATTGACAGCGCCTCGAGCTCGTCCGGCGTCGCGTAGATCACCGTCATGCCGAACTGATGATGCAGCCGCTTGAGTTCGGCGCGCATGTCGTGGCGAAGTTTGGCGTCGAGATTGGTGAGCGGCTCGTCGAGCAAGAGAACCTTCGGACGGTGGATGAGGGAGCGGCCGAGCGCGACGCGCTGCTGCTCGCCGCCCGAGAGCGTCGCCGGCCTTTGCCCGAGCCGATGCGAAAGCTTCAGCATGTGCGCGGTTTCGCGGACGCGCCTTGCGATCTCATCTCGCGGAACGCCGTCCTCGACCAGCGGGTAAGCAAGATTCTTGTAGACGGTGAGGTGAGGGTAGAGCGCGAAGGACTGGAAGACCATCGACACGCCGCGGCCGCGGATCGGCGCGTTCGTGACATCCTTCCCGCCGATGCGGATTGCGCCGCTGTCAGGGCGAACGAGGCCGGAAGTCGCCCGGAGCGTCGTCGTTTTGCCGACCGAGCTCGGGCCGAACAGCACGAAGAACCGACCCTCGGGCACCTCCAGGTTGAGGGCGTCCAGGGCGCGCACCGAGCCATAGGCTTTCGTGACATTGACGAGAGAGAGCGCGACGGCGCCTGCCATCATCCTCTCCACATCGCTTCGGCGTTCCCCGCGTTCAAAGCGCGCTTCCTCCCGATTGTTTGCCCCTCGTCCATCCGCAGATGGCGCTTCCCGTTATCCGCCCGGCCGCTCCCACTGGCCCGACCTCGCCGAGCGAAGCACGGCGTCCGTCACCTGATCCGTGGCGAGGCCATCACGGAACGTCGGCGCCGCCGCCTTGCCTGAGTCCAAGCCTTCGATGAAATCGGCGACCTGATGGATGAACGTGTGCTCGTAGCCGATCTGCAAACCAGGCACCCACCAGTGCTTCATGTAGGGGTGATCGCTGTCGGTGATGTGGAGCGATTTCCAGCCGCGCACGATCCCCTCGTCTCGGTGGTCGAAATATTGCAGGCGGTGAAGGTCGTGCAAGTCCCAGAAGATCGAGGCGTGCTCGCCGTTGATCTCGAGCGTGTAGAGCGCCTTGTGGCCGCGCGCGTAGCGCGTCGCCTCGAACGAGGCGAGCGAACCATTCGAGAAGCGGGCGAGGAATAGGCTCGCGTCGTCGATGCCGACCGGCTCGACCTTGCCGGTGAGGGTGTGCATCCGCTCTTTGACGAAAGTCTCGGTGACCGCGGTCACGCTCGCGATGCCGCCGTTCAGCCACATCGCCGTGTCGATGCAGTGAGCCAGCAAATCACCGGTGACGCCGCTGCCGGCGACGCCGACGTCGAGTCGCCAGAGCGCCGCGCCGCCTTGCGGCAGATCCTTCGAAATGGTCCAGTCCTGCAGAAACTTCGCCCGGTAGTGGAAAATCTTGCCGAGCCGTCCCTCGTCGATGAGCTGTTTGGCGAGGGTCACCGCCGGGACGCGCCGGTAGTTGTACCAGACCATGTTCGGAACCTTGGCGCGCTCGACCGCGGCAACCATTTTCGCGGCTTCGCCGGCGTTCCGGCCGAGCGGCTTCTCGCACATGACCATCTTGCCGGCGTCCGCTGCGGCGATGGCGATCTCGGCGTGCGTGTCGTTGGGAGAAGCGATGTCGATGAGGTCGATGTCGGGTCTCGCCAAGAGCCTGCGCCAGTCAGTCTCGACGGACTCGTAACCCCAGTTGTCGGCGAAGGCTTTCGCCTTCTCGCCGTCGCGCCCACAGACGGCTTTCAGCGCCGGCTCACGGGCCAGATCGAAGAAGCGGTCGACCTTGCCGAAGGCGTTCGAATGCGTTCGGCCCATGAAGCCGTAGCCGATCATGCCGACGTTGAGCTTCTTCTTCTCGCGAACCATGGTCCTCCCCGTCGCTCTTATCCGCTTACTGCGCCCAGCCGTGGGCTTCGCGCACCTTGACCATGGCGCCCAGGATTTCGTCCCAGATCTTCTGTTTCATCATTTCGGAATTGGGAAACATGCAACCGTCCCAGCAGATGTGCTCGCAGACCCTGGTCACATGGCCGTTGTCATCGCGCAGCCAGTAGCCGGCGTAGCGGGTGATGTCGAGCTTGCCGTTCGGATCGCCGACCATGCAATGTCGCCCCGTCTTATCGTGCGAGCCTTCACCTTTGACAGTGGCGTCGTTCTGCGCGACGTGGAAATCGGTCATCCACGGCCGCAGCGCATGCGCGACGGTCTTGATCGCCTCGTCAAGCTTCGCCCGGTCCTTCCAGTCGTAGTCCTTGGGCAGGATGCGGTGCTCGGGGGCGTTGTAGCCCAACGTGTAGAGCAGCGTGTGCGCCATGTCGGCCTGGAAGCCGAGCGTCTGCGGCCGCCCAACCATCTCCAAGAGCTCGACCATCCTCTTCCAGCTGTGCATGCCGCCCCAGCAGATCTCGCCCTCGGCGGCGAGGCGTTCCCCGTGCCTCTCGGCGATGTCGCAGGCCTCGCTGAAAGTCCTCGCGATCCGCTTCTGGCTCTCGGCCGGATTCTCGGCCCAGTCGTGCACGCTGGCCGCGGAATCGATCCGCACGACGCCAGACGTGCGAATCCCGATGTCGCGGAGCTGGCGGGCGATGCGGCACGCTTTGTCCACCGCCGCCAGGAAACGCTTGCGCTCGTCCTCAGATCCCATGGCCGAGCCGCCGCCGACCGGCGGCCAGACCGGTGCGACCACTGAACCGACCGCGAGCCCATGAGCCCCGATCTTGTCGGCAAGGCGCTTGACGTCCTCCTTGCTCGCGTCGATCGGGGTGTGAGGACTGGCAAGGAAGAGGTCGACGCCCTCGAACCTCGCGCCGTCGGCGCGCGCGTCCGCCGTCATTTTAAGCATGGTGTCGAGGTCGATCGGCGGCTCCGAATCCGGTCCCTTGCCGACGAGCCCCGGCCACATGGCGTTGTGGAGTTTGGGATAGTTGTTCCCTGCCACGCGCTTCCCTCCCGTCGATCGCAGCCGGGTCCAGCCCGGGCGCGCCAAACGCCATTTTGCCGGCGGCCTATAGCCTGCCGTTATCTGTTATACTAGTATCACCGACAACGAAAAAAGAAGCAAGGCTGGATGACGGGACTTTCTGTCGTCGCCGCGGCGAGCATCGTCGGAGGAAACATGTCCGCTGAGGCCAATTTGTCGCTCGCGCCGGTCGTCCGGGCGCGCCCTTTGCGCCAGCAGATTTACGACCTCGTCCGGCGCTGGATTCTGACCGGAGAATTGGGCCCCGGCGCGGCGATTGACGAGAAGGCGATTGCGTCAAAGCTTGGCGTCTCCCGAACGCCGGTCCGAGAGGCGGTCAAGAAGCTGTCGGACGAGAACCTGGTGGACGTGAAGGCGCAGTCGGGCACGGTTGTGTCGCGCATCGACCACAAGCTCATTCAGGAGGCGTTCATCATCCGGCGCGCGCTGGAACTGGAGAGCGTGGGCGTCGCCGCGCGGCGCATGAGCCAAATGCACGAGGACCGGCTCGAAGAGCTGCATCTCCTGCACGGGCATGCGGTCGAGCGCAAACGCTTCGTTGACGCCATCGCGCGGGACGACGCGTTCCACTCCTATATCAGCGAGATCAGCGATCTGCCGCGCCTTTGGCGGACGATCGAGATTTCGAAGGCCCAGCTCGACCGCTGCCGTTACCTCACCGTGCCGCGGCCGGGCCTCGCCGAAGCGACAATCGAGGAACATCGCAGGATCATCACTGCGCTATCGCAACGGGATGAGCTTCTTTCCCGCCGGATGATGGGCGAGCACCTCGACCGCTCCTTCCAGGGTTTTGTTTCCTCGCTGGACCTCGCTATCGATGGCGCGTCTGTGGCTGGCGGAACGACGTAGTGTCAAAGTTTAACACTTGGTAGCCGGTCGGGAATAGCGCAAAAGGGGGGGACCCTTGCCGTTCTCGAGCGACACTGGAAGGCAGGTGTCCTCCCCGATGCTGCGGTCCGCACCGTCTCAAATGACACCTTGATCGCGCGGGTCTATGCGCAAAAGCTCCTCGTGGTGGTAGGGAATTTATGCGGAATCGCCCATAATCATTGGGCTTTTCGAAAGATTCCCTGATGTTTTCCCTGCCGCAGGGAAAACCGGCCCCGCTCGCCGGCGGCCCGCACGAGCGCCGTCCGCCCGCCGCGCGGACGTGCTATAGCGCGCGGCGCAACCAACGAGGCCGGCACATGGGCGATCTTTTGCACGGAGCATGGCGCGCGGAGGGCGATTTTCCGAGCGACGGGACGGGCCGCTTTGTTCGGCCCGACGCGCCGTTCCGCAACTGGGTGACGGCGGACGGAACGCCCGGCCCGAGCGGGGCCGGCGGCTTCAAGGCCGAGGCCGGCCGCTATCATCTCATCGTCTCGCTCGCCTGCCCCTGGGCGCACCGGACCCTCATCTTCCGCAAGCTCAAGGGACTCGAGGGCATGATCTCGCTCTCCGTCGTCCACTGGCTGCTCGGCGAGCGGGGCTGGACCTTCGACGAAGGGCCCGGCGTCATTCGCGACCCGCTCATCGGCGCGAGGCTCCTCAGCGAGTTCTACCTCAAGGCGCGGCCCGACTTCAGCGGCCGCGTCACCGTGCCGGTCCTCTGGGACAAGGAGAAAAGCACGATCGTCAACAACGAGTCGTCCGAGATCATCCGCATGTTCAACGGCGCCTTCGACCGCGCCGGCGCGGCTGAGGCCGACTACTATCCGGCCGAGCTCCGAAGCGAGATCGACGCGCTGAACGGCCGCATCTATGCGACCGTCAACAACGGCGTTTATCGCGCGGGCTTCGCCACCAGCCAGGAGGCGTACGAGGAGGCGTTCCGCGGCCTGTTTGACACGCTCGACTGGCTCGAGGCGCGGCTCGCGCGCCAGCGCTTCCTGTGCGGCGAGCGGCTGACCGAGGCCGACTGGCGGCTCTTCACCACCCTCATCCGCTTCGACCCGGTCTATTTCGGCCACTTCAAGTGCAACCTCCGGGAGATCCGGGACTACGAGGCGCTGAGCCGATATCTCCGCGAGCTCTACCACTGGCCGGGCGTGGCCGAGACGGTCGACTTCGGCCACATCAAGCGCCACTATTACGCGAGCCATCGTCGCATCAATCCGACCGGCATCGTTCCGGTCGGCCCGGAGCTCGATCTCTGATCCCCGGTGAAGGCGATCCGTCACTCGCTGGACCGCGCCGGGGGCGCGACTTCTACGCCGGCGCGGGAACGCGGCCGTTTTCGGGCGCCGCGTCCCGCCCATGCGCGGACCTTCCGGATGCGCCTCGCGGGGAGAGGGAGACGGCTGCGGCGATCTCGTTCGCGGCCTCGGCCCAGGTGCGCAAGGGGCTCGCCTTGATCGCTGCGACCGCGTTCTGATGGAACCCGGCGTCGCGGACGAGCCTCATGATCGGCTCGGCGAAAGTGTCGATGTCGTGGGGATCGCCATAGGAGCAGAGGGCGCCGCCGACCTCGGGCATCGACGCGGCGTTCGAGGCGACGCAGGGCTTTCCGAACCACAGGCTCTCGCCGATCGGCAATCCCCAGCCTTCGACGAGGCTCGGAAAGACGGTGAAGCCAGCCCGGCCGTACAGCCAGACGAGTTCTTTGTCCGTCGGCGCCTCGATCCACAGATAGGGAGCTTCGCGGCCGGCGCGCCTCAGGGCGCGCACCGCCTCCTGCGCCTTCCATCCTTCCTTTCCGGCGACGACCAGTTTTGGCCAGGCCCCGCCGGCTTCGCGCGCGAGCGACTCCCACAATTTCAGGAGGCGCGCGTGGTTCTTGCGGATTTCGACGGTGCCGACGCAGAGCGCGAAGGCGCCCATGCGGTCGAGCATCGCCGTGCGTAAGCTCGGCGGTTCGGGGGCCGCGTGATTGCGCGGCGCGGCGGAGAACTCGTGCGCCAGAGGAACCACGGTCGCCGGATCGAGGCGCGGCGGCGCTCCGACCGCGCGCCGCGCCTCCTCGAGCTGCGCTTTCGTGTGCTCGGAGATGGCGATCGCTCGGGTGGGCAGACGAAGCATGCGCTCGAAGAAGGGACGCGACCTCCCCCTGGTCAGCTCGGGGAAGGTGACCGGGATCAGGTCGTGATACAGGACCACGACGTCGCAGCCGGCGCGGGCGGCGCGCTCGTATGTCCGAATCCAGTGTGGATGCGCCCAGAAAGCGCCGCCGATGAAGAGAACGTCCTCGGCGCCGAGACGCGGTTTCGACGCCCGCCGCGACGTCGGGACGCCGCGATGCGCGAGCTTCAACCTCAGCAGCGCCCGAAACGGCAGGTCGTGCCGCAGAGAATAGAACCGATGGATGTCGCCGTAGATGTCGGAGGTGGATTTCGGCGGCTCTTCCGCAAACAGGAAGTCGAGGTCATGGTACAGGCCGAGGAAGCTGGAATATGCGTTGGCGCTCCCTCCATGCAGACGCTTCAATGCGCCGGCCAATTCGATCTGGACGCGGTGAACGCCGCTGAAGTCATCGTGTTGGATGGCATGGAGCGCAACGTCCGTGAGATCGATATTCAGGGCCATCAATCCACTTTCGTCATGAGAATTGCGACCTCT
>DASRSL010000142.1:0-9862 GCA_035656495.1 Roseiarcus sp.
CAACTTCTTTCTCGAGCGCGACATCGATAACGTGCGCGATAGACGCGCCGAGCCGGTCGCCGAGAGGGAAGGAAACGCTTAATTGCCATCTTGAGGCGTCGATTTAGCAAGCCGGACGCGTTCGATAATCGTCGGCCCGAACGGCCTCGGGGGTCGAAGTCATGCAATAAGCGGGGCGGCGAGCGAGCGCAATCCGCAGCCGCAGCTTCGTTAAGTCCAAAGGGGGGTCGAAATGCAAGCTCATGGTCATACGCGCCGCGCAGCGCTTGCGAGTCTCGCCGCCATCGGCGCGGCCGCCTTGAGCGCCTGCAACGCACCGCAGACCGTCGCCCTGCAGACGCAGGCGGCGCCGGGGATCCGCATCGGGACCATCCAGGTCGACACTCAGCCGCTCGTCGTCGAGCTCGGCAATCCGACCGCGGCCCATATGGCTCCCGGCGATCCGGGCGCGGCGACGCTCGCCGTGCGCGTCAACTCCCTCTATCTGGGCGGCGGCGGGCCCGCCGACCCCGACATCATGAAAGGCGTCGTGACGCTGAACGGGCGCCCGACGAGCGTTCGCGCGACCTCGACGTATTTTCCGAGCCCGACCGATCAGGCGTTGCCCGAGCAGGCTCTCCACGGCCGGGTGACCGCACTCTCGCAAGCCTTCGCCGACTGGGCCGCCCACAAGGTGCGCCTCTGATAGGCCGGCAAGCCCTTCAAGGCCCGCCGGACGAGCGCGGCGCCCAGGCGAGCTCCGGGCCGAGCGGCACGATGCGGGTCGGGTTGAGGCTCTTGATCGAATAATAGCCGCGTTTGATGTGGTCGAGGTTGAAGGTGTCGCGGAAGGCGGGCAGCGCGATGAGGCGTGCGAGATAGGCGGAAAGGTTCGGGTAGTCGGCGATGCGGCGGAGGTTCAACTTGAACTGGCCGAAATAGGCGGCGTCGAAGCGGGCGAGCGTGACGAACACGCGGATGTCGGCTTCGGTGAGGGGCTCGCCGAAGAGATAGGGGGCGCTGCGGCCGAGCCGGTCCTCGAGTCTGTCCAGCATGGCGAACACGCCGGCGAAGGCCTCCTCGTAGGCTTCCTGGCTGGTGGCGAAGCCGGCGCGATAGACGCCGTTGTTGAGCGAAGGGTAGACCTCGTCGTTGAGCGCGTCGATCTCGGCCCGCAAGTCCGCGGGGCACAGGTCGAGCGAAGAATCGGCGAGCGCGCCGAAGCCCGAGTTGAACATCCGGAGAAGCTCGGCCGATTCGTTGTTGACGATCGTGCCGCGCTCTTTGTCCCACAGCGCCGGCACGGTCGCGCGGCCGGTATAGCGGGCGTCGGCCCGAGTATAGATCTCGTGCAGATGGGTCGCGCCGTTGACCGCATCGCGGGTGGATCCGGGACAGTCGCCGAAGCGCCAGCCCTGTTCGGTCATCGCCGGCTCGACGATCGAGATCGGGACGACGTCCTCGAGCCGCTTCAGCTTGCGGGCGATAAGGACGCGGGTCGCCCACGGGCAGGTCAGTGCGACATAGAGATGGTAGCGTCCCGTCTCGGCGCGAAAGCCACCGGTCCCCGTCGGACCGGCGGCGCCATCGGGGGTGATCCAGTTGCGGAACTTCGAGGCCTGGCGGACGAAGCCGCCCTTGGCGTCGGTCGCCTGAACCGGCTGCCAGGCGTCGGTCCACTTGCCGTCGACCAGCATGAGGCAGTACTCCGCTGTCTTCCGTCCTTGCGAAAGGCCCGGCTATTCGGCCGCAGCCGCCGGCGCCTGGGCCGGCCCGCGGATGCTGTCGCCGAGCTTCTTGCGGGCGAGCGCCGCCTCGCCGCCGGTCGTGGCATGATAGAGATCGAGCGCCTCGAACTCGTCCGCCTTCGGGGGTTCGATGGCCAGGTCGCTATAGGCCCAGCGGTCGGGCGCCTCGAGAACCTCCTTCAGAATGCGTCGCGTCGCGAGAAAGAACCCGAGGTATTTTACCGCCTTGACGGCGATTCCGCCCCAATAGCGCGGATAGAACACGAAAGGCGATTCGAGGGGCAGGCCTTGACGCCGGTCGCGCCGATACTTGAGCCGGAAGGCGCCGCCTTCGAGCGGATGGACTCCCTCGTGGTCGGTCATCAGCTTGAACCAGCCGATCGTGCTCAGGATCGGCTTCGGCCTGCCGTTCGGGATCGCCGCGGCGCGCCTCAGGATCGTACGGATGTGGTCGAAGGTGTAGAAAGCCTGCCACGCGTCCCGGTAGGCCTCCTCCCATTCGGCGTCGGACATTGTCGAATGGTGCGACACCCGGTGGTTGAGATCGTACTTGTTGATGTCGGGATCCATCCAGACGCCCTTCTTGAAGAGGGTCTGGTGATCCTCGGAGCCGGGCAGCGGCGTGAGGAAGAAGAATTCGAGAATGTCGAGCGGCAGTTCGCGCTTGATGATCTCGACGTCGCGCAGGATCGATTCTTTCGTGTCGGCGGGAAAGCCGAGGATGTAGCCGGCGTAGGTCAATGCGCCGTGGGCGCGCCACTTCTGCAGCATGGTGCGATATTCGGTGATCTTGTTCTGGCGCTTCTTGGCCGCGATGAGATTGTCCGGGTTGATGTTCTCGAGCCCGATGAACACGCGCCGGACGCCGGCCTTCGTCGCCTTCTCGATGAAATTGGGGATCTTGTGACAGAGGGTGTCGACCTGGATCGTGAAGCCGACGTGGATGCCCTCGCGCTCCTTGAGCTCGATCACCCGGTCGAGCAGTTTCTCCCAGTCGCTGTTGCGAGCGAAATTGTCGTCGGTGATGAAGAACCGGTCGATGCCCTGCGCCTTGTTGTAGCGGATGATCTTTTCGAGGTCGTCGGGGCTGCGGAAGCGGCTCTTGCGCCCCTGCACGTTGATGATCGTGCAGAACGAGCACTGGTAGGGACAGCCACGGCCGAGGTCGATCGAGGAATAATGGCCGGTGGTGCGCTCGACATGCTTGCGCGGCAGGATCGGCGCGGGTTCCCCTTCGAGCGCGGGCAGCTCGGCCATGAAATCATAGAGCGGCTTGAGCTCCCCGTTCCACGCGTCCTTGAGCACGACGTCGAGCCGATGCTCTTCCCCTTCCCCCGCAAAAAGCGAAATTCCGAGCGCCTGCGCTTCGCTGAGCTCGGCGGGCGTTTCCGGCAGCATGGCGATGCAGCCCGAGACGTGGAAGCCGCCGATGCAGACCGCGAGGCCCTCGGCGCGGAATTCGCGGGCGATGTCCATCGCGCGCGGGAACTGATTCGACTGCACGCCGACGATGCCGACGAGCGCCCGTCCGCCGCGGCGCTTCAAGTCGCGGATGATCCGGCTCGGCACGACGCGCCGATTGGTCTCGTCGTAGGTCTCGATGGCGAATTCGACGCCGGGCCCGAGAACCTCGCGCCGCTGCGCGTCCTCGGCGAGGCCGTACATGCAGGCGAGCGTGTTGGACGGCATGGCCGAGCGGAACCACTGAATCGGATAGCCGTCGTCGTCGTAGTGGGTGGGCTTGATGAGAACGAAGGTAAAAACCGAATCATGGGCGGACGACTCTTGCGTCGTGGCCGGATCGATGCTCATGCGCCGTTGCCCCCGGGGAATGGGTGTCAGCTGCTAACACAGGAGACGCGGCGGGCGCAAATCGGCGCCGCGACCCCCCTCTCCAGTTGCGAGAGGGGGATGCTTCGCCCTACAACGGCGGGACGAGCCCGTTCTTGCCGATCAGCACGAACGCCGCGCTAATCGATCCGTCGTCCGCTTTCGGCCCGCGGGCGACAATTGCGGCGCCGGGTTTGAGCGCCTCTCGCGAGCCCGGCTCGAAGGCGACGATCGGCGTTTTGGGGTCGACGACGATCGTCTGCTGCCCGCCCTTGTAAGTCACGGTGAGCTTGGGTCCATTCACGCTATCGACCCGCGCATTGACGTTGCCGTTGGTCATGGTGCTGCCGGGCTTAAGGTCGTAGGCGCGGAAGCCTTCCCCCGCTCCGCGCATCGACTCGGGGAAGATGTGCACCTCCATGGCCTTCTGCTCGCCGTTCGCGCCCGGCATCGCCGCGACGCCGACGAAGGCGCCGGGCTTCACGTCGGCGAGCGTCGCGGAAACCACGAGGACGAGGCGCGTCTTGGGGCTAAGCCTAATCGTCTTCTCCTCGCCTGCCCGGGTTTTCACGGAGAGGCTGGCGCCGTCGGCGGAGACGCTTTCAATCGTCGCCCGCGCGACCGCGGGCGGCGCGTTCTGGGCGAAGGCCGCGCCGGCCGAAAGGACCAGCGTCATGATCAGCGCAAGGCGAAGCGAGGGCATGGGCGCCTCCGGAACGTTGGAATTCGGAGAGCTTATTGAAGATGCCGGGCCGCGGCAATCACGAAGCTCAGACTCGCGGCGGACGGAACGTCGTTTTCCTCAATCCCCAAGACCTTCTCGCCTTTGCCCACGCCATACTGGACGCGGATCGCCGCCCTCATGACGGCGGGGAACCGCGGCTTGCGCGCCGCGTTACCCCGTGCAGACATGGTCACGATGAAACAGGTTGCCGTCGTGCTCGCGCTTTGCGTCTTGCCTTGCAGCGCCTTCGCCGCGCTGGGGCACGCCAACCCGCTCATCATGGTTCGCAGACATGCGCCCACCGTGAAATTCTCACGGCTGGCCCCATCCTGCCACCTTCTCGCCAGGCCAGGAGCTGCGGCCCGCCCCTGCAGGATCCCTACGCCACATATCGTGCGCTCGGCCCCGCCGAAGCTGCCGTAACTCGATTGCCGCGCTCTCCATGCCTCCCGAATTCCGATCAGCCGAAGCCTCGCCGGCACGCTGCGGCAGAGCCCATGAGGCCGTCGCCGGCTGCAGGCGCTGAGGCACAATCCGAAAAAACGCGGGACATCCTCGACGTTCGCGCGTTTACTCGGGGCCGGCGGAAGGACGGGCGAGAGAATCATCTGTCCCAGGAAGGATTGATCCGATGCCAGACAAAGCCCTCGACCCGGTGGAATGGGAATTGGTCCGAGCGGACATCGCCATGGAGAAAGCGCGCCTGAAAGCCAACGGGGACTGGTCCAAATGGGAAGAGTTCCAGGCGCAGTCGAACGCGATTCGCGCCGGCTATGCTGCACCCGCTGATTGGGCGGCGCGCGCGAGGGCGCGACCGCCAAGGGCCGAGGAGGAACGCGCCGCATTGTGGTGGGCAGTCCGGACCCCGGAGCTATCGTGGCTGACGCGGCCGCCTCGACGGCCTTGGCGGCGCGGCTGGCCGTTGGGCTGAGGGCGGCGTTGCGCGCGCGCAAGGACCCGTGACGGAAGGGCCGAGGACGACAAGGCGGGCGATGCGGGCGCGGGGGAGGCCATCTCGTTCCGATTGCAGGAGGCGGGCGTTGTCCGGCGGGAACACCTTGAAGCCTCAAACCACCGCACCCGGCAGCGAGAGTGGAGCGGCGAGCGGCGAGATCCGCGTGAGGGGATCCCGGCGCATCGGCGCCTTGCTCATCGCCGCGGTCGCGGCATCGTCGGCGGCGCCGGCGTTTGCGGCCGAGGCCGCGCCGTCGACCGACGACGCGCTCGCGAGGCTCTGCGGGATCGTCGAGACCGCGGCCAGGCAAGAAGGGCTGCCGGTCGGTTTCTTCGCCCGGCTCATCTGGCGGGAGAGCGCCTTCCACTCCGGCGCGGTCAGTCCTGCGGGCGCACAGGGAGTCGCGCAATTCATGCCGGGCTCCGCAGCCGACCGTGGGCTCGCCGATCCGTTCGATCCGGCCGCCGCGATCCCCGCCTCCGCTACGCTTCTCGCCGAGCTCGCCCGGCGCTTCGGCAATCTCGGCCTCGCAGCCGCCGCCTACAACGCCGGGCCGAACGCGCTCGCCGACTGGCTCGCCGGAAAGGGCGTCCTGCCGCTCGAGACGCAGGACTATGTCCTCGCGGTCACCGGCCATGATGTCGAGGAATGGCGCGGCGCGAAACCGCCGTCCCCTCTTGCGCCCGACCCTGATAAGCCTTGCCTGGCGTCGGTCGGAGATCTTCGCTTTGCGCGTGGCCTTGACGCCTCGCGGGTCGTCTCCGGCCGATCCGCGCCCTGGGGCGCGCCGACCTCCGGACGCGCGCGACCCGGTTATTACAACACGATCGGACACATGCAGTTGCTTCGTCTCGCCGCCGACGCGCACATGACAGCGGGGGCGTACGTGCTGCTCGCGCTGAAGGAGCGTGGCCTCGACCGGAAAGACGACAAGCTGTTCGACCGGCGCAAGGCGCAGAGCAGGCAATGAGCGCGAGCCGAAGCCTCGCGGAGCCGCGGCCCGGGCCGATGGCGGCGGCGTGAAGCTTGACTGATTTGGCGGGCGTCGGAGGCCGCCGCGCAGAGGGAGACCCGGAGAGATCACATGTGCAAGCGAGACAAGGAGCCCCTGTTTCGAAAAATCGACAATCACCTGCTTCGCGTCGCCGATCTTGACGCCGCCATCTGTTTTTGGCGGGACAAGCTCGGCCATCGCTTGCTGTGGCGAAGCGATGAAGCGGTCGGTTTCGCGCTGCCGGAAACTGATACGGAGTTGGTCGTCCACCTGAAGGTTGGCCCGGAGACGGACATGCTCGTCGCCAACGTCGACGAAGCTTTCACAGCCTTCATGAGCGCGGGCGGTGAGTCCGTCCAACCGCCGTTCGACATTGCGATCGGGCGGTGTGCGCGCGTGCGCGACCCATTCGGTAACGAATTGGTCATATTGGACCAGTCGAGGGGAAGATTGGCGACTGATGCCGATGGTCGCGTGATTGGCATTGAGCCCCGTGCCGACCAGTGAGTTCGGCGGCGCCGAGCGCTGATCGGGGCTCACGGCGTCAACTTTTCCCTTGCGCTTCGCCTCCCGTTCTGCAAATGTTCGGCTCGAAAAGGGGGCGGAGATGGTGGCGCGCGTATCGACCGTGGCGTTCGAGGGGGTCGAGGCCCGCCCGGTCGATGTGCAGGTGCACGTCGCCTCCGGGAACGTCGCCTTCACCATCGTGGGCCTCGGCGACAAGGCGGTCGCCGAATCGCGCGAAAGAGTCCGCTCGGCGCTGATCGCCTCGGGCCTCGCGCTGCCGGCAAAACGCGTCACCGTCAATCTCGCCCCGGCCGACCTGCCGAAGGAGGGCAGTCATTACGACCTGCCGATCGCGCTCGGGGTGATGGCGGCGATCGGCGCCGTGCCGCACGACGCGCTCGAGGGCTACGCCGTCATCGGCGAACTCGCGCTCGACGGAACGGTCAGCGCGGTCGCCGGCGTGCTGCCGGCCGCGATCGCCGCCAACGCGGCCGGGAAGGGGCTCATCTGTCCGGCGCCGTGCGGCCCGGAGGCGGCCTGGGCCTCGGCCGACCTCGACATTCTCGCGCCACGCTCTCTGATCCAGCTCGCCAACCATTTCAAGGGAAGCCAGACGCTGTCGCGGCCTCAGCCCGCCATGCGTCCGCCGGCCGGGCCGCAGCCGGATCTGCGCGACATCAAGGGCCAGGAGAGCGCCAAGCGCGCGCTCGAGATCGCCGCCGCCGGCGGCCACAACCTCCTCATGAGCGGCGCGCCCGGCGCCGGCAAGTCGATGCTGGCTCAGCGCCTGCCCTCGATCCTGCCGCCGCTGACGCCCCGCGAGCTGCTCGAAGTGTCGATGATCCACTCTGTCGCCGGCGCGCTCTCCGGCGGCGCGCTGACCGACCGGCGCCCGTTCCGCGGGCCGCATCATTCGGCCTCGATGCCGGCGCTGGTCGGAGGCGGAACGCACGCCAAGCCCGGCGAGATTTCGCTCGCCCACAACGGCGTCCTCTTCCTCGACGAACTGCCGGAATTCCAGCCGCAGGTCCTCGACTCCTTACGCCAGCCGATCGAGACGGGCGAGGTCGCCATCGCGCGGGCCAATCACCGCGTCGTCTACCCGGCCCGCTTCCAGCTCGTCGCCGCGATGAACCCCTGCCGCTGCGGGCAGGCCAACGAGCCGGGCTACGCCTGCAAGCGCATGCCGAACGAACGCTGCGTCGCGCAATATCTCGGCCGTCTTTCGGGGCCGCTGATCGACCGCTTCGATCTCGTCGTCGACGTGCCCTCAGTCACGGCCGCCGACCTCATGACCCCGCCGCCGCGCGAAGGCTCGGCCGAGGTCGCCGCGCGGGTCGCGACGGCGCGCGACGTCCAGCTCGCCCGCTTCGCCGCCCTCGGCCTCGACGGCGTATCCTGCAACGCCGCCGCGCCGGCGAGCGCCGTCGAGACGATCGCGGAAGCGGACGATTCGGGCCTCCGCCTCTTGCGCGACGCGGCGGAGCGCCTGCGCCTGTCCGCCCGCGGCTATCATCGCGTCCTGAAGCTCGCCCGCACGCTCGCCGACCTCGACGGCGGCGGCCCGGTCAGGCGGGCCCATCTCGCCGAGGCCTTGTCCTATCGAGGCGCGCCCGAGCGCGCGGCCCGGGCGGCGTGAGGCGGAAGCGTCCCAAGCCAAAGAAACGGTCGCGGCAGGTTTGGCCGCAGTCGGCTCCGTCGCGCCGCGCGTGCTGAGCGGCCCTGCCGAGCAATTGCTGGGGCTGGCCGCGGCGACGCTCGCGTTCCCTTTGCGCGCGGCGCCGAACCCGACCGGCTGACCGGCTTGCATCCGCCATGCGCCGCGATAAGCTCTTGACCGGCGTTCGCTTTGCCGTTCGAGGAGACGACCATGAAGAGGATCGTCATTCTGATTGACGGGACGTGGTGCAACGAGGACTCGCCGCTCGACACCAACATCGCCAAGCTCGATCAGCGCAACAAGAAGATCAAAGCGCCGCTGATCAAGCCCCGCGCCGCCGATGGGACGGAGCAGCGCGCCCTCTATCACACGGGGGTCGGGGCTGAGCCCGATTTCCTCAAGCATTGGCTCGGCGGCGCAATCGGCATCGGCCTCAAGGCGATCGTACAGGAGGCCTACCAGTCCATCGTCGAGAATTACGAAAGCGGCGATGAGCTTTACCTCGTGGGATTCTCACGCGGCGCCTATACCGCGCGGGCGCTCGCCGGGCTCATCGGCGCCTCCGGCATCCAGCGCCGGAAAGACAAACCGACGTTCGAGGCGGCGTGGGCCCACTACCGCATCAAGCCTGCTGTCCGGAGCGGGGCGCAATCCGCGGGCGCGACCGACAAGGCGGCGATCGCCTCTTATCGGGAGAGGACCGCGCAGGACGCGTTCCATTCCGACCGCGCGATCAAGTGCGTCGCGGTGTTCGACACTGTCGGCTCCTACGGCGTGCCGGCCGGCTTCGGCCTCGCCGCCCTCGCGCGCTACTGGGCGCTCTGGACCCTCGGTTTCCACGACACGGCGATCGGCGACGCCGTCGAGGTCGGCCTGCACGCGCTGGCGGTGGACGAACGTCGGCGCCCGTTCGTCCCGACCTTCTGGACCGCGCCGAAGGACAAGCCGCCGAAGGCGCATGTCGAGCAGACATGGTTCGCCGGCGTTCATTCAAATGTCGGCGGCGGCTATGCGGAGACCGGGCTTTCCGATGACGCCCTCGTCTGGATGATCGCGCGCATCGAGGCCCTGACCGGCCTCGAGTTCGACGCCGAGGCGGTCAGGCAAATGACCAAGGGCGCGAACGTCGACGGCGAGGTCGTCGACTCGTCGAAAGGCTGGATCATCGACGAGAGGTTCCCGCACGAGCGGGTCGTTCTCTCGCCCGACGCCATCCATCACGGCGCTTTCGCCAATGTGAGAGACCCCTCCCGAGTTCACGTCAACGAACGCGTCCACTGGTCGGTCTTGAAGAAGCGTGGGCGGCCCTGCACCGACTACGGCAAGCCGAACACGCCCTACGAGCCTCCGAACCTGCCCGCGACGGTTGAGCCGGCTGAAACGGCGGCCGTCACGGCGCAGGAGACGGCGCTATGGCCATGACATGGGCAGCGTTTTTACGCGAGCTCACCCGGCCTTCGCCGGC
>DASRSL010000143.1:0-16636 GCA_035656495.1 Roseiarcus sp.
CCATTTCCGACAGGAGCACCTTCATGAGTTCAATTCTCAACAACTCGGCCGCGCTGAGCGCGTTGCAGTCCCTGCAAATGACGCAGCAATCGCTGGATATCGTGGAAAACCAGGTTTCGACCGGCCTCAGCGTTGCAACCGCGGCGGACAACTCGTCCTACTGGTCGATCGCGACCCAGCTCAACAATGACAGCGGCATCGTGACGGCGGCCGAAAGCGCGCTGTCGGAGGGGCAGTCGGTCCTGTCGACCGCCACGTCCGCGATCAATTCCGTCATCACGACGCTCAATTCAATGGCGACGGCGCTCACCGAGGCCCAGAATCCCGGCGCCAACATCGCCAACATCAACACATCTCTCTCCTCTCTCGGCAAAGAGCTCACCGACTCCGTCAACGCCGCTTCTTTCAATGGCTTGAACGTCCTGAACGGCACCCAGAACACGCTGAGCTTCGTCGCCGGCTTCAATGCGAGCTCGACGGGCGGCACGGTGAACACCATCTCGTTCGCCGCGGAGGCGCTCACTGGCGGCTCCACCTCGACGCCCACCACGACGACGACCAATTCGACGATCACGGACTCGGCCACGATCGCGCAGCTCCAGAGTGTTTACGCGGCCGGCGCCAATGGCGCCACGCTCGGCTTCGGCGCCGACGTCATCACCACTGATGGCGGAACAGGACCGGCGTCCCTGACGATCGAGTCCCAGGACCTTTACGGGAACATCACCACGACGACTTACACCGCGCTCGACGCGAACGGGAACAACTCCACGACCGACACGTCGCTCACCTTCGCGACCGCTTCGCCTCTCGCGGTTTCGACCACCGTCACGACGTCGGGAACGACCAACCTCCTGACCCAGGGCGGCATCGACCCCACCGGCGCCAGCACGGCCTTCCAGATCGGGGGGTCCACGACCGCAGCGGCTGGCTTGAACGCGGTCAATCAGGCGCTCGCCGCCGTCACCAACTACGCCGCGCTGATCGGCGCCACGCAGGACCGGATGACGACGGCGAACACGTTCAACACTTCGCTCACGACCAACTACGCCAACGGCGTCTCAGGCCTCGTCGACGCGGACATGAACACGGCCTCCACCCGGCTGCAGGCGCTGCAGACGCAGGAGCAGCTCGGCATCCAATCCCTGTCGGTCGCCAACCAGAACGCGGCGCTGATCCTCAAGCTATTCGGCGGCTAATGCGAGACTCCCATCGCGCCGCTTGCCCTGCGCGGAACAACAGCACGCGGTGAAGACGCGGCAAAAACGCGGCAAAAGGCAAGAGCCCCGGCCCCGCGCTCGCGCAGGCTGGGGCTCAAGTTTGGCCGATTACTTGTCGATGCAGTAACCGAGAAAGCGCTTGGAGTCGATTGGGTCGAACCCCAAGCGCTGCTTCAGCTTCTTGCGCAGCTTGCTGATATGGCTCTCGATGACGTTCTCGTCGACGTTCTCGTCGAAAAGCCCATAGACGGCGTTGAAGATCTGCGTCTTGCTGATCCGCCGGCCGCGACAGCGCAGCAGGAATTCGAGGATGCGCCGTTCTCTGCGTGGAAGCGGAAACGGCTCGCCGTTCACTTCGGGCTCACGCCCGTCGAAATAGACGCTCAGGTCGCCGACCGACACATGACCCTTTTCGCCGAAGACCCGCCGGTTGATCGCGCCCACTCGCGCCAGAATCTCGCGCACGTGCACGGGCTTGCGAACGACGTCGTCGACGCCGGCGGCGAACAGTCCGAGCGTGTCGTCGAGCGACTGCCGCTCGTTGAGGCAGAGAACAGGCGCGTCGGATCGTTCGCGAATCATGCGCGACAGCGCCTCACGTTCTCCGCAGTCACCGATCAGGAAGGCCTCGACCGCCTGCATGTCCGCTTCGCTGATCTTGCCGATCCACTCGCGAAATTCCGACGCCTCGATGCCGGTGGACGACACCCCTTCCCGGTCAAGGCCGTTGGCGTAGCCGCCCGACACGATGTCGCGATCGTCGATGATGATATACATGATTCAGCTCCGAGGGCCTATATAGACAGCCTTCGCTGTCCTCTACGCTGACGCACAACGGATACGCTAAGCACAAGTCAAACTCTGCGGAAGGCGAACAGTTTACGCCTTTAATCGGTATTCTTCCGTGTTGGGGTTTGGATTTAGTCTTTGTTGAATTGTCGATGTATTACAAATAACCCAGCGGCTTCGACACAAGAAGCCCTCGGCAACATGACTGAATCACCATGGCTGACTCCTATGTTCGAACCTTATTGTCTTATGTATCGGTTAAATGGTTAACGCAAACCTAAACGCGCGCAACAGCGTCCGCCATCGCCGCGCTCGGCCTGCCGCCCGGATGCTCGAAGGCGTCAGGCAGGACCGCTGGCGAATTGGCCCGGATGAAGCGCGCCGGCTTGACGAAGCGGTGGCCGCCCGGGGCCAGGTCGCCTATCGGGTCGTCTGGCAGGATGACGCGTTTCACGCAAATCGCGCCCGAGAGCGGCGCGCCGGCGCGCGGGAATCCACGCGGCTGCGTTCCGCCAAGGCGCTCGATCCTGCTTTCCGGTTCGTATGCGAGTGCCGGATCTGCGACCGTTCCCTCGACGGTCTGAGGCTCGCGCTGGCGCGCGACGTCCCGTTGCCTCGGCGCCTCGCGGTGCATATCGACGAATCGGGCGAAGTGCGGTGCGGGACCATCGTCTGGCGCCGCGGCCCGGTCATCGGGGTCCGGCTCCATGAGTTCGCATCCGGGATGAAGCCATGCGATCGGTTCGCGCTGAGGGAGCGCTACTACGGCATTCTGGATTGAGCCTCAGGCGTAACTCTTTTCCTCGACCAGCGCCGAGCCGAACAGGCTGTTGATTGCACGCTTAAGCGCAGCGCGTTCGTCGTTGATCGCGTAGACCGAGCGAGCGAGCGAGCGCCACGAACCGCGGCCCGAAGTCGCTCTCACGCTCGCAGACCCGCAGCGCGTCCTCGACGTCCCAAAGTCGGGCTTAACGGAGGCCAATTCGCCGACGATCGATTCGAGAGCTGCGCCGCGGAGGCTCTCCTCCTCCATGAGCGCCTCGAGCAGCGCGAGCTCGCGGCGGACGTTGGCGAGCTTGTCGGCGTCCGCGATGCGCATCCCCTTGATGCGGAGGATCGTGATCTTGTCGATGAGCTCGCCGATCGAACAGGGAGGGCGAACCATGTCATGGCTCGCCCGGCGAGCATGGTTCCGAGCTCCCGCGCCATGGCGGCCTCGGGAAAGTCGGGACGAAGCGCGAGGGCGCGCTTCGCCGCCTCGAGCGAATCCTCCAGGCGTCCGAGTTCGCGCAGCGCGCCGGCGCGGAATGACCAAGCGTCGGCGTCCGTAGGCGCGAGCGCAGTCGCCGCCTCGAAGGCCTCGAGCGCGTCTTCGAACTGACCCGAGTTGAACAGCAGCTTGCCGGCGTTGACATGGGCGACGACGAGCGAGGGATCGAGTTTGATCGCCTGCCGATAAAAGCGCAGGGCGGCCTCGGGTTGGCCGGTTTCGCCCAGCATGTAGCCCCCCATGCTGAGGGCCGCGGCGAAGCCGGGTCGACGCCGCAAGGCCTCGTCGAGGCGCGCAATCGCAGCCTCCCGCCGGCCCTCGCTCCAGAGACGGCAGGCGGCCGCGTAGAGCGCATCGGGTTCGGGAGACGAAGCGAGCGCTGTGGGCTCGGCAAGTTGGCTAGGGCGCATGAGGCGGCAGGGTCCAGCGCGCCGCTTGCGCCGGCCTTTCGCTTGGGCGCGCGGCTTGCCGCGGCAGGGAGCCTAATGATTTCAAGCCAATTCGGCCTCAAAAGCGCACGCGTCTCGAATTCGCTGTTCCGACGAAAGAATTCGCTCAGACGGCGAACGAGTTCGCTGTTCCTATTCGCTGAGAGCTTTTCGGCCGAACCCCCGATTTTGCCCGCGTTTCCGCCAAAAAATAGGAGTTGGAGCGCCCTCGTCGGCAAAGGGACCGCTGTTAATTCGCTGTTCTCAGCGAATTCGGCTGACGGATTCTCCCGCAAGGCCGCGGACGCGTGAGAGCCCCGGCGGGCAAGGCATCGGGCAGGATTTCCTACTCCGGGTCCTTCGCTGTCGGCGCTGCCCTAGCCGCCGAGCGCGAACTTCTGCAGGCTCGACATCAGCGCGTCGGAAAACATGGGGGTCGGAGCACTGGTGAAAGCTGTGAGCGCCCGTGCCGATCGCTTGGCCGTTCGGATCGATGACGCCGGCGAGGATCGCCGACGCGGCCGACGCGCTCGAACTCGAATTGTCCGAGGACACGCTGAGCGACGTTGTCGCTCCGGAGGCCGGCCCATAGGTCAGGTCGTACATCGCGGTGAACCGCTCGGTGAGCTGCTGCAGCTTCTTGGGATCCTGCAGATCGGAGAGCGGCATCAGTTGCGACAGCGCATGCGCCTGCGCGTCGATGTCGGTTGCGCTAGTCCCAGGTGAAAGACCGAAGATGGTCGGCGCGACCTCGAAGAGGTTCTGGTCGGCGAGAATGCCATATTCATTGGAGACGGTCGGCGCGACCCGCTGGAAGTAGAGCGCGAGCTGGACGCCGACGTCCTGCGCCCCCTGATCGCTCTCGAGCTGCTGTTCGACATAGTTCGAGGTCGTCGCCTGGACGGCGGTCGCTGACGACACGGAAGACGCTCCCTTGCCAACGAAGTCGAACGCCGCGGCGAAGGCTTTCCACCTCGAATCGGTCAACGTGTTGGCGAGGCTCTTCGGATTGGAGACTCCGCCCTCGAGCACCTCCCGGATCAGCGCCGTATTGTTGACCTGGTCGCCGAGGCCATAGGCGTCGAGGGCATAGGACAACCCGGTAGTTGCCGACGAAGTCCTGGATGGACGTCATCTTGCCGATGTTCGTTTGGTAATAGGCGGTGGCCGAGGTCACCGCCGGCTCGGCGGCGGTCATCGCCTGATAGCGCGCGAGGTTCTGCGCAACGGACAGGTAGGCGGCGGTCGTAGTGGTCATCGGCGACGAGGAATGCGGTTGCCGGCGAAACGCTAGCTGCGAATGGCTGCGCCTCGGTTAATTTCCTTTGCGCTGGAGGGCCGTCAGCCGCGGCCCTGCCTCGCATCGAGATCTGCCCGGGCGATCAGATCAGCCTGCCTTGCCTTTCCCCCCAGCCGCGCCGCGATGGCGCCGGCGAGTGAGGCGACCGAGTCGTGCCGCATGAACTCGGCGAGCAGCGCGATTTCGTTCTCGTTGCAATGCACGACGTCGCCGCGGCCGCGGGTCGAGAAGAAAGTTTCGCGCCTTGATCGCTTTTGCATGGCCGACGCTCGCTCGATGTCAATCCGAAGGACCTGACGGATTTTGCCATGCGTCGGGCGCGGCGCTGCATGACAAATTGTGACAAAAGGCGCCGCCGCGGCCTACAGCGGCTCGAATGCACCGAGAGCGTCTGCGACCCACAGACGGCCTGCCGAGGCCAACGCAGGGGAACGGGCGATCAGCGAGAAGGTCACCGGAGGCAAAGCGGGAAGGCTCTTGTCGGCGACCGGCTTCAATCCGTCCGGGGCGAATCCCTCGATCATCGGCGTAACGCCGAGGCCGGCGGAAGCGGCGGAGGCGAGCACCATCAAATCGCCGCTCGCGCATACGATGTCGAACGCCAGCCCCGCGGCGCGCAGCGCCCCGACCGCCGCCTCGTGCAGCGCGCTCCCCTGCGGCGGAACGACGAGCGGCAGCGGTTTCTTTCGAGTCCGCGCACTGACGCCCGAACCGAACCAACCGAGCGGCGCTCGCCAACGCTCTGCGTCGTCGAACTCGCGCCCGGTCCCGACGACGATCGCGATGTCGAGCTCCTTCTGCCGGAAGGCGGCCGCAAGGGAATCCGACGCATCCGTGATCACCTCGAACCCTGACCCGGCCTGCGCCCGCAAATGAACGAGGCGCGGCGTCAGACGGGAGGCGAACTCGCTCGACATGCCGACTCGAAGCCTGCCGAGCGGAGCCTTTCGGAGAGCCGCTTCCTCCAGCATCTCGTCATGCAGGCGGATAAGACGTTTGCCGTATTCGAAGCAGACCGCGCCGACCGGGCTCAATTCGAACCGGGCGACCCTCTCGAACAGCGGAGCTTCGACAAGCTCTTCGAGACGCTTGACTTGCAGGCTCACGGTCGGCTGCGAGCGGCCGAGGTCCTCCGCGGCCCGGGTGAATCCGCGTGCCTCGACGACGGCGACGAACGCCCTGAGCACATCGACGGGAATGCTGCGCATCGTTTTTGGGGCCCGAATCACCCGACGCAAGGTTCGCCGTTCTTACACAGTTTCGCTTCCGCTCGTAATCATGGGACTGCCGTTGATCGCAGGATGGGCGCGGACCAGCCGCAGGGTAAGGCCGCCAGGAACAGGAGATCTATGCCTCGAGCGGCCCAGTGCGGACGCCGTGATCAGGGGCGCGCCACATCGGAGTTCAGGGACGAAGCCCCAGTCGTCAATCAAGCAAATGTATTTTGCCGGGACCAGGCCGAGGCGGATGAAGATGATCGTCGGTCGCGGCCAAAGAAAATAATTTCAACTTCTCCCGCAACGTCAATTATTGACAGCCGTTCAGCATGTGCGACGATTCAGTCAACTCGACGTTGAATCGCCGCCGACGGCGGAATCGATGGGGGACAGTCCAATGCGCATCCTCGTCCTCGCCGGCGACGGCCCCGACGCGGCAGCGATCGAAAGCGCCCTGCGGCTCGGGGAGATCGAGATCTTCACGCCGGACGGCGTTCCGATGCCGGGAGCCCCGCGCGAGAGCCGCTGGCGCTTCGCGGGCTGGACGCTCGACGCCGTAACCCGGCAGTGCGTCAGCCCTTCGGACCGTCATGTCGATCTCACTTCTTCGGAATACGATCTGCTGACGGCCTTCCTTCGCCAGCCAGGCCGGACGCTGTCGCGCAACGCGCTGCTGCGCGAGTTGCGGGGGCGGGCCTGGACCTACTTCGACCGGTCGATCGACACGCTGGTCGCGCGGCTGCGCAAGAAGATCGACCTCGACCCGGCCCATCCGCTCATCCGTTCGGTGCGCGGCATCGGCTATGTCTTCTGCGCCATTGTCACGGGAACGCCCGACGGCGATCAGAAGGCGGCAATCGCCGCGAGAATAGGATTCGAAGCCGTCCTCGCTCCTCATTCGCCCCAGGTCAGGTAGAGGCCAATGTCGCCGATGGCCCCCGGATCGTCGTAGCTGGCGATGCGGGCGGCGAGTCCGAACCTTGCGGCTTGAGCTCCTTCCGCCAGTGGTCGTAGATTTCGGCGGCTTCGCCGCGCAGCGTCTGTTCCCAGCCTCTCTCGACGACGTCGATCTTGCGGCCTCCGTCGATGCACAGGTCCGAGGCAAAGCGCAGCAGCATCAGCTCCTGCTCGCCGCCGCGCGCCGCGAGCTCGGCGTGTTCGAGCAGCTCGCGCCATAATTGCGCGCTCAGGTGGTGATCGAGCAGGGCCTTGATCTGGCGGCGGTGGTCGAGCTGCGCCTCGCGCTGCGCGGCCTGCTCGCGATCGAAGCTTTCCGTCTTGAACGCGCGGACGTTGTTGCGAAAGGCGGCGGCGGAGAAGACCGGCGGCTTCCCCGGCTCCGGCGCCTTCTCGAACGGGCCGCCGCCCGCCCGGCCGACTACGCCGCGGAGCGATGCGCCGCCGATCATGGACTCGAGAAAGCGCAGGATTCCCGCGCCGCTTTCCTCTTCGAACCGGGTCGTCGGCACACTTTCGACGACGCACAGCAGATCCGACCGACTGACGACCCCGCGCACGCGGCCATCCTCGATCACCGGCAGTCGCTTGATGCGGTGGGCCTGCAGCGTCTCGGCGATCTCCTGGACCGGCGCGCCGGTGAAATGCTGATCAGGGGAGCCGACATGGCTTCGCGCACGGCGAGATCGAGGCCGGAACCGAACATGTCGTCCAGAGGGGCGCCGTCGGCGAGCATCTGAAGCCACCAGTTTCGGCGACGGTCGTCGCGCCGGTGATTCATCAGGTCCCCGTCGCTCGCCATGCCGATCGCCGCGCCGGAGGCGTCGATCACCGGAAGGCCGCCGATTCCGTGCTCCAGCATCAGCCGCGCGACGTCCCGAACAGAAGTCCTGTCGGAGGCGACGACGGCAGGCGAGCTCATCAGGTCTCCGGCCAGAAGGTCAAGAGCGCTTTCAGACTTTTGGATGCGCGGCAAGAAGCCTCTCTCCCGGAGTTTAGCGGCTGAAGACGGCGGCTGACCTGCCCTCCGGAAGCCGGAATGCGCCAAATCCTGTTCCGGCGCCTCGGCGCGCCTTTTCCTTACAGCCAACGCCTTCGCCTCCCAGCGCCGAGCCCCTTCGATTGCGGCGGCAATCTTCACGAAAGCGCAATCGAAATGTTGGAGAGAAGCGGTCCTGTCGAACGGGCGAGGCCGGAGCATGCACCCCTACGATTTCGAAGTGCTGCGGGATGGCGCCGTGATCGCCGCGAGGCGGGCGATCGGGCTGCCGGACACCCGCGCCGCATGGCCCGAGATCGCAAGGCTTGCCGAGAGCTTCAACGAGCCCGGCTGTAAGATCCGGGTGCTGGACGAGTCGGGCCGGATCGTCATTCTCATCGGCGTCGCCGCCGCCCGCCGGCACGCTTTCGTCCGCGCGGCCTAATCTGGCTCCTCGCGGCGCTCCTGCCGGCGTCGCCGATGCAAGGAGGACCCAGAGCGGGCAAGCGGGAATTTTTTGCCAGGCAGGGAAACGGCGCGGAATTTTCCGCGTGGAGCGGGGTTCTTGGAGAAGCCGAAGAGCCCGGCCGCCCGGTCCCCTCGGCGCCGCAATCGGGTGTCTTGACGAAACGCTTGCACAGGACGCCGGAAATACAATGTTGGCGGTTTTACCGCCGCATCACTGATCGAATGGATCTCCGGGCGGCGACAGGGGCGGCGCGCCGTGAGCACGATCGCACCGGATGTGGGCCCGCCTGACCTCCTCCAGACTGCGAAAGGTCCGGGAGTCGATCCCGGCGCAGTATTCGTCGAGTGGGGCGAGGGCCTCCGGCGGGTCCGGATCGGCGGCGTCGGCCGGCCCGGAAGGAGCGGCGGCGTCGGGCGACACGGAAGGAGCCGTGGCCCCGGGCGGCCCCGAAGGAACGACCGGCGAATTTTCGAACAGGCCGGGAGGATAATCCTGAGCCGCGAGCGCCGGCCACGCCGCGAGCGCTGCGCCGAGCGCGACGATGGAGCGACCGGAGAATCGCGCGCCTTCGCGCTTGGACAGTTTGGCGGTCGGAGACCGAAGATCGTTGGACATGACGATGCCTGTTCTGCACCCGCTGGGAAAGACGTGACAGCCGAAGACGGTGCGGACCTTTCGACTTCGGATCGTCGCGTGCGAAGCGGCCGTCCCGGCGCCTAGTGAGGCGCCGTTGGGGGCGACCTTAGACTCCAGGGCGGTTTTTCCGGCGAGAACTCGGCCGAGGCGACGACCCGCCGTCCAGATGAATCCAGAGCGTGATGAAATTTTGGCCGGACGACCTTGCCCTCAAGCCCATGCCTCCCTGTCAGCAAGGCCGTTCCTAAGGCGCGCAGACGTTCACGTACTGCTGACCCGGGTAATTGCCGTAGGCGTCATAGAGCGGCTCATACACCCAGCAGCTATCATAATACGGATAGGTCCCGACGTCGCCGACCGCAGTGCCGGCGACGAAGGCCGGCCCCCACCAGCCGCCGTGCCAATAGCCGTGGCGCCAGTAGCCCGGGCGCCATCGCCAGGCGCCGCCATGCCAATTGCCTCCATGCCAATCGCCGACGCCTGCGCTCCGCCATCGGCCCACACCGGGGCCTGCCCTGCGCCGACGCCGAGGTGAGGCAATGCGCCAACGACGCCGGGATGGACGTCGAGGGCGCCGAAGCCGCCGCTACGAAATGCGCCGAAGCCACCGCCTGCCTGCACGCCCACGAGAGCGCCGTGAAAGCCGCCGAAAGCTCCGCTGGGCCGCACGCCCATCGGGGCGCCATGGAAGCCGCTGATGCCGCCAACGCCGCCGCCGGGCCGAACGCCACCCATCGGGGCGCCATGGAAGCCGCCGATACCGCCGCCAGGAACGCCGCCGGAAGCGGCCAAGGCGCCGGTCGTAGCAGCCGCCGTCATCGCCAGGGCCGCAATACCGGCGACGATTGTCCTGGAAATCGAGTTGCGCATGATCAACCTCCGATAGCCGGCTCCTGCTGGATCGGGGTCCCGACCCTGCACGGTCGGCATTTGCCAGGATCTTACCGGCGTTGCTTTCCTGGCGGATTGATCTACGACAAAAGCGAGGCTGATCTACGACAAGGCGACGCGAGCGAAGAGAACCCGTTCGAATGCGCTGATCGTTCGCGCGGCCTACTCGTTCGGGGTTGCAATACGACCGTTTCCCTTAGCGGCCACGCCGACTCGCATCGCTTGGAAGCAAACGTTATCATTTGCCGCGCTGCCGCCGAGGGCGAATAAGGGAAGGCAAACAGCGGCGCGGAACCTTCCGCCGGCCTGCAGGGTTCATCTGTATTGCGAAAGTTGCATTGACGCGCCCGCGGTCTGCTGCCCTAAATCCACCGCCCGGACCTTATGGTCGCCTCGGGGCTGAAAGACGCTTCGAAGATCCGGCGTTCGATCGCCGGGAAGGAGGAGGGCGGCGGCCACGCGGCTCCAATCAAGCTGATGAGAATTCCATGGGAGGAAGACATGGCCGAGTTCATGATCGGAAATGAAGTCGTAGGCGTTTCACGCCGCCGCGCGCTCAAGCTGGGGGCCGGCGCCGTCGGCGCGACCCTGATTCCCGGTTTTTTGGGTCAGCTCGGCGCGGCGTGCGCGGAGGACAAGCCACCACTCGGCACTTGGCCGGCCGGCGCGCAGGGCGACTCGGTCACGATCGGCGCTACAGTTCCCCGTACCGGCGCCTATGCGGTGCAGGGCGAGGATGAGCTCAAGGGCATGCAGCTCGCCGTCGAGCACCTCAATGACGGCCATGACCTGATCAAGCAGATCGCGCCCAAGGTGACCAAGGGCGTGTTGGGCAAGCAGGTGAAGCTTGTCGTCGCGGACTCGGCCGCCAAGCCGAACAACGCCGTGCAGGAACAGCAGGTCTTCATCAACGAGAACAAGATCATCGCGATGACCGGTTCGACTTCGTCTGCGGTCGCCGTGGCTTTGAACAAGTTCGCCCAGCGCGAGAAGATCCTCTATCTGGTCGCCATCTCCGGTTCGAACGATACGACCGGCAAGGACTGCGTGCGTTATTCGTTCCGGCAGTGCTTCTATGGCGAGACCGCCGCCAACGCGATCGGCCCCGTGTTGCTCAAGAACTTCGGCAAAAACCGGAAGGCGGCATTCATGACGCCGGACTACACTTACGGCCACACGGTGACGAAGTCGGTGAACGATTTCCTGACTTCCCAGGGCGGCTGGACCCAGGTGACGGACCAGGTGTCGCCGCTCGGCACCGAGGACTTCAGCCAGTATTTGACCAACATCGCCAATTCCGGCGCCGAATTCATCATAAACGTGAATTGGGGTCGGGACGCCGTGCTGTCGGTGCAGCAGGCGAAGCAGTTCGGCCTGACCCCGAAGATGAAGATGGTGATCCCCTATCAGATCCCCTTCCTCGCCAAGGAAGTCGGTCCGGACCTCACCGAAGGCGTCTTCGCCGCCACCGACTTCTGGTGGACGCTCGAGGATAAGTACCCGCTGGCCAAGATGTTCGTCGACGCCTTCAACAAGAAGTACAACTATCGTCCCGAATGGGGCGCCGAGAACGCCTACATGCAGTTTGCAATCTGGGCCCGCATGGTCTCCGAGGTCGGCAGCTTTTACCCGCCGGACGTCATCAAGCAGTACGAGAAAGGCGAGACCTTCCCGTCCTTCGTGGGCGACGTCCGATTCCGCCCGCAGGACCATCAATTGATCCGCCCGGTCATCATCGTCCGCGGCAAGGCGCCGAAGGACATGAAGAACGATCAGGACTACTGGGAGGTGCTCGAAGTTGTTCCAGGCGAGCCCCTGATGCAAAAACCGGACGCCTTTGGCTGCAAGCTTGGCGATTACACTTGACAGGCTCGGGCCCCTTTCTCCGCGCCCACGTGCCGAGAAGGACATCAGTATCCACGGCGAACGAGTCGAACGGGCGCGAGACAGCAGTTTCTCGTCTTCCATGTCCGGCTACTCGACTCTCATAAGATGGCGGATCGCCTGTCATGATGGCGGGCGTCTGACGATGGGACAGGCCATTCATCAGCCTTGACGCGAGTGGCAACGTGGTCAACTGGGCGACCTTCATTTCGCAAGGCTTCAACGGGCTGGTGCTCGGCTCGCTTCTCGCGCTGATCTCCTCCGGCCTGACGATCATCTACGGCACCCTCGGCGTTTTGAACCTCGCGCATGGCGCGATGTTCATGCTCGGCGGCTATGCCGGCTGGCTCGCCTACGCCCATTCCGGGTCGTTCGCCCTGGCAGTGATCGCCGGCTCGCTCTTCGTGATGCTGGTCGGGGTGCTGATGGAGCGGCTGATCATCCGCTATTTCTACACCCGCCCGAATGAGGACCAGCTTCTCGTCACCTTCGGCCTCGGCATCGTCCTGGTGGAGGCCGTGCGCTTCTTCTTCGGCAGCCTGTCGAAGACGGTGCCGCCGCCGATTGTCGGCATCACGTCGCTCGGCTTCATGGTTTATCCGACCTACCGGCTGGCTCTGCTCGGCATTGTCACGCTGGCGCTGCTGGCGCTCTATTTCGTTCTTTACCGGACACGCATCGGCATGATCGTGCGAGCGGGAATTGAAGACGCCGTCATGGTTGATTCGCTGGGGATAAACGTCGACAGGGTCTTCATGCTGGTCTTCGGCATCGGCGCCATGGCCGCGGGTTTCGCAGGCATCGTCAACGCCCCGGTCGTCTCGATCACGCCCGACCTCGGCGAATCGATCCTTGTTCAGACTTTCGTCGTCGTCGTCATCGGGGGCGTCGGCTCTTTTCCGGGCGCGGTGCTTGGCGGCCTTCTCGCCGGCGAGATCATCAGCATCACGTCGATGTTCAACCCAGGCTACGCCTACGTCATGCTGTTCGTGGCGATGACGCTTGTGCTGGTGGTCCGTCCCTATGGACTCCTGGGCGCGGCGGGCCGCGAGTGACGGCGGTCTTCCCATGAAAGCGAAGCGTCCCCTCGTAGTCGAGGCCTTGACGGTCATCGCCCTGATAGCCGCGCCCTATGCGCTGCCGCATCTCGGCTTCTCGCTGACCACCATCAACCGCGTGCTGATATGGGGTCTGTTCGGGCTCGGCTTCGATATCCTGTTCGGCTACGCTGGCCTGCTGTCGTTCGGGCAGTCGGCGTTTTTCGGCTCCGGCGGCATGTTTGCGGCTTATCTGCTGACCGAAGCCGACTTTCCCTACGTCCTCACATCGATCGTGACCGGCGCCGTGGTTGCAGGCGCCGTCGGCTATCTCGTCGGTTTGATCGCGCTCAGGCGGACGGGCATCTATTTCGCCATGATCACGGTGGCGATCGCGGAGGTGTTCTTCTTCGCCGAGTTCAATCCGTTGTCGGCCTTCACCGGCGGCGAGAACGGGCTGCCAGGCGTGCCGACGCCGAGTTTCAACCTCGGCTTCACAAAGCTGCGCTTCGACAGCGACCCGTCGATGTACGCCTTCCTTGCGTTCTGGTATTTCGTCGGCCTCGTTATCGCGCTTCGCATCGTGCGCTCGCCAGTGGGAGCGATCTTGAGCGCCCTCCGCGACAACCCGTTGCGCGCCTCGGCGCTCGGTCACAACATTCACGGCTACAAGCTCACGGCTTTCGTGGTCGCGGCGGCCTATGCCGGCTTCGCCGGCGGCCTCCTCGCCGTCATGCAGGGCTTCATGCCGCCGGACGCTTTCATGTTCGATACGTCGGGGCAGCTGGTCATGCAGACCGCGATCGGCGGCGCAGGCACACTCTTCGGGCCGCTGGTCGGCGCCGCTGTGTGGCTCTATCTCAGCGATTTCTTCCAGAACACCCTCCATCTGGGAGCGACCTGGAAGCTCGTCCTCGGCGTTGTGTTCGTGTTGCTCGTATGCTTCCTGAGGCGCGGAATTGTCGGCGCCGTCGTCGATCTCTATCGATTAGCGGCGGGCGACAGGAAGCCGGCGGAGCCTGCCAAGACGAAATCCGGACCGACGCCCTTCCGAGCCCCGGCCCCGATCGCCGCCGCGGCGCCTCTGCGCCGCGACGCCAGCCAGACGTCCGGACCGATTCTGCAAGCGACCGGCCTCACCAAGCGTTATGGCGGACTGGTGGCCAACAGCGATATCGATTTTGTCGTCAATCACGGCGAAATACGCGGCATTATCGGGCCGAACGGGGCCGGCAAGAGCACCTTCTTCAAGATGCTGACCTGCGAGGTTCCGCCGACGTCGGGCAGGATCGTCTTCGAAGCCCGGGACATCACAGGCATGAGCGTTACGGATGTCTGCCAGCTCGGGCTCACCAAGAGCTATCAGATCAATCAGCTGTTCGATCGCCTCACGGTCAGGGAGAACCTACGGATCGCCGCGCTGGGCCAGATCCGAGGCAAGTTCAAGCTCGATCTGTTCCGGAGTCTGGGGAACATTCCGGGCCTCGACGAACGCGTCGAGCAGACGCTGGCGCTCGTCAATCTGGCCGAGCGGCCGGACACGCCGGTGTCGGAGCTTGCTTACGGCGAGAAGCGGCGGGTCGAGATCGGGCTGGCGTTGGCGACCCTGCCGAGCCTGCTCCTGCTTGACGAGCCGCTGGCGGGCATGAGCCCTCGAGAACGCGTCGAGACGGTCGCGCTGCTCAAGTCCATCGCGCGCGGCCGCACCATGATCATCATCGACCATGACATGGACTCGCTGTTCGAGCTGGTCGAAAAAATCACGGTGCTGCAGGAAGGCCGCGTGCTGGTCGAGGGCACGCCCGAAGAGATCAGGACCAATCCCAAGGTGCAGGAGGCTTATCTCGGCGGCGTTCGCGGAGAGGCGGCATGAGCCTGCTCGAAGTCAGCGGACTCAACAGCTTCTATGGCGAGAGCCACATCCTTTTCGACGTCTCGTTGCGCGTCGAGAAGCACGAGGCGGTCGCCCTTCTCGGCCGGAACGGCGCCGGCAAGAGCACGACGCTCAAGAGCCTCATGGGCATCGTCACGCGGCGCACCGGCAGCGTCAAGCTCGACGGCGTCGAGCTTGTCGGCCAGAGGGCCCATACCATCGCGCGGCTCGGCATGCAGCTCGTGCACGAGGATCGGCGCATTTTCGGCAGCCTGAGCGTCGAAGAGAACATCGTCCTTGCCGGGTTGACCGCCAAGAACAAATGGCCGATCGAGCGCGTCTACGCTCTCTTCCCGCGGCTCATGGAGCGGCGCCACAGCCGCGGTGGCGACCTTTCCGGAGGCGAGCAGCAGATGCTCGCGATCGCGCGTGCGCTCATTCGCGATCCGAAGATCATCCTGCTCGACGAGCCCTTCGAAGGGCTTGCCCCGGTCATCGTCCGGGATCTGGTGGGCGCCTGCCGCGAGCTGGCGCGGACCGGGCAGACGATCGTGCTGGTCGAACAGAATCTGGCGGCGGCCCTCGCATTGGCCGAGCGCATCTACATCATCAACAACGGCCATATCGCCCATGAGGGTCCGGCCGCCGAGATACGGGCGAAGCCCGACCTTCTGCAGCGCTATCTGGGCGTCTAGGCGGGCGACCAGGGCGAGAGGCCTGCGGATTGGAGGGTGCGCGTCTCGCCCACCCTTGGGGCGGCGCGACGCCGCCCCTCCGGCTAACGCTTGGCCGGCTTAGTTCGTCAGGCGTCGTTCGCATCCATCAGCGCCAGCGCCGCCATCCCGATGAGCGCGAGGCCGACGAAGCCCGGCGGGGCCGAGATCGATGCGTTCTCACTCCAGTTGCGCCAGCCGCCCACATTGCGCGACACGCCATAGATGTGGAGCCCGACCCCGGCGGCGCCGACAGCGGCGGTCAGCCAGAGCGCCGCCCGCACCGGCATGCGCGGCATGCGCTTGGGCGCCGCGACAGCCGCGCCGAGAAGCCCTGCGGCGACCGACAGCGCCGCGCTGACGAGCGGCGCAAACATCGCCTGGCTCTGGGACGAACCGCGATAAAGCTCGGCTGCGCTGTCGGTCGCCACGGCGGCCGCAAGGACTCCAGCGCCGAGGTGGAGCCTGCGCTCGGCCCTCTCCTGCGCCGCGCGGCGACGGCTTCCGGGAAGCGACGGGAGCGCTGCGGCAAGACGGAGCTTTAGCGCGGCTCTCTTCCGGGCCTGTCGCAACTGCTCGCCGCCGAACGTGGACAGTGCGGAGCCGAGCCGTTCGCTGGCAAGTCGAACGGAATGCGCGGCTTCAACCGGTGACACATGTTTCATGATTGACCTCCCGACCTCGAATGGCTCGGCGTCCTTCCTTGAACTCGACGCCACGCCGATCGCCCCTCCTGCCGCCGTCGGCCTCCGTGTAAACGTGGGCCGAGCCCGGACCGGACTGCGGCGCGTGCAGGGGCGACGTTCAGCGTCGTGGCGCGCTTGAAAAAGACCCGTCCGCCTCGGCGCGTCAGTCGGAATGCGACAGGCGGCGGCCTGCGCACCGGGAATGCGGACGTTGACGGAGCTGGACATGCGGAGGCGCGGCTCGCTCGGCCGAAGCTGAAACCGGCGATGCGTTGGAAAGTTCCCGC
>DASRSL010000144.1:0-1611 GCA_035656495.1 Roseiarcus sp.
CGTCGCGAGCACGGGCGCGACGTAGACCAGGATCAAGCCGGCCACGGCGAGCGCCAGCAGCAGCGGCGAGTAATCGAGTTGCGCGTACGCGGACCTGACGACCATCCGTCTGATATCGCCGATCGTCGAATAAGAACGGATGCTGGCGACGCGCTCGCTGAGGGCGAGCCGTATCGGTCCTCGCCTCTTCAGAATACGAGCCAGTGCGCAATCATCGATGATCGATCCGCGAATCGCTTCGAGGCCTCCGGCGGCACGAAGCGCGTCGCGGCGCACCAGCATGCATCCGCCCGCCGCCGCTGCGGTCGTGCCTCGTCGGTCGCTCACCCAGGAAAAGGGATAGAGCATCTGAAAGAAAAAGATGAAGGCGGGGATCAGCGCCCGCTCCGGCAGGCTCTCGCAGCGCAATTTGGCCATCAACGAAGAAAGCGCGAGGCCCTCGACGAGCGCCTGCGAAACGAGGCGGCTCAGTACGTCGGACTGGTGGACGATATCGGCGTCGGTATGCAGCAGAAACTCCGGTCCCTCCGCGTCCGCGTGCTCGACGCCCTGCTTCATCGCCCACAATTTTCCGGTCCACCCTGGCGGCCGCGCGGCGCCCGGAATGATCGTCAGTCGGGCCGAGCCGCCGGCCTCGGCGGCCGCGCGCTCGGCGACATCAGCCGTGCCGTCGGAACTTTCGTCGTCCACCAGGATGATAGAGAACGAGCCGGGATAGTCTTGCAGCAGCAGCGATCTGACGGTTTGGCCGATGCCCTCGGCTTCGTCGCGCGCCGGGATGACCGCGATCACGCTGGGCCACGCCTCAGGGAGGGGGCCGCCGTCGTCGCGTTCCGCCGCATGCCAAAAGCCGCCACGCCCCGCCGCCAGATAGACCCAAAGAAGAAGAGCAAGGGCCGCCAGCAGGGTTGTCATTATCGTTCAGCTCGCGTCGGCGTCAGAGGACATCAGCCACCAAGGCGGAAGCGAGCGCAAAGTTCAACCGCTAAGACGAATACCTTCTCCCGCTTGCGCGTGAGGGTCCGCTTTTAGCGAGAATCGCGGCGCCGCCCTCACCCCATCCCTCTCTCGCAGGGCGGGAGAGGGGGTTTAGTTCGAGCGCTCGCCTACTCTACCTTGTGTACGTCACGCGCCAGATGGCGTCGCCTCCGTCGTCGTCAGTTTGTAGGTCGCTTGCGCTGCGCTCCGCTAGCCATCATGATGATGCGCCGGACGCCTCCGAGGGAGGGGAGGAGCGGCTTATCGCGGCGCTCGGAAAGTCCGCGACAATGGAGGAACTTGCGATATGAGGATTCTCGTCGTGGGCGCCGGCGCGATCGGGGGCTACTTCGGCGGCCGACTGTTGCAGGCCGCCCGAGATGTCGTCTTTCTCGTCCGCCCGCGCCGCGCTGCGTCGCTCGCAAAACAGGGCCTCTCGATTCAGAGCCGGTTCGGCGATTTCCACGCGCCGGCGCCGCCGCTGGTATCCGAAGAAGGCCTCGACGAGCCCTTCGACCTCGTCCTTCTCAGTTGCAAGGCCTATGATCTCGAAGGCGCCATGGCGTCCTTCGCGAGAGCCGTCGGCCCGCGGACGGCGATTCTCCCGCTATTGAACGGCATGCGGCATCTGGA
>DASRSL010000145.1:0-10810 GCA_035656495.1 Roseiarcus sp.
GGAGCGGGCGTTCATCGCGGCGTCTCCATGTCAGGAAGCGGTGGCGGCGGGAACTTGCGTGTGATCGCACGCGCGAACTCGAGCAACGAATCATCGGCCCCAAAGCCCGCCGCGAGCTGCGCCCCGATGGGCAGCCCCGAACGAGAGACGCCGATCGGCAGGCTGATCGCTGGGACGCCCGAAATGTTCGCCCAGCCGGTGAAGACGGCATGGTCACGCGGACCGGCCGGCTGCCCATCGATCGCGGCGGGATAGGCCGTTGCGGCGGGCCAAGGCAAAGCCGCGGCAGTCGGCGTCAGGACCAGTTCAACCTCGGCGAACAGCTCCGCACAACGGCGACGGAAGCCCACCACGCGCTCCAGCGCATCGAGGTAGTCTGCGCCGCTCATCTTGCGCCCCTCGGCGGCCATCGCGCGCGCTGACGCGCCGACCAGCGGCTCGAAAGACGAGTTCTCTCGCAAAAGCCAGGCGACCCCTGCGCGCGAGACGACACTCCAGATATGCGCGGCGTCCTCCAGATCGAAGAAGACCGGCTTCTCCCGGACCTCGTGCCCGAGGCTCTCGAGCGTCCGGGCGAAGGCGGCGACGTGCGACGCGACCTCGGGATCAACCGGCGATTCTCCGAAGCGCGGAACATAGAGTACGCAGAGCTTCTCTCTCCGCCACGGCTCGGCGGCCGCGTAAAGCGACCGGCGATCGCGTGGGTCGGGCCCCTTGAGGACCTGATCGAGCAGCATCGTATCCTCGACAGTGCGGGTCAGCACGCCGGCGGTCTCAAAATCGGTGAGGATTGCCGGAAATCCGTCGATGCGCGGCCAGCGGCCTATCGACGGCTTGAAGCCGACAAGACCGGTGTGGCAAGCCGGACGACGGATCGAACCGCCGCCGTCGGTCCCCAGCGCGGCGGGGACAAAACCCGCCGCGACGCTCGCGGCGCCGCCGCCGGTCGAGCCGCCCGGCGTCAGATCTCCGTTCCACGGATTGCGGGTCACGCCGAAGAGGTCGTTGGCCGTGTAGCCCTCGAGGGTGAATTCCGGCACATTCGTCTTGCCGATCACGATCGCCCCGGCTGCGCGCAGGCGCGAAACCGGCAATTCGTCGATTGGGGGCCTGAACGCCGCAAGGGCGCGGCTGCCCCAGGTCGACGGCATGCCTGCGACGTGGATGTTGTCCTTGATCGAGATCGGCATCCCCTCGAGCGTGGAGCGCGCCGCGCCCTGCGACAGTCGAGCGTCGCTTTGGCGCGCTGCCCGGGCGGCGCCCGATTCGTCCAGCGCGACGAAACTGTTGAAGCGGCCGTCGAGGCGGCGAATACGCTCAAAGGAACGCTCGACAAGCGCCGCCGAGGTCACTCGGCCGGCGCGCAGCGCCGCAGCGAGGTCGGTGATAGTCTCCGTCATGAAAAGCCTCATCAATCCCATTGGAGCGGTTGGCCGATCGACGCTGGCATCCGCGAGGAGCGCCCCAGCCCTGCAAGGACAGCGAGCGCGATGACATACGGCGCCATCTGCACGATGTACGAGCTCACCGGAACGCCGAAGCCCTGCAGTCGCAGCTCGAACGCTTCCGCCGCCCCAAAAGCGAGACAGGCGAGCGCAGCGCCGATCGGGTTCCAGCGGGCGACGATCAGCGAGGCGAGCGCGAGATAGCCTCGTCCGCCGGTCATGCCGTCCGTGAAAGTCCCGACTTGCTGAAGCGACAGCACTGCCCCGCCCAGCCCCGCAATCGCCCCGCAGGCCACGACCGCCAGGACTCGCACACGCATCGGTTCGGCGCCCGATGCGAACGCCGCTTCCGGGTTCTCGCCCGTAGCGCGCAGCGTCAGGCCGGTCCGGGTTCGCAGCAAGAACGCATGAAGCCCAATACAGCCGACGATCGCGAGATAAGTCAGAGGCGGTAGAGAGAACAGGAGCGGGCCGACGACCGGGATCTGGTCCAGCTTCGGAATGGGCCAGGGCGGCAAAGGCGTCAGATGGATGGCGATCGGCCTGCCTCCGCCGGCCAGCGCGCGCAAGAGATAGCTCGTGAGACCAGCAGCCAGGATGTTGGCGGTGAGGCCGGTCACCATATTGTCGGCGCGGAACCGTACCGTCACGATCGCAATAACGACGCCGATCGTAGCGCCCCCCACCAGCGCCAGCAAAACACCGGCGAGCGCGCTATGCGCGGCCCAGGCTCCGACGATCGAGGCGAAGGCGCCCATGAGCATCATGCCCTCGAGGCCGACGGCGAAGACGCCGGCGCGCTCGGACAGGATCCCCCCGAGCGCGGCAAGCAAAAGGGGGGTCGCGATGCGGATCGCCGCGGCGAGAAAGTCGATCATGCGCGCCGCACCATGGCTGCGAGCACGAACAGCATGGTGAGTCCTTCGATGACGACGACAAGCGCCGAGGGGACTCCGATCTGCCGCTGCATCGACTGGGCGCCCGCCTCCAGCATGCCGACGAACAGCGCCGCCGGCGCGACCGCGAGAGGCTCCAGAGCTCCGAGCAGCGCTACCGTCACGGCCTTGAAGCCAAAGCCCAGAGAAAAACCTTCAATCAGGCGGTGCTGGACGCCGAGCGCCTCGACGCCGCCTGCGAGCCCCGCGAGAGCGCCGGCGATCAGCATCACGCTCCAGGTGATGGCGGGCGCGGAGAAGCCGGCATAGGCGGCCGCACGCCGCGAACTGCCGGCGACCCGCAGCGAGAACCCGAACGGGGTGCGCCAGACCGTGAATGACAGCGCAGCGGCCGCCACGAGCGCGATCGGGAAACCTACGTGCGCGCCAAATTCCGGGACCTTCCACAGCCAAGCCGCACGCGGCAGCTCAGGGGACTGCAGAAAGCCGGCGCCGAACTGGCCGAGCGGCCCGGCCAGCGTCTGTTGCACGAGCAGCAGCGCAACGAAGTTGAGCAGCAGAGTCGTCAGAACCTCGTGCACCCGCCTGCCGAGATGGATCGCGGTCGCGAGCCCGGCCCAAAGCGCGCCGAACACGGCGCCGCCGGCGAGTGCGGAAACGACGGCGAGTGCGGACAGCGACGCCGGAAAGTGCAGGGCGACGGCGGCAGCCCCGACGCCCCCCAACGCGATCTGTCCCTCCGCGCCAATGTTGATGACGCCTGCTCGAAAGCATAGAGCGACGCCGCTGCCGGCCAGCAGATAGGGTGTCGCCCGATTGAGTGCAAAGCCGATCTGGTGCGGCGAACCGAGCGCGCCTTTCAGCATGGCCGCAAAAGCGGCGTACGGGTTGTGGCCGGAGAGCGCGACGAGAAGCGCGGACAAGGCAACGGAAAGCGCAGCCGCCGCCGCCACTCGCCCCGCCATCGAATTGGCGAGGCGGAGCCGCGGCGGCCAAACGTACGCGAGCCAGGAATCCTGCGCACTCGGCGCCGTGTCCGTCATCCGGCGCGCCCCGACATCCAAAGACCGATCTGGCGGATGTCCGCGCCGTCGCGCATCGTCACGCCGGCGAAGCCGCGGTTGGCCATCACGGCGATCCGGTCGCTAATCTCCAGCACTTCCTCGAGCTCCGAGGAGAGATACAGAATCGCCGCGCCTTCCTCCCGGAGAGCAAGAACGCGCTCCAGCACGAACCGCGTCGCGCCCGGGTCCAGGCCCCAAGCCGCCTGATGGGCGATCAACACCGCAGGCTTCCGATCGAGCTCGCGTGCGACCACGATCTTCTGCTGGTTGCCGCCGGATAGCTTCGCCGCCGGCGTTTTCGGCCCCTCCCCGCGAATGTCATATTCCTTCATCAGCCGACGCGCCTGATTTTGGAGTCCGGCGACAGACAGAAACATGCCCTGCCCGTAAGGCGGCTCGCGGCTGTCGCGCAGCATCAGGTTTTCCGCGATCGAGAGTCTCCTGACGAGGGCGGTCGACGACCGGTCGGCGGGCATGTAGGCGACGCCAGCTTTGGTCCGCGCTGCGACTGCGGCGTGTGTGATGTCACGTCCGTCAAGCATGACCGCGCCGGCGCGGGGCCGGCGCAGACCGGCAAGGGTCTCAGCGAGCTCGATCTGGCCGTTTCCGTCGACGCCGGCGACGCCGAGAATCTCCCCTCCGCGAATTTCGAACGATAGCGGGCCGAGACCGGGGCTTTCGAGCCCCTCGACTTTGAGGCGAACGGGACCTTTCGTCGGCGAGCGATGGGCGTGAGGCGCCGTCACGTCATGCCCCACCATCATTTCTGCGAGTTGGGCCCTCGTGACCTCGCCGATTCTCGCGCCGCCCGAGACGCGAGCCGCCCTCAACACGACAACACGGTCGCAGACTTCCAGGACTTCCGGCAGCTTGTGGGTAATGAAGATGATGCCTTTGCCTTCCGAGCGCAACCGGCGAAGAATCGTGAGCAGGTCCGCAACTTCCCTCGGCGCGAGATTGGACGTCGGCTCGTCGAGGATCAGCAGCTGCGCCTCGCGCAGGACGGCTTTCAAGATTTCAACGCGCTGGCGGCGGCCAAGCGGAAGGTCTGCGACCATCGCGTCCGGTTCGAGATCGAGGCCGAAGCGGCGACTCGCCTCGCGGACGCGTTGCGCCATCTCGGCGCGTTTCAAGATCCGTCCGGCTGCCGGCCACCCCAGCATCACGTTCTCGACGACGCTCATCGCCTCGATCAGCATGAAATGCTGATGGATCATCGCGATGCCCGCCGCCATCGTGTCTGACGGGCGATGGCCGGAGAGCGGCAGGCCGCGGTAGACGATCCGGCCGGCGTCGGGCGCGATCATGCCGAAAAGCACCTTCATCAGCGTGCTCTTCCCCGAGCCGTTTTCGCCGAGGAGACCGAGGATCTCGCCCTCGTTGAGGTCGAGGTCCACGCCGTCGTTGGCGGTCACGCCGCCGAAGCGGCGGACAATTCCTCGCATCTCCAGGAACGCGGGCATCGCCGGCCTTGATGACTCAGTTCACAACTCGCCGGCACCCGCTTAGAACCGCGCCGGCGCTCACGCGCGCTCTCGCCTCAACTCCCACCGCGCGCGTCGTTCTCGGTCGGCGCGATCTTCAACTCGCCGCTCTTGAACTTCTCCGCCATATCGTCGAGCTCCTTCGTGACCGCTGCGGGAACGACGGGGTTGAATTCTTTGCCCGGCTCGTATTGCAGGGTCGCCCCGGTCACGGGCGCGGTGTCATAGCCATATTGGACAAACGTGCCAAAAAGCTTGCCGTGCTTGACCTGATCGGCCGTGCTGCCGAACATCCCCGGCCAGTCCTCGACGATGTTGGTGAGCACGAGCTTGGGCGCGATCTTGGTCTGGTCGATTCCGCGCCCGGTGACCCATACGTTCTTCTCCTTCGCCGCCTCGACAAGTCCGGCCTCCGCGGCGTTGAGCTTCCCGGTGATGAAATCCGCCCCCTGATCGATCAGCGACAGCGCGGCCTCCTTCGCGTCCGCCGCGTCCTCCATGTCCTTGATGTAGAGGACCGTCACCTTCGCGCCCGCCTTGGTGGCGCAGATGCGGAAACTGCCGGCCTGCGCGGTGATATTGGGCACGCCCTGCAAGCCGTAGACGCCGCCGACCTTGTGGGTCTTGCTCATTCTTGCGGCAAGGACGCCGAGCTGGCAGCCGAATTGCGCGTTGTTCCAGTCGATCGACATCACGTTCGGCGGCTGGCCCTCATTGCCGCTGACCGCGATGAACTGCGTCTTGGGAAAATCGGGCGCAACCTGTTCCATCGCTGAAACGAAACGGCCGGAGTGCCCCATCACGATCAGATAGCGTTGGCTCGCGTAGTCGCGCATCGCCTCGGCCTCGTCGGCGTCGGAGACGTTCTCCGAATAGGCCGTCTTGAAGCCATGAGGCTCGAGGCTCTTAAGGATCGCGTAGCCGAGCGCGTTCCAGCTCTGATCATTGATGCTGCCCGGGAGCAGGATGGCGGCCTTGTCCTCGGCCTTTGCGGCGGAGACGCCGAGGCAGGTAGCAAAAAGCATCAGGGCGGCGACGGAGCAGGACAGGCGGCGCAGCTTCGTTGTTTTCTTCATGGGAAGATCACCTTTTTCCGCGAGTCCCTCGGGCAACCGGCCCTCGGCGGAGCTCGCATCGGCTTGACCTAGCACTACGCGGGCCACGCCCAAACGTTTACAGGCGCACAATTGCAACAATCGGCGCTTCGCCCGGCCTGCACTGATGCTCGGTGCCGCCAGACACGAAGATCGCAGCATCGCCGGTGACCGAGGCGATGACGGCGCCAAGGGCCGCGCGCGCATGCCGCTCATAATTGATGTCCGCGTCAGAAAGCATCGTGGTCCGCCGCCCGCGCAGCGTCCCGTTCGGCGGCGCCTCGGCCTTTGCGAAAATGGCGACGATGCGCTGCGGATCGATCGCCGCGCCCGCGTCGCCGATTGCCTGCCGCACGGCCGAACGGACCCCGTCCGCGTCGATGACGTCGCGAAGCACCGCATGGCCGATGCCGAGATCGCCTCCTGCGACATCCGAATTGCCGAACAGCAGGATCTCGCAGTTTTTGAGCTCGCCGCCTGCGGACGTGTTGGCGATCGTCGAGAACAGATCCATGCGTTGCGCGATCACGCCGTCGCTCAATGCGGCCTCATCGACTTCGCCAAGCGCCAAGGCGACGCCGAGCGCGGTCGCGCCGCGGGCAAAAGCCTTCGAGCCGTTCGGGTCGCGCGTGACGAGCTTCGCGCCGCGGCGGTCCGCGTCGGCGACCGCGGCTGGCGTCAGCAACGGACCTTTGACCTGAACGTAGTGAACGTCGCGCGGATCGGTGATCCCTGCTTCGGCTTGGGCGCCGCGGACCGCGTCCGCTACCGCACGAACCTCGACCATGGTCCCCACTTCCTCAGGCGCGAGGTCCCGCGTCACCGCAATGCCGATCGCCAGACGTTTGCCCCGCGCTGGCGGCGACGGCGCGCGCGTGAACAATGTCGCATGCGGACTCAGCACCCCCTCGGTTCCACCCGACCAAACGAACGCCACGCGCTTTGCGACCTCTTCAGGCGTCACGCCGAGTCGCCGGGCGAGCGCGAGCGAATATGACAACGTCGCGAAGCCGCGCGTGAAGTCGTTCGCCCCGCCATTGCCTTCCGTCTTGCCGATCAGGGCGACGATCTCCGCGGGGTTCACCTCTCCCGCCTCGATCAACCGCTCGAGCGCGGACACGTCACTCGGGCTGCTCATCGCCAACTTGTGGACGCCGACCCGCATGGCAAACTCCGTTTTTCTCGAGACTGGAACGGTCTCACGCTTGACGCAACAAAAATAGAATGATTTTCACGATGTGGAATGCCCGATAGCGGAACCCCGGAGAGGTCGATGCGACTCGATGCCCATGAGGAAGAAGCTCCTGGAAAGGGAAAAACAATTTCCTCGATCGAGCGTAACGGCGGCGTTCAGTCGTTGCTGCGGGCGCTTTCCCTGCTCGATGCGCTTGCGGAGAACGACGACGGACAGTCTCTCTCGGCGCTCGCCAAGACGGTTTGCCTGCCGCCATCGAGCGCGCACAGGCTGCTGACGACGCTCCAGCGCAAGCACTTCGTCCGTTTCGATCCCGCGGCAATGACATGGCGCGTCGGCGTCCGGGCTTTCGTGGTCGGCAACGCCTTTGCGCGATCGCGCGAACTCGCGCCGATCGCAATGCCTTTCATGCGTCAGTTGATGGAGAGGACCGGGGAAACGGTCAATCTCTACGTTCCGAACGGAGGGCACGCGATCTGCATCGCCCAGGTTCAAAGCCGGCAGGTGATCCGAGCGATCTCGCGGCCAGGCGGCAGCTTGCCGCTGCACCGCTCGGCGGCCGGCAAGGCGATCCTCGCAAGGATGTCGGAATTCGAGGTCGACGAATTGCTCGCCAAGCACACCCCGTCGGAAGCCGAAAGAATGTCGGCGCGACACCGTCGCAAGCTTCACTCCGAGCTCCGCGAGGTCCGGTCTCGTGGCTATTCGGTCGATGACGAGGAAGTCGCTTCCGGCCTCCGCTGCATCGCGACTTCGATCGCCGACGAAAACGGCTCGGCCCCAGGCGCCGTTTCGATTGCCGGTCCAGTGATGCGACTGACCAATCAGCGGTTGCCTGGCCTCGCAGAATCGGTGTTGGCGGCCGGTGAGGCGATGACCCGGGAATTCGGGGGCGCCAGGCGCACAGGGAGTTAGACCGACAAACGAAGCACGGGCGCCCGAGCTCGGACTCCAGCCCGCGTCATGGCGAGCGATCATTCCAGTCAATCGGAACCCGCTCTAGACTGGCTGGGAAGCCTGAATTCCGAGCGAGAGTCGTAGAGGGCGTTGCGGCGTTTGAGAGGCATGCATCGTCATGCAACCGGGCCTACAAACACAGCTCGCCGCCAGGCTCAGGCGGGAGACGAAGGGCGAGGTGCTGTTCTCTCGCGCCGACCTTGGCCTCGAGCGACGTGGCGGAGGCGCTGAAGCTCTGCGTCTCCTGCAAGGCGTGCCGGCGCGAGTGTCCGACCGGCATCGACATGGCCAAGATGAAGATCGAGGCGACCGCGGCTCGCGCCGCGCGGCACGGGATCGGGCTGCGCGAACGGCTCGTGGCCGCAGGCGACGTGACGCTCTTCGCCGACATGTTCAACCGCTATTTCGAACCTGAGAATCTGCGAGCGGCGCTGCGGGTCATCGCGGCCGCTGGACGCAGGCCGGTCCTGCCGCGCCACGACGGCCGTCCCCTCTGCTGCGGCAAGACCTATCTTGCGGCGGGCCTGATCGAGAAGGCGCGCGCCGAAGCCGGGGGGACGCTGACAGCGCTTGCGGGCGAAGCGCCCGTCGTCGGCCTCGAGCCCTCCTGTCCCTTGACCTTGCGCGACGAATTCGTGTTCCTGCTGCCGGGTCCCGAAGCAAGAGCGCTCGCGAGCCGCGCGGTCACTCTCGGGGAGTGGATGGCGCGAGAAAAGATTTCGCTCATGCTTCGACCGACGGCGACGAAGGCGTATGTCCACGGCCATTGCCATCAGAAGAGCTTCGGCGCTTTCGAGGCCATGCTCACGGCGCTACGCCAAGCGCCCGACCTGACGGTCGCGCCGATCACCGCGTCCTGTTGCGGCATGGCGGGCGCCTTCGGCTATCAGTCCGAGACGCAGGACGTGTCGTGCGCCATGACGGAAACCGACCTACTGCCGGCCGTGCGCAAGGCCAAGACCGAGGAGCTGATCGTCGCCGACGGCACTTCGTGCCGGCATCAGATCGCCGATCTCTCGGGGCGTGCCGCGGTGCATTCAGTCCGCGTGCTGGCCGATGCGCTCTTATCGGAACGGTAGGAACCGGCGCAGCCATAAAGCTCGCTGTCGCCCTCGATCAAATCGTCGCTTTATGGAACCCTGGCCGAAGCATGACCTGTCTGACGCTGTTCGTCCTGCCACGAGTTCAGGCGATGCCCCGAGTCGACGAAGCGCGCCGCCATTTCCCCGACCACGATGGCGGTGAGATTGGTGTTGTGCATGATGTTGTCGGGATAGATGCTGGTGTCGGCGACGCGCAGGTTATCGAACCCCTGCACACGAAGGTCAGGCCCAACGACCGCCGTCGCATCGCCGGGCGGGCCCATTCTGATCGATCCCGCCTGATGATGCGCAGGTCCCATAGCTTCAGCCAGCGCCTCGGCGATCGGCTTATCGAGATCGTCGATCGCAACGGCGCCGTGCGATTGAAGGCTCCGAGTCGCCAGCATGGCCTTGACGAACGAACGAGCGTCCGCGAACCGGTCACGATCCCGCTGGCTCGTGTTGTATCGATGATCGATGAGCGGCGCGCGTGTCGGATCCGTGCTTTGGATGCGGACTTCGCCTGTCGCCTGCTGACGCGTCAGATATGTCCAGAAGCCTGCGGTATGCTCCTCCTCATCGACGGGGAACGGATGGGTCTGCCACTCCGGCTCGCCCTGCGCGTTCGCCGGACCGCGTACGTTTGCGGCAAAGAAACGTCCGGTGGTTACGCCTAACCCTTCCGCCCTGAACAGCATCGGAAAGCCCGGATGATCGGTCAGGTTGCGTCCGACCGGGAGGTCGGCTACGACGTCGATTCCAAGCGGCCTCAGCCATTCGGCCGGACCGATGCCGGAACGCTGCAGGATGGCCGGGCTGTTGTATACGCCGGCGCTGATCACGATCTCGTCTGCGAATACCGTCTGCCGTCCCGTTGCGGCGTCGAGGTAGGTGACGCCGCTGGCGCGGTTGTTTTCAAGAATGATCCGATCGACGTGACAACCGGCGCGAATGGATAGATTGGGTCGTCCGCGGGCGGCCCGGATGTAGGTCACAAGCGTGCCCAGCCGGACTTCCTTGTAACGGTTGTGCGGCATGGGTCCGACCACACCGGCATGGGCGTCGAGCGCATTGAGGTCAGGCGCTTCCCGCACCCCGAGTTCCAAACATGCATCGTACATGGCGCGATTGACGGGCGTCCAACTCTGGGGCCGATAGCGCTGAATGACGATCGGCCCATCGCGCCCATGAATCGGCTGATCTCCAAAATTGACGTCGTTTTCGATGGCGATGAACAACGGCAGCACGTCGGCCCACGCCCAGCCTTTGTTCCCCAACGCGGCCCAACGGTCGAAATCGAACGGCGCGCCGCGTGCGGCGATCGTCGCGTTGATCATCGACGTACCGCCGACCAAGCGCCCGCGTGGGACTCGTAAGCTGCGGCTCCCCAATGTGCCGGCGCCGTCTGTGTTGACGAAGTCCCAGTCAAACTCCGGGATCCCGCCGGCGCCCCGCCAATGGTGCTCGCCGCTGAAGGTGAACAGCGGCGGCACCTCTTCCTCTCGCGGGAAGTCCGGACCGGCCTCGAGCAGCAGAATGCTCCGCGATGCATTTTCAGACAGACGTGCTGCGACGACGCCGCCGCTCGAGCCG